>JAQSWV010000023.1 GCA_029266455.1 Nocardioidaceae bacterium
CGTCCACCCTGAGACGGCCCTGAACGGCAGGTGTGACTTCCCCCAAGACCCGCGCCCCCGGTCAATCATCCGCGCCCCCCATGGATCATCCGCGCCCCCCATGGATCATCCGCGCACTACGGCGATCTGCGCTCTCACACGATTCGCCCCCCATGGATCATCCGCGCACTACGACGGTCCCTGCACAGGCTCGTACGGCCGGTGCCCGGGTAGGGGATGGCGGGGGTGGTCGTCGCAGTGCGCGGATGATCGGGGGTTGGCGCGCCGGGGGCGTCGCAGTGCGCGGATGATCGGGGGTGGGGTGTGGTGGGGGTTGGGTGGGGTGGGTCAGGCGGGGCGGCCGGGAAGGGTCAGCGTCAGCACGGCGCCGCCGTCGGTCGCATTGTCTGCGGACGCCGTCCCCCCGTGCCGCTCGGCGGTGCGCCGGACGATGGCGAGTCCGAGCCCGGACCCGGGCAGCGTACGAGCCTCGACGGAGCGGTAGAAGCGGTCGAACACATGCGGCAGGTCCTGGGCGTCGATGCCCGGCCCGCGGTCGCGCACGGTCAGCCGTCCCGCGTGTAGCTCGACGTCGATCTGCCCGTCGGGCGGGCCCCACTTGACGGCGTTGTCGAGCAGGTTGGTCACCGCTCGCTCGAGCATGCCCGGCTCCCCGATCACCAGCCAGGGCTCGATCTGCACGTTGAAGCGCGTGCCGACCGGAGCGCGTCGACGCACTCGGGACACGGCCGCCTCGACCACCTCGGACAGGTCCACGGGCTGCGGGTTACGGCTGACCGGCTCGTCGCGGGCGAGCTCGACCAGGTCGCCGACCAGGGCGCTCAGCTCGTCGATCTGCGCGCGAACGTCGGCGAGCAGGTCGGTCCTGGCCTCGGGGGGCAGGCCGCCGGAGGCGTCGGCCTGGGTCAGCAGCTCGAGGTTGGTGCGCAGGCTCGTCAGTGGGGTGCGCAGCTCGTGCCCGGCGTCGGCGACGAGCTGTGCCTGGATCCGTCGCGCGGCCTGCACCGAGCTCAGCATGGTGTTGAAAGCGGCCGTCAGCCGAGCCAGCTCGTCGTCCCCGCCGACCTCGATGGGGGTCAGGTCATCGGTTCTGGCGACGCGTTCGGCGGCTGCGGTGAGCCGGCGCACCGGCCGCAGCCCGTTCGTCGCGACCGCCCACCCGGCGACACCGGCGAGGATGATGCCCGCGATCCCCACCGCCCAGGCGATGACTGCCAGTCGTCGCAGACTGTCGTACGTGGGCTCCATGGACTGGGCCAGCACCAGGGCCTGACCCGGTCCCAGCGTCACGGCGGCGACCCGGTAACGCGTGCCGCCGATGCTGACCGTTCGCATCGACGACGTGGATGCGCCCCTCGCGACCGCGACCTCGGACTCGCCGACGTACTCGAGCACCGCCTCCTCGGGGTCGTTGCTGTGGATCTCGCCGCCGCTGATCACGGCGAAGCGCACGTCGGTGGCGGCGAGGGTCCACGAGGGGATGGGGATGTTCTCGGCATCGGCGAGTGCGTTGAGCTGAGCGGTGGTCTGCGCCCGCTCGCGCAGGGACTCGTCCAGGGAGGTCTGCAGCTCGCTGCGCAGGGTGAGATAGACGGCGACACTGGCCACCGTCAGCGTCAGACCCACGGCCAGCGCGGTCAGGATCGAGATCCGCTTGGCGAGTGACACCCGTGAGGACAGCTGCGTCCTGCTCGGCAGGTGCCAGCTGTTGGCATTCGTGGTCGGCCGCGGGCCGTCGCTCACGGTGGCGTCTCGCGCAGTACGTAGCCGACGCCGCGCACGGTGTGCAGCAGCCGTGGCTCCCCCTCTGCCTCGGTCTTGCGCCGCAGGTAGCCGATGTAGACCTCGAGCGAGTTGGCCGTGGTGGGGAAGTCGTAGCCCCACACCTCTTCGAGGATGAACGCCCGCTCGAGCACCCGGCGCGGTCGGCGCAGGAACAGCTCGAGCAGGGCGAACTCCGTCCGCGTCAGCGTCAGGAACCGGTCCCCGCGCTGCACCTCGCGAGTGGCGGTGTCCATGGACAGACCGCCGAAGGCCAGCACGGTGGGCTCGCTGTCGTCGGCGGCCCGGGAGGCCCGGCGGGTGAGCGCCCGCAGCCGGGCCAGCAGCTCCTCGAGCGCGAACGGCTTGGTGAGGTAGTCGTCTGCGCCGGCATCGAGACCATCGACCCGGTCTCCCACGGCGTCCCGTGCCGTCAGCACCAGGATGGGCACCTCGTTGCCGGCCGCGCGCAGCGCCCGGGTGGCCTCCAGGCCGTCGAGCCGCGGCATCATCACGTCCATCACGATCGCGTCGGGTCGCGCGGCCGGCACCCGGGCCAACGCCTCCGCTCCGTCCGCGGCCACGTCGACGTCGTAGCCGTTGTACTGAAGAGAGCGGCGCAGGGAGTCGCGGACGGCACGGTCGTCGTCGACCACCAGGATGCGCATGCGGCCAGGCTGCCAGGTACTCCTGAAAACGCGCTGAGGATCAGGCGTCGGCATGGCGCGGGGGGTTCAGCGCCGTCCTCGCGGCCGCGCCGGCCCGGCTCCCGTACGAGCCGCCGAAGGTCACCGCATGGACGAGCAGCGGGTGCAGCTGATGCAGGGCGACCCGCTCTCGCCACCCCGCGGACAGGGGCGCCGCCTCGTCGTAGGCCGCGAGGATGCGGCCGAGGTGTGGCGTGCCGAACAGCGCCAGCATGGCCAGGTCGGTCTCGCGGTGGCCGCCGTGCGCGGCCGGGTCGACGAGGTGCACCCGGCCGTCTGCTCCCCACAGCAGGTTGCCGGACCACAGGTCCCCGTGCAGTAGCGCCGGCGGCTCGTCCGCCCCGGCGAGCTGGTCGAGCCTCGACAGCACCTCGCTCACCGCGCTCGCGTCGACCGGGTCGATGGCGCTGCGGTCCTTGGCGGCTCGCAGGTACGGTTCGACCCGCCGCCTGGCGTAGAACTCCGGCCACGTCGCGGCGGGCTGGTTCGGCAGCGGGATCGCTCCGATGTAGCCATCGCGCTCGGCGCCGAAGCCGTCGGCGCCGGCCCGGTGGGTGGCCGCCAGTGCGTGGCCGAAGCCCTCGGCCGCCTCGACGGTGGCCGGTGCGGTCTCGATCCAGGCCATGAGAAGGCAGTCGTCGTCGACCGCGAGCACCTCGGGCACCGGTGCTCCGCCCGCCTCGGCAAGCCATGTCAGCCCGTGGGCCTCGGTGGCGAAGAAGCCGGGCGGCGGGTGCGGCCGCGTCTTCATCAGTGCGCTGCCACCGTCGGCCATCCGTACCCGGGTGGCGGTGCAGCTGGAGCCGCCCGGCACTGCAGTGGTGGCCGCCACCGGCCGGCCCAGCAGGTGCTCGGCGCGGGCTGCGATCGTGGGCATCCGCGCCATGGCGACCACCGTACTGCGCCGCCCCTGCGGGCCGGCGCGCCAGTCGCCGTCGTCGTGCCGGTCGGCGCGCCCGCCGACACGGCGCCGCAACCGCAGGGGCCCGGGCAGATACGAGCGGGGGTGGAGCCGCGGAGCGTCAGTCGTAGTCGAGCAGGCCGTTGAGCGCCATCCCGAGCAGCGAGATGACCAATCCGCCCCCCACCGCAGTCCAGAAGCCGTCCACCCGGAAGTCCAGCGCGAGTCCCTGGGCGATCTCGCTCGTGAGCAGGAGCATCAGCGCGTTCACGACGAGCAGGAACAGCCCCAGCGTGAGAATGATGAACGGCAGCGACAGCAGCTTGACGATCGGCGTGATGATCGCGTTCACGACGCCGAACACTGCGGCGACGAGGATCAGCGTGAGCACGCGCTCGGACGTGTCCGCCCCGGGCTCACCCACCGTGATGCCGGCGAAAATCCAGGCGGCCACGGCCAGCGCTGCGGCGTTGAGGGCAACTCTCAGCAGGATCCGTTGCACGCCGCCATCGTGCCAGGCCACCACCGTGCCGGGCGGGCGGCCGTCTCAGTCGGGCGCAGCCCGGTCCGCGGTGACGGCGTCGCGCATCGACTCCTCCGCGTCGGCCAGGTGCGCGCGGAGGGCGGCGACCGCGGCCTCGGAGTCGCCGCTCTCGATGACGCGGACGAGGTCGCGGTGCTGCGACACCTGCTGCTCGGCGTTGCCGCGACGCCGGTCGACCCCCGCCAGCGCCAGCCGCAGCTCGCCGTTCAGTGCCGCGGCGGTGGTCAGCAGCCGGTTGCTGCCGGTCAGTCCGACCAGGGAGCGGTGTACGGCCAGGTGGGCCTCGGCCAGCGGTCCCGGGCCGGCGCCGGTGCGGGCGGCGGTCGCGTAGGCCTCCACTGCCTCGTGCACCGCCTGCTTCGCCTCGGCGACCGCGTGGGGCCACGCGCGGACGCCCGCCTCCTCCAGGGCCAGCCGCGCCGTGATGACGTCGTGCACGTCGCCCGGTTCGAGCGCGGCCACCACGACTCCCCGGTACGGGATCCGGTGCACCAGCCCCTCGGTCGCCAGCAGCCCCAGCGCCTCTCGCACGGTGCTGCGGGCGATGCCCAGCGAGTCGGCCAACGCCACCTCGCGCAGTGGTGTGCCGGGCTCCAGGTCGCCACCGAACAGCGCGCGCCGCAGCGCGTCGGCCGCACGGTCCACGGTCGACGACTGCTCGAGCTCGAGCGACTCGTACATCCGGCCCCCTTCGGCGCCGCCTCGCTTGCCCGCAGCGGCTCGTCGGGGCATCATCTTCGCAGAGGACCGATTGTCGGACAATCAGACGAACCTGGTTTGACATCGCGCTGGGTCCGGACGTCGACGATCTGCGGGAGGGCGGCATGGGAGAACAGCTCCGCTGGGGGCGGCGGTACGCGATGGTGCGCCCCGACCACTTCCGCATCGACTACGCGATCAACCCGTACATGGATGTGCACGATCAACCCGATCCGCTCCGCGCCAGGGCGCAGTGGGAGGCACTGCGCGATGTCCTCGAGTCGCTCGGCGCGACGGTCGAGGTGCTGGACCAGCGCGCGGACGCTCCGGACATGGTCTACGCGATGAACCTGGGCTTCGCCTTCGGCGTGGCCGGCGACGCGGCGCACGGCTCCGCACCGGGACACGGCCGGGTGGTGATGAGCCACATGCGGCACCCCGAGCGGCGTTCGGAGCGGCTCACGGCCGCACCCTGGTTCAGCGATCTGGGCTTCACGCCGGTCGACGTCGGCCGCGACGGAGTGGGCGGCTACCTGGAGGCTGGCGACGCGTTCTGCTGGCGTGACGAGGTGGTGGCGGGCTTCGGTCCGCGCAGCGACGAGCTGGGCCTCAAGGCGCTGGCCGCCGAGCTGGGAACGCGGGTACGCGGACTGCAGATCGTGCACCCCGGCATGTACCACCTCGACCTGGCGTTCTGCCCGCTCGACAGCACCCGCGCGATGGTGTGCCCCAGCGCCTTCGACCTGCCGGGCGCCCAGGCGCTGCTCGAGCTGGTGCCGGAGCCGCTGGTCCTCTCGGAGGCCGAGGCGCTGACGTTCTGCGCGAACTCTGTGGTGGTCGGCCGCACGGTGGTGATGCCTGCGTGCCCGGAGCGGGTACGCAGCCAGTTGCTGGCGTGGGGATTCGACGTGGTCGTCGTCGAGATGGACGAGCTGCACAAGGCAGGCGGTTCGATCCGCTGCCTCACCAATCCGCTCGACATCGTCGTGGGCCGCGATGTGCCGGCCGCACCCGGCGGCGAGCTGCAGATCGCCCGCTAGCGTGCGGGCATGACCGCGTCGAGACCGTCGGAGGGCCCGCGGCCCCGAGCCTCGCTCGACGCCATCGCGGCCTACACCCCCGGCCGGCCCGCGGTGGCGCGTACGGGTCAGACGACCTACAAGCTGTCCAGCAACGAGACGCCGCTGGGCCCGTTGCCCAGCGTGCGCGCCGTCCTGGCCGCCGAGGCCGACGTGGTCAACCGCTACCCGGACATGTCCTGCTCGGCCCTGTACGACGCGATCGCCACCAGGTTCGGGGTCCCGGTGTCCCGGCTTGCAGCGGCGACCGGGTCGGTTGCCGTTCTCTACCACTTGGTGCAGGCGCTGTGCGACGCGGGGGACGAGGTGGTGCACGCCTGGCGGTCGTTCGAGGCGTACCCCATCGCGGTGGCGGCCTCCGACGCGCGCTCGGTCGGGGTCCCGCTCGGCCCGGGAGCCCGGCACGACCTCGAGGCGATGGCCGCAGCGATCACCGACCGCACCAGGATCGTGCTCGTCTGCACACCCAACAATCCGACTGGTCCCGCGGTGACTGCTGACGAGCTGGACGCGTTCCTCGACCGGGTGCCCCAGCGGGTGCTCGTGGTCGTCGACGCGGCGTACCAGGAGTTCGTCACCGACCCCGCCGCGGCCGACGCGATGGCGATCCTCGGCCGGCCCAACGTGGCCGTGCTCCGGACGTTCTCCAAGGCGTACGGCCTGGCCGGGCTCCGGGTGGGTTTCGCGGTCGCGCCCGAGGAGGTCGCGACCGCGGTACGCAAGGTGGCGCTGCCGTTCGGCGTGTCGGGTGTCGCGCAGGCCGCCGCCGTTGCGTCGCTGCAGCCGGCGGCCGAGGCGGAGCTGATGGCCAGGGTCACCCAGGTGGTGGCAGAGCGCGAGCGGGTGGTGGCCGGGCTACGAGCCGCCGGGTGGGACGTGCCCGACCCGCAGGGCAACTTCGTCTGGCTCCCGCTGGGCGACGAGGCGGTGCCCTTCGCGGAAGCGTGCGAGCGCGCAGGGGTCAGCGTGCGGGCGTTCGCGGGCGATGGCGTGCGGGTCACCGTCGCCGAACCGGTCGCAGGGGACCTGGTGCTTGGCGTCGCGCGCACCTGGGGTCGCTGACCCGGCTCGAGCGGGCCTGGTGCCCTGCGGGAGCCGGCAGGCCCCATCGGTGCCCGCTGCGGCGGTACGCTGCCAGGACGCTGTGGCTCCCGCCGCGGCAGCGTTACCGTGACTGACGCACATCCCGTACCACGGGCCGTGCAGCGGCGCGGCTCGCCGAAACCGTGGTGCACGGCCCGTCCCGGAGACCCTGACGGCCGGCCGGCACACCCGAAGGAGGCCTGGTGATCGACGCCGGAGCACTCTCGGCCCGCTTCGACACGGCACACGACCTCGTCCAGCTCATGACTCCCGAGGGCGAGCGGGTCGAGCACCCCGACTTCTCCTGCGAGCTCGACGACGAGCAGATCAGGGCCATGTACCGCGACCTCGTGCTCGTCCGACGCATCGACACCGAGGCGACCGCCCTTCAGCGGCAGGGCGAGCTGGGCATCTGGGCGTCGTTGCTGGGGCAGGAGGCGGCGCAGATCGGCTCAGGGCGGGCGATGCGCCGCCAGGACTTCGCATTCCCGACCTACCGCGAGCACGGGGTCGCCTGGTGCCGCGGCGTCGACCCGCTGCGGCTCCTCGGCCTGTTCCGCGGCGTCGACCAGGGCGGCTGGGACCCTCGCGACGATGGCTTCGCGCTCTACACGATCGTGATCGGGGCGCAGACGCTGCACGCCACGGGCTACGCCATGGGCATGCAGCGGGACGGTTGCGTCGGCACCGGTGACGCCGAGCGCGACGCGGCGGTGATCGCCTACTTCGGCGACGGCGCCACCAGCCAGGGCGACGTCAACGAGGCCTTCATCTGGGCCAGCGTCTTCAACGCCCCGGTCGTGTTCTTCTGCCAGAACAACCAGTGGGCGATCTCCGAGCCGATCGAGCGCCAGACGCGCATCCCGCTGTTTCAGCGAGCGTTGGGGTTCGGGTTCCCCGGAGTACGGGTCGACGGCAACGACGTGCTGGCCTGCCACGCGGTCACCAGCGCGGCCTTGCAGCGTGCCCGGGACGGCAGTGGGCCGACCTTCGTCGAGGCCTACACCTACCGGATGGGCGCACACACCACGTCGGACGACCCGACCCGCTACCGGCTGCACGACGACCTGGAGCACTGGAAGCTCAAGGACCCGATCGCCCGGGTGAAGGCGTACCTCGCCCGCGGCGGCGGCGCCGACGAGACGTACTTCGCCGAGGTGGAGGCCGAGTCGGACGACGTCGCGCGACGACTGCGGGAGCGGTGCCTGTCCATGCCCGACCCGGACGTGCTCGACATCTTCGACCAGGTGTACGCAGACAAGACCCCCGAGCTGGTCCGCCAGCAGCAGGAGTACGCCGCCTACCTCGCCACGTTCGAGGACAGCGAGACCGGCTCCGGCACCGGGTCCGCGGTCGATGCGGACGGCGACCGGGAGGGGGCGCCGGCATGACCCAGCTGACGCTCGCGAAGGCACTGACCCATGGTCTGCGGCGGGCGATGGACCTCGACGTGAAGGTGCTCGTGATGGGGGAGGACGTCGGCAAGCTGGGCGGCGTCTTCCGGGTGACCGACGGACTGCAGAAGGACTTCGGCGAGGACCGGGTCATCGACACGCCGCTCGCCGAGTCGGGGATCATCGGCACCGCTGTCGGACTCGCCCTCCGGGGGTACCGGCCGGTCTGCGAGATCCAGTTCGACGGTTTCGTCTACCCCGCGTACGACCAGATCGTCAGTCAGGTGGCGAAGATGCGCTTTCGCAGCCAGGGCAGGCTGCCGATGCCCATCGTCATCCGGATCCCGTTCGGTGGCGGCATCGGCGCGGTCGAGCACCACAGCGAGTCACCCGAGGCGCAGTTCGCGCACACCGCGGGCCTCAAGGTCGTCGCGTGCTCCAACCCCTTCGACGCCTACTGGATGATCCAGCAGGCCGTCGCCTCCGACGACCCGGTCGTGTTCTTCGAGCCCAAGCGTCGCTACTGGGAGAAGGCGGAGGTCGACGAGGACGGCTCCCCGGACCCGCTGTTCAGCTCCCGCGTCGTGCGAGCCGGCACCGATGTGACCGTGCTGGCGTACGGGCCGATGGTCAAGACCGCGCAGGAGGCGGCCGTGGCCGCCGACGCGGAGGGTCGCTCACTGGAGGTGATCGATCTGCGCACTCTGTCGCCGCTCGACATGGACCCGGTGCTCGAGTCAGTGCGCAGGACCGGCCGCGTCGTGGTGGTCCACGAGGCGACGGTCAACCTCGGCATCGGGGCAGAGGTCGCGGCCCGCGTCAGCGAGGAGTGCTTCTACGCGCTCGAGGCTCCGGTGCTCCGGGTGGGGGCGTTCGACACGCCGTACCCCCCCAGCCGGATCGAAGAGGAGTACCTGCCCGACCTCGACCGGGTGCTCGACGCCGTCGACCGCGCCCTGGCGTACTGACCGGGGGAAGGAGCAGCATGAGCGACGCGCAGCAGTTCCGGCTGCCGGACGTGGGCGAGGGCCTCACCGAGGCCGAGGTCGTCAGCTGGCGGGTGCAGCCCGGGGACACCGTCGCGGTGAACGACGTGGTGGTCGAGATCGAGACGGCCAAGTCACTGGTCGAGCTGCCCTGCCCCTTCGCCGGCACGGTGACCGAGCTCCTGGTTCCCGAGGGCACGACGGTCGCCGTCGGGACGCCGCTGATCGAGGTGTCCAGCGGGGCTGCCGCCGAGGTCGACCCGGCGCGTGCGCCGGACGACGAGGCCCCCCCGGGTGACCAGGCGACCGCGACACCGCCCGAGTCAGGCGCCGTCGAGCCGGGGCTCATCGGCGGGGCGGCACCCGGTGGCCGCACGTCGGTGCTGGTCGGGTACGGCCCACGCACGACCGAGGCGAAACGCCGGCCGCGCAAGGCATCCGCGGTGCCACCGGCACCTGCCGCGGCCGCCGCGCAGCAGAGCGTGCAGTCGGCCTTCTCGACCGCCGCGGACAAGCCCCCCGAGACGGCGGTGGACGACGCCGACCCGGAGGCGGCAGCCGCGGATGAAGTCCGCGCCCGACAGCCCTCCACGGCTGCTGCTCCGGTACGAAGCCGGGCGCTCGCCAAGCCGCCGGTGCGCAAGCTGGCCAAGGATCTGGGCATCGACCTCGCCGCCGTGGCGCCCACCGGCGACGGCGGGATAGTCACGCGCGCCGACGTCGAGGCAGTCGCTGCCGGAGGCCCGGCGGCACCCGTCTCTCCCGGGACTGGTGCGGAGACCCGCATCGGCGAGGAGACCCGCGTTTCGGTGAAGGGCGTCCGCAAGCGGACCGCCGAGGCGATGGTGTCGAGCGCCTTCACCGCCCCCCACGTCACCGAGTGGGTCACCGTCGACGTGAGCCGCACCATGCGCCTGGTCCGCCGGCTGCGTCAGAACCGGGACTTCCGCGATGCCAAGGTGTCGCCGCTGCTGATCGTGGCCAAGGCGGTGTGCCTGGCCGTCCGACGCACGCCCGAGATGAACGCCAGCTGGGACGAGGCCGCTCAGGAGATCGTGCTCAAGCGCGACGTCAACCTGGGCATCGCCGCGGCCACGCCACGCGGTCTGCTCGTGCCCAACGTCAGGCGCGCCGACCAGATGGGCCTGCGAGAGCTGGCCGACGCGCTCAGCGAGCTCACCGCCACGGCACGCGACGGCCGTACCCAGCCGGCAGCCATGAGCGGTGGCACCTTCACGATCACCAACGTCGGAGTCTTCGGCATCGACGCCGGTACCCCGATCCTCAACCCCGGCGAGACGGGGATCCTGTGCATCGGGGCCATCTCCAGGCGTCCGTGGGTGGTCGGCGACGAGGTCAGACCCCGCTGGGTCACCACTCTCGCCGTGAGCTTCGACCACCGGGTCGTCGACGGCCAGCAGGGCTCCCGCTTCCTCTCCGACGTCGCCGCGATCCTGCACGACCCCGCCTCCGCCCTGGCCCTCTGACCGGGGCGTGGTTTTCGCAGGGTGGGCTGCGAAAGCTGCGCCTCCACAGCGCTGCAGCGCCCTGGTAGCGACACTTTCGCTGCACTAGTGGCAGGCGATCCGGCGCAGCAGCCGCCGTGGTGTACTCGACGCGCCGGTACGTGCTGGCACCCGAACCCGGGCGGGCAGCAACGGCCTGGGACCATGGAGGTCGTGCGACGCAACGCCTGGACGGTCTACCTGGTTGCGCTGGCCGTGTACGTGCTCGCCGTGTTCCACCGGTCGTCGCTCGGGGTCGCCGGTATCGAGGCCATGGACCGGTTCGGGCTCTCCGCCGCCGCGCTGGCGACCTTCACCATGGTGCAGCTGCTGGTGTACGTGGCCATGCAGGTCCCGGTCGGCCTGCTGGTCGACCGCTTCGGCCCCCGGCGGCTGCTCCTGGCCGGCGTGAGCAGCATGACGGTCGGACAGCTCGGATTCGCCCTGGCCACGGACTACCCGGTGGCGCTGGGCGCCCGGCTGCTCGTGGGTGCGGGCGACGCCATGGTCTTCATCAGCGTGCTGCGCCTGGTGATCACGTGGTTCGCACCGCTGCGGGTGCCGCTCATGACCCAGCTCACCGGTGTGACCGGGCAGCTCGGCACCGTGGTGGCCGCCGTCCCGATGTTGTACGCGCTCGACGCCCTCGGCTGGACCGCCACGTACCTCATCGGTGTCGGCGTCGGGGTCGTGCTCGGCATCGGCCTGCTCATCGTCGTTCGCGACAGCCCGGCGCAGACCAGCATGAGCGGCCCGGCCGTCTCGTTCCGGGAGGTCATGCACAACTTGCGGCTGGCCTGGGACGAGCCCGGCACAAGGCTCGGCCTGTGGACACACTTCACCACACAGTTCGGAGCCACGGTGCTCGCGCTGCTGTGGGGCTACCCGTTCCTGGTACGGGGCGAGGGCCTGGACCAGGCGGCGGCGGGGCTGCTGCTCACGCTGATCACCGTGGCCTCGATGGCCAGTGGGCCGGTGGTCGGCCAACTGGTCGCCACCCGGCCCTTCCACCGCTCGTCCATGGTGCTGGGCATCGTGGGCGCGATCGTGTTGGCCTGGACGGCGGTGCTGGCCTGGCCGGGTCCGGCGCCGATGTGGCTGCTCGTGCTGTTGGTGCTCGCGGTCGGTGTCGGAGGCCCCGCCTCGATCGTCGGCTTCGACTTCGCCCGGTCCTTCAACCCCGTCGAGCGGGTCGGCAGCGCCACCGGGATCGTCAACCAGGGGGGGTTCATCGCGAGCCTGACGGTGGTCGTGGCCATCGGCATCGTGCTCGACTGGCGCACCCCGGGCGGCGGTACGGCCTACACGCCCGACGCCTTCCGCTGGGCCATGTCGGTGCAGTACGTGCTGTGGGTCGTCGGCGGCCTGCAGATCTGGCGCTATCGCCGACTCGCCAGACGCAGGCTGGCGGCGACCGACCCGGAGGCGTACGCAGCGCTGCGGCGCCACGGCCCTGTGCTGAGTCGCGGCACCTAGCTCCGCCGCACCTGGCCCCGTCGCACCTGGCTCCGCCGCACCTGGCTCGCGGCGCCCAGTCCCGAACCCGCGCTCCGCCGCACCTGGCTCCGCCGCACCTGGATCCGCGCACCTGGCTCCGCCGCACCTGGCTCGCGGCGCCATGTTCCGGACCCGCGCTCCGCCGCACCTGTCTCGCAGCGGGAAACGGCTCAGCGCCGCTGCACCCGTCAGCAGCCGACCGTGGTGCCGGTCTGCTCCGAGATGGCGTCGAGGACCTTGTCCCAGCCGGCGCCGGCCACGCTGCTGTCGTCCTCGATGGCGGCGAAGATGCCGTCCGGGTACTGCGGCGAGGACTGCTGGGTGCTGGCGATGCCGTCGGTGTTGGACACGAGGGCGCCGCCGGGGAGCCGGAGCCCGAAAGTGCCCAGGTACTCCCACGTCCGCCGGTCGAAGACCTCGTAGTCGTTACCCGCCTCCGCATCGTCGATCTGGTCGGACACGACGATCAGGCCGCCTCCGTCGTCCGGGCCGGAGGCCGGGCACGTGTACTCGGTGATGCCTTCGCCGTCGGAGTCGAAGATCGCGTTGTCGCCGAACACGGTCTCGCCGTCCCGGGTGTAGGTCGTGCCGTCGGGGGTGTACGCGTACACGCCGGTCCGGGTGTTCTCGTCGGGTACGTAGAGCACCTGGTCGTGGCTGTCACCCCACATGGCCTCCAGCCCCTTGGCCGGTGCGAACTGACCCACCTTCGCGCCGGTCGACGCATCGTGGATGTACACCAGCGTGTCGTCCGAGACGTAGAGCCGCTTGTCCCCGCGGGGCACAGTGATCAGCGCGAGGTTCGGCTCGAGCCCGTAGGTCACGCCGGACGAGATGGTCTTCTGGTGGGTCAGGTCGGGCAGCGAGAACACGCAGACGTTCGGGCTGAAGTTGGATGCCACGTACAGCAGGTCGGTCTCCTGGTCGACGAGCACCCCGTTGGTGGCGCTGTCGGCTCGGGCCTCGAGGCAGGGATGCGTCAGCGGCGTCTGCTCGTCGGCGTCCGCCGTATAGGGGTAGCTCCACACCTCGAGCAGGGAGCGGTCCTTCGACGTGACGAACATCTGCGAGTCCACCGGGTCCGGGGCCTCCCAGAAGGCGATGCTGTCGACGTTGTCGCCGGCGCCGGTGGCCACGTAGTCGGCGGTCGCCGTGACGGTGCCGCCGGACGCGGGGTCCGGATCGGCGTCGGGGCTGTCGTTGGTCGCCGTGGCGAGAAGGGCTGCTGCGATCACCAGCACCAGCACCGCCCCGACGGCGGCTGCCCGGGTGCTGACGTCGCTGTCGCGGCTCAGCGGGTTCCACGAGCGGCGGGTTCCCGGTGCGCCCGTCATGGCGTCGCGCTCGGCGGTTGTGCCAGTCCGGCGTACGTCTGGCGAACCGGCCGCACCGGGCCACCGACGGTGCGACTGGTCCCACGGAACTCGGCGACCACCCGCTCGGCGACGCGCACGGTGACGTCGTAGGTGCCCGTGCGTCCCGAGCGGGAGCGCTCGGTGGCGACCGCCGTCAGCTCGTCGCCCAGCCGGGCCGGCGTGAGATAGGTGATCGTGCAGCCGTAGGCCACCGTGCGCACGTCGTAGCCGTTGCAGGCGAAGGCGAACGCGGAGTCGGCCAGCAGGAAGACGAAGCCCCCGTGTGCGTTCCCGTGGCCGTTGACCATGTCGGCGCGCACCGTCATCTCGAGGGTCGCCGCACCGGGGCCGACGTCGACCAGGCGCATGCCGAGCTCCTGGCTGGCCCGGTCCTCGGCCCACATCGCGTCGGCGCAGGCGCGCGCCAGCTCGGACGGGTCGGTGATCGGGTCGAGAGCCGGGCCGGGTGACGGGTCAGCGGGCGGACCGTCGTTCACCCCAGCTCCTTGACCAGCATCGAGCACGTCTTCCCGTTGGTCTGCAGCAGCCGGCCCACCTCGACGTAGCCGCGAGCAGCGTGGAACGCGAGCGAGGCCACGTTGGGCGGCTCCACGTACACCTCGCAGGCCAGCCGGTTCCGGACGCGCGCGCCGTCCTCGGCGGCGTCGTAGAGCAGACCGCCGATGCCCCGCCGCCGGTGGCTCGGCGCCACGACGATCCGATCGAGATAGTCGAAGTCCTGCAGCCGGTCGACGAACCATGCGTAGTTGCTGCTGTCGTAGTCGGTGCGGGGGCCGAAGACGAGAGCGAAGCCCGCCAGGGTGCCGTCGTCCTCGGCGACCAGCGCCTGGGCGGACATGCCCACCAGCCAGTGAAGGCGGTCGGCGTCGAGTGGGCCGACGCCGTCGAGGTTGGACTGGTTCAGGGCCAGCACCACTGCGGCGTCGCGCTCGTCGTACGGGCGCAGCCGCACTCCGTCAGTCACCCGGCAGCGGGGCCGGGCTGGTAGTGCGTCCCACGCGTCGATCGTGCCGCGCCGGCTGCTCCCGGGCAAGCAGCGATCCCGACGCCGAAGCTCGGCCGCGTGGCAGGATGGCCCGATCCCGTGTCCGACCTCCCATCCGACCCCCCATCCGACCGACCCCCTCATCTTCGCCCGACCCCCTCATCCGACAGCGTGCGACGACGCCCGTGTCCGGAGGCTCGCATGACCAGCACCGCCGCTTCAGCCGATCTGATCTCCCGCCATCACGACGCGCTGGAGCAAGCGCTGGCCGCGATCCGAAAGCGGTCGTACTTCTCGGCCTTCCCCGAGTCGCCGAGCCCGCGGGTCTACGGCGAGCACGCAGCAGGCGAGGGCCAGGCGGCCTTCGACGGGCTGCTCGGCCGGCCCTTCCCCCTGGAGACAGCGGGGGCTGACGGCTCAGTGGCGCAGGAGCGGTCCCCGTACGGCCCGGAGCTGGGCGTGGCCTACCCGCGCGTGACCACGGACGGCCTCGACGAGCTCCTGGGGGCGGCCAGGCGCGGCATGGGCCAGTGGCGCGACGCCGGCCCCGCCCTCCGGGTGGCGGTCTGCCAGGAGGTGCTGGCCCGCCTGCATGCGCGGATCTTCGAGCTGGCACACGCGGTGCAGCACACCAGCGGCCAGGCGTTCGTGATGGCGTTCCAGGCCGGTGGCGCGCATGCACTCGACCGAGCCCTCGAGGCGCTGGCGTACGCATACGACGAGATGACGAGGCACCCGGCGAGTGCGCTGTGGGAGAAGCCGGGCCGCGGTGAGCCGGTGCGGATGGAGAAGACCTTCACCGTGGTGCCACGGGGAGTCGGTCTGGTCGTGGGCTGCCACACGTTCCCGACCTGGAACTCGTGGCCCGGTCTCTTCGCCTCTCTCGCATGCGGCAACCCGGTGGTGGTGAAACCGCACCCCGGGGCTGTGCTGCCACTGGCCCTCACGGTGCAGGTGGCGCGTGCGGTGCTCACCGAGACCGGCTTCGACGCCGACCTGGTCAGCCTGGCCGCCGAGGCAGAGGGTGAGGGGCTGGCTGCCGACCTGGCGCTGCGGCCGGAGGTGCGCCTGGTCGACTTCACCGGCTCGAACGCCTTCGGCGAGTGGCTGGAGCAGCACGCCACCCAGGCGGTCGTGTTCGCCGAGAAGGCAGGCGTCAACGCGGTGGTGCTCGACTCGACCGACGACTTCGCCGGTATGTGCGCCAATCTCGCCTTCTCGTTCGCGCTGTACACCGGGCAGATGTGCACCGCCCCGCAGAACGTGTTCGTGCCCGACGCCGGCATCACCACCGACCAGGGGGTGAAGCGGCCGGAGGAGGTGGCCGCCGGAATCGGCGCTGCGCTCGACCGCTTGCTCGGCGACGACGCCAGGGCGGTCGAGGTGCTGGGGGCGGTCGTCGGCGACGCCGTGCTGTCCCGGCTCGACGCGGCGCCGGAACGTGGGCGGGTGCTGGTCGCGTCGCGGGCAGTGACCCACCCGTCGTGGCCCGACGCCCGGGTCCGCACGCCACTGCTGCTGGGCCTGTCGGTGGGCGACGACCAGATCTACGCGGCCGAGTGCTTCGGCCCGGTGGCGTACCTCGTCACGACCGGCTCGACCGCTGAGTCGCTGCAGACGTTCGTACGTACGGCGCTGGACTTCGGTGCCATGACCGCCTCGGTCTACTCGACCGATCCGGGCGTGCTGTCCGACGCGAGGGCTGCGGCCCTGGACGCCGGTGTCGCGCTCTCGGAGAACCTCACCGGCCCGGTGTTCGTCAACCAGTCGGCGGCGTTCAGCGACTTCCACGGCACCGGTGCCAACCCGGCGGCCACCGCGTCATTCACCGACGGCGCCTTCGTGGCCCCACGCTTCCGTACCGTCCAGTCCCGGCGCCACTGCTGACCATGGTGCACCGCCCGACAGCTCGGGCTCAGCACTCTCAGCGCTGGTCGTAGCGGCGCTCCTCGACGACGGCGGTCGTGCGGTTGCGCTGCGCCTGCATGAAGAACCCCAGCACGATGGAAAGGACGCCGCCGACGATGAGGATCCACCCGAGCACGTAGCCGTCGACGACCTCGAGGTTCACGTCCACGGCGAACGCGAAGATAGCGCCCACCACAATGAGCAGAACGCCTATGCCAATACCCATGTCGTACTCCCCGTTCTCGCCGCGGTGCCCGCAGCACTGGCCACGACGGTAGCGGAGTCGCGGCGGACTTCTGCGAATGATCGCGGTGAGCAGTGTCCTTCCACGACCGGAGTCCGAGACGTTCGCCGGAGACCGCGCTCTCGCTGCCGGCCCGATCTCGAGGTGGATTGCTCCGCAGCGGCGGATGCCGGCCCGGAGAGCTACGGGAAGCGCACGCCGGTGGCCTGCTCGCTGGCCTCCCACAGCTGACTGGCCAGCACCGGGTCGCCGGCGGCGGCGCACATGCCGACCAGGCGGGGCCGACCGCGCAGCTCGAAGGGCCCGCTCGGGCCGACGTACGCGCCGCCCGGCAGGCCAGGCTGCGTGCCCGCCATCAGCAGCGGCCAGGCACCGTGCTCGGCCGACTGGGCGACCAGCCGGTTCAGTGCCGACATTGCCCGGGAGCCACCGGTGGCGCCGTCCATGGCGGGCCCGGCCTGCTGCAGGTTGGTGGCGGCGTAGCCCGGGTGCGCACCGACGCTGGTCAGGGCCAGCCCCGCCGCCATCGACCGGCGCTGCAGCTCGAGCATGAACAGCAGGTTCGCGAGCTTGGACTCGGCGTACGAGCCCCACCGGCGGTACGGGCGGAAGTCGCGATCGGCCGTGAGGCTGCGTAGGTCGATGCCGCGGGCCATCCGGTGAGCGAATGACGACGTCACCACCACCCGCGCGCCGTGCGGTGTGGCCAGCAGCGTCGGCAGGACCAGGCAGCAGAAGGCGAAGTGCCCGAGATGGTTGGTACCGATCTGCAGCTCGAAGCCGTCCGCGGTGGTCCGCTCCGGCGTCGCCATCACACCCGCGTTGGCGAAGAGCAGGTCGATCGTCCCGTAGCTGTTCAGCACCTCGTCGGCCGCGCGCCGCACCTGCGAGAGGTCGGCCAGGTCGAGCCGCAGCACCCGGAGGTCGGCCGCGGGTACTGCTGCGCGGATGCCGGCGACACTGCCAGCCAACCGGTTCTCGTCGCGACCGGCGAGCACCACGGACGCGCCCCGGGCGACGAGCCCGAGCGCGACCTGCTGGCCCAGCCCGCTGCTGCCGCCCGTCACCAGTGCCCGCGACCCGCTGAGGTCGGGGATCTGCGCGATCGTCCAGCCCACGGCTCACCCCCGGTCCGGCAGCGGAGGAGCACTGCGGTCACCACCGCCGGTCGGTCAAGGGTACGGCCTCCAGCCGCCGGCGATCTTGGCGACGAGGTCGTCGATCCGCCTGCGGCGTCCTTCGCCCTCGAGCTGGGACAGCCGGTGGATCACTGCGAAGCGGTTCTGCTTGTTGAACGCGGCGTACGCCGCCTGGGCAGCCGGCCGGGCCGCCAGCGCGGCGGTGAGGTCGGGTGGCTCGACGGCCGTCGACGGTGACGCGTATGCCTTGTCCCACCGGCCGTCGGCCTTGGCGGCCTCGACCTGCGCCAGCCCGCCGGGCTGCATGCGCCCCTCGGCGATCAGTCGCTCGGCGTGCGCACGGTTGATCTGCGACCACGGGCTGCGTCTGCGCCGGGGCGTGAAGCGCTGCTTGTACGTGTCGTCGTCGTGGCGTCGCGCCTGGCTGTCTATCCACCCGTGGCACAGCGCGACCTGCACGGCGTCGGCGTAGGAGACGGTGCGGACGGCGCCGTTCTTCTTGGCGATGCGCAGGTAGATGCCCGCGGAGTCGGGATGCTTCTGCAACCAGGCGTCGAAGGCGGCGGCGTCCTCGACGTGCAGGAGAGGCAGGTCGTCGTCAGCCACCGGCCCAGTTGACCACGAGGCACCCCCAGCGGCGAGCGCTGTCTTGATCGGCCCGGACGGGGTACAGACAAGGCGTGTCAGATGAACCCGTGGTGACCTGGCTCGGCGGTGCTCCTCTCGACGCCTGGGATGACGACCGGGGCCGGCTGGGCTTCGCCAGCCTGCTCAGTGCCGACCGCACCCCGACAAGTGCGATGACGGCCGGAGTCGCCGTGCTGCGGCCGGGCGAGCGCCTGGAGCCGCACCGGCACGAGCCCGCGGAGGTCTACCTGATCCTCGAGGGCCGCGTCGAACTCACGCTCGGCGAAGCCGTCCACGAGCTGGACCAGGGGGCGGTGGTCTTCATTCCCGGGAACGTGACGCACGGTGTCCGCGCGCTCGGCGACGTCACGGCGCGGGTCTTCTACGTGCTGGCCTGCGACTCCTTCGACGACATGCAGTACGACTTCAGCCCAGCGTCGAGTGGTGAACCGGCGTCTACGGCCGACTCGGAGCTGGAGCCGTCGACGAGGAGCAGCGTGTCCGAGGTCTCACCCCCTGCGTCACTCACCGCGTCCGGCGGCTGACCGCTCACTGGTAGCATCGGGACCAGCCCCGGCACGTTTCTTCGGTCTGCGACCGAACTTCTCATGCTGCTCGCGCCCGCCACCGGTCGGCTCCACGTGACCGCGAACCCGGGTGCGCCGCGTCCACCGGCTCGCCGGACCGCTGCCAGCGGATCCGGGTCGGACGCACCCGCTCGCACCACCGATGTGAACCCCTGGAGTTCCCCGACGTGCCCGTCGCCGCTGCTGTGCTGCCCGACCCCGATGCCACCACCCCTGCCTCCGAACCGCAGTCCCCGCCCGACTCCGTCCGCAGGACCGGGACCGGCCCGGCTCCGACCTTTGCCGACCTCGGCGTGCCCGCCCCGCTCGTGAGCGTCCTCGCCCGGCAGCACATCACCGAGCCCACGCCGGTGCAGGCGTTGGTGATTCCGGACGCGCTGGCCGGCCGCGACGTGCTCGGGCGTGCGCGCACCGGCACCGGCAAGACGCTCGCCTTCGGGCTGCCCCTGCTGTCCCGTCTCGTCGGCGGTGAGCGCCGGCCGCGCACGCCCCGCGGCCTGATCGTGCTGCCCACCCGTGAGCTGGCCAACCAGGTGCGAGCCGCGCTCGAGCCGCTGGCCCACTCGCTGGACCTGAAGCTGGTCACCGTGTACGGCGGGACGCCGTACGACCGCCAGGTCAAGCGCCTGCGTCAGGGCATAG
This sequence comes from Nocardioidaceae bacterium, assembly GCA_029266455.1. Lineage (GTDB taxonomy): Bacteria > Actinomycetota > Actinomycetes > Propionibacteriales > Nocardioidaceae > JACCWP01. The sequence continues at coordinate 19,665 of JAQSWV010000023.1, forward strand.
ATCTCGTCGTCGCCACCCCGGGGCGGCTCGACGACCTCATTCGCCGTGGAGCCTGCCGGCTGGACGCGGTCGAAATGGTCGTCCTCGACGAGGCGGACCACCTGTGCGACCTCGGCTTCTACCCCGCCGTCGACGCGCTGCTCACCCAGACCCCGTCCGGCGGCCAGCGCATGCTGCTGTCGGCGACCCTCGACGGCGACGTCGACCGGCTGGTGCGCAAGCACCTGTCCGACGCCGTGCGTCACGACCTGCACCCGGGTGCCGACGCGCCCGTGCACATGGACCACCACGTGCTGGTCACCTCGCACACCACCCGGCCGCAGACCGCGGCGGCACTCCTCAAGGCCAATCCGCGCTCGATGGTGTTCACCCGCACCCGTGACGGTGCCACCGAGCTGGCCCGCAGCCTCACCGAGGCCGGTGTTCCCGCGGTCGACCTCCACGGCAACCTGAGCCAGCGTCTGCGGGAGCGCAATCTCCGCCAGTTCTCCAGTGGTCGCGCGGATGTGGTCGTCGCGACCGACGTCGCCGCGCGTGGCATCCACGTCGACGGCGTAGACCTGGTCGTGCACTACGACGTGCCTGACGAGGCCAAGTCCTTCCTGCACCGTTCCGGTCGCACCGCCAGAGCCGGCCGCATCGGCACGGTCGTCACCATGACCACCCCGCGGATGGTCGACCGCGTCGTGTCCATGCAGAAGTCCGCCGGGGTGCAGGCGCGACATCACGACGAGCGCACCGCGCCCCGCCCGATGACGGTCGGTGCGCTGGCGGAGTCAGGCACCAAGGCTCCCGCGGCGTCCGGGCGACGCCAGCCGTCGGGGTCCGGGGCACGGCCGTACCGGCGCAACGGCGGGGGCGGGCGGCCGGGTTCGTCCTCCGGCGGCTATCGCGGGAACCGTACGCAGCGCTGGTCGTAAGGCCGCCGGCGGCGGGTGTGCGGTGTGGATCGCCGCGCTGACTTCTGGACGAGGGCTGCCGCGGAACCAGCCGCCTCAGAAGGCGCTTTCGTCGACGTCCATGACGGCGAGATCGGTTGCTTCGGCCACCTGTCTGTCGGCTGACAGCCCGGGCAGCACCGTTCGGGTGAAGAAGGATGCCGCCGCCACCTTGCCGTCGTAGAAGGCCCGGTCCGCGCCGGCTGCACCCTGGTCGAGGCGAGCTGTCGCCACCTCGGCCTGACGGAGCAGCAGCCACGCGCAGACCACGTCGCCCAGCGCCATCAACAGCCGGGTCGTGTTCAGGCCCGCGCGGTAGACGTTGCGGCGGTCGCCGCCGGTGAGACGCGGATCGGCCGCGGTCAGCTGCGCCGTCATCGCCGCCACGATGCCGAGCGCGTCGGCCAGTCCCCGGCCTAGCAGCCCTCGCTCGATCTTCAGCCGGCCGTTGCCGGCATCCGAGTCGACGAACTGCTGCACCACGCCGGACAGGTGGTCCAGTGCCACCGCGCCGTCCTTGACGATCTTGCGGAAGAACAGGTCCTGTCCCTGGATGGCCGTGGTCCCCTCGTACAGCGTGTCGATCTTCGCGTCGCGTACGTACTGCTCCAGCGGGTAGTCCTGCAGGAACCCGGAGCCGCCCAGGGTCTGCAGCGACTCGGTCCCGAGCAGCACCCACGAGCGCTCCGAGCCGTAGCCCTTGACGATCGGCAGCAGCAGCTCGTTGACTCGCTCGGCCAGCAGGTCGCGCTCGCCGCGGGCGGCCGCTGTCGCCACCGTGTCCTGCCAGGAGGCGGTGTAGAGCACCAGCGCACGCAGGCCCTCGGCATAGGCCTTCTGGGTCATCAGCGACCTGCGGACGTCGGGGTGGGAGATGATGGTGACCCGGGGTGCGGTGCGGTCCGACGCGTGGGCGAGGTCCGCGCCCTGCACGCGGCTCTTGGCGTAGTCCAGCGCGTTGAGGTAGCCCGTCGACAACGTGGCGATGGCCTTGGTGCCGACCATCATCCGGGCGTTCTCGATCAGCTGGAACATCTGCGCGATGCCGTCGTGGACCTCACCGAGCAGCCATCCGCGGGCCGGCTCTCGCTCGCCGAGGGTGAGCTCGCACGTGGTCGAGACCTTGATGCCCAGCTTCTTCTCCAACGCGGTGACGTAGACCCCGTTGCGCGCGCCCGTCAGCTCGCCGGTCTCCAGGTCGAAGTGGTGCTTGGGGAGCAGGAAGAGACTCAGCCCCTTGGTACCCGGGCCGCCGACGCCCTCCACACCCACCGGGCGCGCCAGCACCAGGTGGACGATGTTCTCGCTCAGGTCGTGATCGCCCGAGGTGATGAAGCGCTTCACCCCCTGTAGGTGCCAGCTGCCGTCCGGCTGCGGGAACGCCTTGGTGCGCCCGGCCCCGACATCGGATCCGGCGTCGGGCTCGGTGAGCACCATCGTCGATGTCCACTGGCGGTCGATCATGTGCTGGGCGATGCGTCGGTCTCGTTCGGTGCCGTTGCGGTAGACGACTCCGGCGAAGTGTGGGCCGCAGGCGTACAACCACACCGCCGGGTTGGCGCCGAGAACGAGCTCGGCCATGGCCCACAACAGGGACGGCGGCGCGGGTTGGCCGCCGAGTCCGGTCGGCACCTGCAGTCGCCACCACTCGGCATCCATCCACGTGGCGTAGCTCTGGGCGAAGGTCGCCGGCATCCGGACGCTGTGCGCGCCGGGGTCGAAGACCGGCGGCGTGCGGTCGGAGTCCGTGAACGACGCGGCGAGCTCAGTGCTGGCGAGCCGCTCGACCTCGGTCAGGATCGTCCGGGCCGTGTCCACGTCCAGCTCGGCGAACGGGCCGGATCCGAGCACCTCGCCCCGCCCCAGCACCTCGAAGAGCAGAAACTCGATGTCGCGCAGGTTGCTCCGGTAGTGACCCATCCCCGGCTCCTAAGTTACTTACCAGTAAGTAACTTAGTATGCCCCACGCGTCCAGAAGTGTCGATCCGCACCTCCCAGGCGCCGATCCGCGACTTGTGCAGGTCCACCCTTCCCCACCCAGGCGTCGATCCGCGACTTGTGCAGGTCCGCCCTCCCCACCCAGGCGCCGATCCGCGACTTGTGCAGGTGAGATGACGCTGAGGCGCTCAATGCGGTCGGGCGACGGGATCTGGAAACCACGTCCCGGCTAGAGCCGGTCGAGATTGCGTTGGATGCCCTGCTGGGCTCCGTCCCCGAGCCGCTTGAATGGCAGGTTCAGCACCGGGAGGGAGAACAACGGGTCGAGCCGGCGGAGCATCCCGCGGAACTCCAGTTGAGCCACGTAGTGCACCCGGGTGCCCGACCCCTGCGGGGTCATGGTGATGGTGTCGGTGGCGGTCACCGACTCGTTCTCGCCACGCAGTTGGATGCGCGTGGGAGCGCTGCTCTCCACGACCGTGTAGACGAGCTGCGTCTCCCGGCCGAGGAACTTCGAGGTGTTGTGGTACTCGGTGCCGACCTCCCCGTTCCCGGTGCGGCGGACCGTACGGACGGTACCGGGGTCCCACTCGTTGGTGGTGGTGAAGTCGGAGAGGTAGGCCCACACGGCCTCGGGCGACGCGGTGGTCGTGATGGTGCGTTCGATGGTCGGCATGCCTCGACGCTACGTAGCGCGAACCGAGGCGCAACCGCAGCGCTGCTGTGCGACAACGGGTGCCTGGCCTCCCGCCCCTCAGGGTCGGCGCGCGACCTTCCATGCGAGATCCCTGCACAACTCGCGGATCGCCGGGGTGGGGGGGGGATTTGGGGCGGGGATTGGCGAGGCTGTCGGCTCAGCGGGCGGGCATCTGGGTGGCGGTCCCGGTGACGCGGACGCGGGGGTCATCGGCAGCCACGTCGACGACCAGGCGGCTGGGCCTGCCCATGTCCTGGCCCTGGAACACGGTGATCGTGGCAGGGGCACGGACCAGCCTGAGGTCACGCAGATAGCCGCCGAAGGCGGCGGCCGCCGCTCCAGTGGCCGGGTCCTCGACCACACCGCCGGGGGGAAAGGGATCGCGCGCGTGAAAAACGGTCGGCGTCTCGGGGTAGACGAGGTGCAGCGTCGTCCAACCGCGCTCGCCCATCAGTGCCGCGAGGGCGTCGTAGTCGTAGTCGAGGGCACGGAGCCGGCCGCGGTCGTGCACGGTGAGGATCAGGTGGTCGTTGCCTGCGTTGGCCACGTGTGCCGGGTAGGCGGAGTCGAGGTCGTCCGCTGACCAGTGCAGCGTCGCGAGCGCAGCCCGCAGCTCGTCGGGCTCGGCAAGGCGCGAGCTCGTCGGGACGCTGGTCAGAGTGGCGAGGATGCCGGCGTCCGCCTCCGCGGTGCTGATCGGGACCTCCCCCGCCCGAGTGTCGAAGCGCAGCGGCCGAACGCCGTGACGTTCCGCGAGAGCCACGGCCGTGGCGATCGTCGCGTGACCACAGAAGGCCACCTCGGCGAGCGGGCTGAAGTACCGCAGCGCAAAGGTGTCCGGATGTTCGGTCGGCGTGACGAAGGCGGTCTCGGAGAAGCCCAGGTCAGCCGCGATGGACAGCTGTTCGGCATCGCTCAACCCGCTGGCGTCCAGGACGACGCCAGCCGGATTGCCGCCCTCGCCGGAGTCGGTGAACGCGGCATACCGCAGGACAACCGGGGAGCCTGCGGTGCCGCGGGTGGGCACAGTCTCGGAAGACGTCATCAGGCAGCTCCAGACGCGCGGTGGGCGGCGGCGGCGCCGATGCTATCCACGGGACTGCGGGAGCGACAGGCGAAGGACGCCCTCGTGCTGGGAGGGTTGGAAGCTCGGGCAGCGGGGTACGGCACAAGCCTCTGTTTCGAGCACGACATCCTCGAGTCGTACGAGGAGCATCACGTGGCCGGCATGCTGTGCATGGAGCTCGCCATGATGGAGTCCACCGACGAGCGGTTCGACGCCAAGATGACCGTGCTCATCGAGAGCGTCAGTCGCCACATCGACGAGGAGGAACAGGACTGGTTCCCCAGGTCCGGGCCGGTCTTGGTCGCAAGAAGCCGTCGGAGATCGGCGAGCGGATGCTCGAGATGAAGAAGGCAGCACCTCGTCGGCCCGCACAGCCGGGGGCGATCGAGAAGGTCGTCGACGCGGTTATCGCCTAGGGCGAAGCGGGGCTGTTCCCGGCAACGGGCTGCTGCATGGCAGCCAGGCCGCGCGAGTGGACGGCCCAGCCGGTGACCACGAGGAGCGCACCGAACGCGAGAAAGCCGATGTCCCATGACAGCGGCGCACCGAGGTCGTCGCGCACGTGGTGGATGCCGAGCAACTGATGGTTGATGAGGCCTTCGACAAGGTTGAAGACGCCCCAGCCGATCACTACCAGGCCGAAGTGGAAACGCCAGCTGGGCGCACGACGGCCCTGTCGCCAGGACGCGATCGCCGTCACGGAGCCCGCGACGACGAACAACCAGGTCGCGACGTGGAAGAACCCGTCGGCCAGGGTGTTGACCTCCAGTCCCGCCACGGTCGTGACCGGGTAGTCCCCGACGTCGCTGACCATGTGATGCCACTGCAGGATCTGATGCAGCACGATGCCGTCGAGGAACCCTCCGAGTCCGAGTCCGTACAACAGGCCTGAGGCTCGGGAGGGCAGCCTCGCTGGCGAGCTGCTGGGGGCATCATCGTCGGCGGGCACCGCCGCCCAGTACCCCGGATGCTGCCCCCGACTCGGTTGCCACCTGGTCGCGGCCGTACGGCCGGGAGTCGCGTCACCGGCCGGAGGCCCCGCGCCGTGCCGCCGGGCGTGGTTACATCGGCGGATGGCGGGGAGCGACAGTGTCGACTGGACCGGTGACGTGCTCATCACCACGCCCCGACTACTGCTGCGGACCTTCCGCCTCGACGACCTTCCGGCGTACGCGGCGCTGAACGCGGACCCGGAGGTCACGCAGTACCTGGGCGGGGCGTTGTCCCGGACGGAGTCCGACGGAATCGCCGCCTGGGCACAGCAGCTCTGCCGCGCCGAGGGCATCGGCCTGCTGGCGGTGGAACGACGCGCGGACGGTGCCTTCCTGGGGATGTGTGGTCTGCACCACCTGTGCTGGTATCCCGACGACATCGAGCTCGGCTTCCGCCTGGGCCGCGAGCACTGGGGTCACGGGTACGCCACCGAGGCCGCGGGAGCCTGGCTCGCACACGGTTTCACCACGGTGGGGCTTCCTCGGGTCATCTCGGTCACAGATGTGCTCAACGCCCGCAGCATCGCCGTGATGCGGCGGCTCGGCATGGTGCACGATCATGAGGCCGACCTCGAGGAAGGGGTCGACACCTTCAGGGCGGTCGTGCACGCGATCACCATCGAGCAGTGGCGCGATCGCCGGCGCGAATAGCCGCCCGGGGATCGAGAAGGGGCGCCGCCACGCTCTTGGTCGTGGTCCGCGCCTTTCGCTGGCAGCGGGTGTGGAGGGGGCTGGTGCGGGGGCCGCCCGTTCGGCTGCCCCCACACCGCTCGTCTCCTCGATCCGCCGCTCGGCTCACGCCGGCGCAGGCACTACCCCGGCCGCCGTCACTGAGGTGGGGGCCTCCAGGGTGTGGAACTCCTCGATCGACATGTCCGAGAGCGCGGGATTTGCGGTCATGGCCTCGAGCAGCGCAGTGGACCGGGACTGGTCTGCGTCGGCCTTGGACGCGAAGAGGTAGACGCCCCCGAAGGTGCGCCGGGCGTCGTCGACAAGCCAGAACTTGGCGTGCAGCCCGGGCCAGCCGGCGAACGCTTCAGCGATGCTCGCAGCCTGCTGCTCGTACGCCTCGGGGGAGATTCCGGCGAGGTGAAACTTGACGATGCGGATGTACATGAGAACTCCTACGGGTGGTGGCGGAATCGCCATTGATGTGGCGACTGACGCCAACGTACGTTCGGCATTGCCGCGCTCTCGTCGGCCGATCGCTCCATTTGTCCAGCGCGCGCCGTGGAGCGTCTGATCCATTGCAGGCGCCTTTTCGAGTGCGTTGCTGAGCGCTACCGTCCCTGGGGTGGAGCCGCGGGCGGTGCTGTTGGGTCGTCGCCTCACCCTGGCCGCCGAGCAGGACATGGTGGGACGTGCCCGCGAGCGGTCTCAGCTGACCGAGTGGCTGCAGCGGGGCGTCGGCCCTGCCGTCGTATTCGTCTCCGGACCGGGTGGTATCGGCAAGTCGATGACGGTCACTGCTGCTGTCGCGTCGACCGAGCAACGGGTGCTGGGCCTTGACGGGCACGAGCTCGAGCCGACCGCAGCCGGCTTCCTCGCGGCCCTCGGCGCCAGTCTTCGCACACCGGGGATCGAGTCGGCGGCGGACGCCGGCAACGCTGTGGCCATTGCTGACATCGGCACAGTGGTCGTGGACGGCTTCGAACGCCTCAACCTGTTGGACGCATGGCTGCGTACGGAACTGCTGGTGGCCCTGCCCGCCGACGTGACCACGGTCCTCGTCGGGAGGCGACCGCCGAACGTCGCCTGGCGGACGGCTGCAGGGTGGAGGCGACTCATCGCGGAGCTCGTGATCGCACCGCTGGAGGAAGGCGATGCCAGGGCACTGGTCGAGCGTCGGCAGCTGCCTGCACGAACCGCTGAGCAGGTGCTGCGTTTCGGGCAGGGCCACCCTTTGGCACTGGAGCTCGCGGCTGAGGCCTTCACGCGTCATCCGAACCTTGAGCTGCGCGACGGTCCGCCGGCCGAGGTCGCCGAGGAGCTGTTCGAGGTGCTGCTCGATGACCTCGGCGACCGCGAGCGCCGTACCGTCGAGGCGGCGTCGGTTCTGCGGCGCGTCACCCAGCCGCTGCTCGCCGCCGTGCTGAGTGATGACGAACAGGGCGGTCTGCAGGAGGCCTGGCGGACGCTGCGCGAGCTGCCGTTCACGACGATGACCCATTCCGGCCTAGAGCTGCAGGCCGTGGCGCGTGCGGTGATCGCTGGCGGGTGCGAGATGCGCGACCCCTCCCGGGTGCAGAGACTGCGTAGGCAGGCCGCTGTGGCTGCGCTGCGCGACGCGAGCGACGGTCACAGCTGGGAGGCGACCGCCGACCTGCTCTATCTGGTCCAGAACCCGGTGATCAGGAACAGCTACGTCCCCCCAGGGGACCAGCAGCACCCGGTGGAGCAGGCCTCGGCCGACGACGTGGAAGACATCCTCGCCATCACCGAGCGTCATGATGGGCAGCCCGCCGTGACGGTCATCGAGGCATGGTGGCACTCGCACCCGGACGGCTTCGTCGTGGCGCGTGGCGAGGAGGGCGCGGTCACGGCCTACAGCCTGGTCGTGCGGCTCGGTGCCGTCGACCGGCGGCTCGCGGCTGTGGACCCCGTGCTGGCGGCCTTCATGGCCGACCTGGAAAACCGCCGGTTGGCGGACGGCCAGGAGGCCCTGCTGCACCGACGGGCATTGGGTCTGCGTCGCGGCGAGGACCCGTCTCCGGAGCTGGGCGCGATGGTGATCGACCTCAAGCGGCTGTACCTCGAGCTGCGTCCGCGACTGGCCAGGGTTCTTGCCGTTCTCAGCGACTGGCACTCGGGTGGGCCGCGGGTGCGCACCATGGGCTTCGACCGGACCGGCCCGGAGGTGCGGATCGGTGCGAGGGCGTTCTACCCCTGCGCCCTGGACTTCGGTCCCGGCAGTGTGGACGGGTGGCTCTTTCGACACGTGCTCGTTGAGGCGGGCGCTGCAGAACCCGCTGGTCCCGGCGAGCATTCGCGCGTGCCGTTGCCCGCGCCCGGTGCAGAGCGGCCGTCGGTCGCCCGGCTGACGGCCAGGGAGCGCGAGGTGCTGGCGGTACTGGCCGATGGCCTGACGAACGTGGAGCTCGCTGAGCGGCTGTTCATCAGCGAGCGCACGGCCAACCGGCACCTCAGCAACATCTTCACCAAGCTCGGTGTACGCAACCGCACGGCCGCGGCGCGGGTCGCCATCGAGGCCGGACTGGCCGGATAGCCGCCGCTGACGTCGCGGACGACGACGCGGGGGCCGGGCCAAGACGATGCCCGACCTCACCAGGTCCGGTTCCTCGTCCTCTCCTCGAGCGTCGCGAGCGCGTCGGCGATGAGCGGCTGGCTGGCGCTGCCTCGCCGGATGCCGGTGAGGATGTGGCGTGACGGCGTGGGGTCGCCCCGCAACGGGACCCGGACGATGGGGTAGCCGCTCGGCAGGTGCGCCAGGCGCGGGATCAACGCGATGCCGAGCCCGGCGGCGACAAGGGCGGCCCCGGTGTCCCACTCGCTCGCGATGTGCGCCACGGCCGGGGTGAAGCCGGCAGCGGCGCAGGCCGTCTGCAGCAGCTGGTGGTACGGCCGACCGGGGCGGTCCATGATCCACGACTCCTCGACCAGGGCGCCGAGCAGCACCGAGCGTTCCCCCGCCAGCCGATGGCTCTGCGGTACGAGCAGGTCGAGCGGGTCCTCGAGCAGGTAGCGCTGCTCGAAGCGGGGGTCGGTGGTCGGCGGCATGTTCGCGGTGGCGACGACGACCGCCACGTCCGCCTGGTCGGCGAGAAGGAGGTCGAAGCACTCCTCGGGGTCGGCCTCGATGATGCGCACGCGGCTGCGCGGGAACGTCGCATGGACGCTCGCGGCGACCCCCGGCAGGAGGGCTGCGGCGGCGGTGGAGAAGCCGCACAGCCGCAGCGTGCCGATTCCCTCCCCGGCAGCTGTCGCGACCAGGCCGCGGATCTCCTCCCAGGTGCTGAACAGCTCGTCGGCGTGCTCCAGCAGCACCCGGGCGGCCGGCGTGAGTCGAATCCGGCGCCCGTCCTGCACGACGAGGGTGACCCCGAGGTCCCTGCCGAAGGTGCGCAGCTGCTGGGAGACCGCTGACGGGGCGTAGTGCAGAGCCTCCGCGGCGCCGGTGACCGTGCCGCAGGCCGCCACCATGCGCAGCACGTGGAGCCGGCGGTCAATCATGCAGGGATTGTGCACGAATGCCGGCAGAATCCCGACCTGGTCATCGGTCTCGACCGACCCCATCCTGAGATCGTGCGCTCCGTCGACCCGCTCCTCGAGCCGTTCTCGCTCAAGCACCTGACGTTGCGCAACCGCGTGGTGAGCACGTCGCACGAGCCGGCCTACGCGGAGGACGGGTTGCCCAAGGAGCGCTACCGGCTCTACCACCTGGAGAAGGCGCTCGGCGGCGTCGGGCTCACCATGATCGGCGGGTCCGCCGTGGTGGCACGGGACAGTCCGCCGTCGTTCGGCAACCTGCTGCTCTACAAGGACGAGATCGTCCCGTGGCTGCGACGGCTGACCGATGACGTGCATGAGGCGGGCGCGGCGGTCATGTGCCAGGTCACCCACCTCGGCCGCCGCACCAGCAACTACAGCGGCGACTGGCTGCCGCTGGTCTACGCGTCGCCGCTGCGCGAGCCTGCGCACCGCAGCTTCCCCAAGATCGCCGAGCCCTGGGACCTCGACCGCATCGTGGCCGACTACGTCTCCGCCGCCCAGCGCTGCGTGGCGGCCGGTCTGGACGGGATCGAGCTGGAGTCCTACGGCCACCTCCTCGACGGCTTCCTGTCGCCGGCGACGAACCAGCGCGACGACCACCTCGGCGGCGACCTCGAGGCCAGGATGGTGTTCCCGCGTCGCGTCGTGCGGGCCGTGCGAGCCGCAGTCGGGCCCGATTTCGTGGTCGGTATCAGGATGTCGATGGACGAGGACAGCTCCGACGGGCTCGGTCGCGACGAGGCGCTGGAGGCGCTGGCCCGGTACGTCGACGACGGCATCGACTTCCTCAGCGTCATCAAGGGGACGATCGAGAGCGACGCGACCCTGGCCCGGGTCATCCCCTCGATGGGGACGCCCTCGGCGCCCTTCCTCGACTTCACCGGCGAGATCAAGCGTTCTGTCGGGATCCCGGTCATGCACGCCTCCCGCATCTCCGACGTCGCCACCGCTCGGCACGCCGTCCGCGACGGCCTGCTCGACCTGGTCGGGATGACGCGCCCGCAGATGGCCGACCCCCACCTGGTCAGCAAGGTGGCCGCCGGCGAGGAGGACCGGATTCGTCCCTGTGTCGGCGCAAACTACTGCCTCGACGCGATCTACCAGTCCGGCGACGCCAAGTGCATCCACAACGCGGCCACCGGTCGTGAGCGGACCCTGAGCCACGTGGTGGCGGCCGCGCCCGTACGACGCAAGGCCGTCGTGGTCGGCGCCGGCCCCGCCGGTCTGGAGGCGGCCCGGGTGCTCGGTGAGCGGGGTCACCAGGTGGTCGTGCTGGAGGCGGCCGACGTTCCCGGCGGGCAGGTGCGGCTTGCTGCTGCGGCAGTGCGGCGACGTGACCTGATGGGCATCGTCGACTGGCGCGTGTCCGAGGCGAAGCACTTCGGGGTCGAGTTCCACTACGGCGCCTTCGGCGACGAGCAGACCGTTCTGGCAGAGGAACCTGACGTCGTGGTGGTGGCGACGGGTGGGCTCCCCAACACCTCGTTCCTGCGCGAGGGTGCGCACCTGGTCAGCGACACCTGGGACGTGCTCTCCGGTGACGTGCACCCGCAGGGTCGCGTGCTGGTGTACGACGACAACGGTGCGGAGCCGGCCCTCGATGCCGCCGAGATGCTGGCATCAAGGGCTGCCGCGGTCGAGCTGGTCACCCCGGAGCGGATGCTCGCACCCGACGTCGGCAGCATGAACTCGCCGGCGTACCTCCGGGCGTTCGAGGAGCACGACGTCACCGTCACGCTGGCCCGGCGGCTCACAGAGGTGCACCGGGGCGACGGCGGAGGACTGGTGGCGCTGCTGCGCAGCGACTACACCGACCTCGAGGTCGAGCGGCACGTCGACCACGTGGTCGTCGAGCACGGCACGCTGCCCAACGACGAGCTGTATCTCGACCTGATGTCGCACTCGACCAACGGCGGCGCGGTCGACCACGCCGCGCTGCTCGCCGTGCGTCCGCAGTCGATCAGCACCAACCCCGACGGGGGGTTCGCCCTCTACCGGATCGGTGACGCCGTCACCAGCCGCAACATCCACGCCGCTGTGTACGACGCGCTGCGTCTGTGCTCGGCGATCTGATCCCCTTCCAGGACAAGGACATCGCGATGACCTCGATAACCCTGCCGATGTCAGGTGGACTCGACCCGGCCACGCTGGTCGGACGGCGCGCCGGCGGTCACCCGTTGGAGTCGGCGTTCTACACCAGCCCGGCCATCTTCGACCTCGACAGAGACGCCGTCCTTGCGCGCACCTGGCTGTTCGTCGCCACCGAGGCGGAGCTCCGCGAGCCGGGCGACTACGTCACCGCCGACATCGCGTCGTACAGCGTGATCGTGCTTCGCGACGACGACGAGGTGGTGCGGGCACTGCACAACGTCTGCCGCCACCGAGGAGCGCGCATCCTCGCCGACCGGGCCGGCTCGGTCGGCAACATCGTGTGCGGCTACCACCAGTGGACGTACGCCACCGACGGCTCGCTGTTGCACGCCGGCGACCAGCCCGCCGGCTTCGACAAGAGCTGCTTCGGCCTCAGGCCAGTCCACGTCCGTGTGGTTGCCGGGCTGGTGTTCGTGTGCTTGGCCGACGAGCCACCCGCCGACTTCGACGACGTGGTCGCCACCGCGTCGCCGTACCTGCTGCCACACCAGCTCCACCGCACCAAGGTCGCGGCCCAGGTCGACCTGGTCGAGGAGGCCAACTGGAAGCTGGTGATGGAGAACAACCGGGAGTGCTACCACTGCGAGGGGGGCCACCCCGAGCTGATCTGCACCTTCTTCCCGACGTACGGCTACGCAGAGGACCAGATGCCGGCTCGGCTTCGGCCGGCACACGAGCGATATCTGCGCGCCGAGGCGGCGCTCGAGCAGGCCTGCGAGGAGCGGCGGCTCCCTTACCTGGCCGTCGAGGAGCTGGACGGCCGGGTGTCCGCGTTCCGGGTTCAGCGGGAAGCGCTGGACGGCGCCGGCGAGTCCTACACGATGGACGGCCGGGCGGCTTCTCGGCGGCTGCTCGGTGACCTCGACACTGCGCGGCTGGGCCGCGTGTCGCTGCACACGCAGCCGAACGCGTGGTTCCACGTCCTCGCCGACCACGCCGTGACCTTCAGCGCGCTGCCGCTGGCGGCCGACCGAACCCTGGTCAGAACGACCTGGCTGGTCCACGAGGACGCGGTCGAGGGCACCGACTACGACCTCGACACTTTGACGCACGTATGGCGCGAGACCAACGAGCAGGACAGCGTCCTCTGTGCGCGCGCCCAGCTCGGGGTCAGCAGTCCTGGCTACGAGCCCGGCCCCTACGCCCCGAGCGAGTACCAGGTCGACGCCTTCACCACCTGGTACGTCGACCGGGTGAAGGAGTACCTCGCGCAATGACAACCCTGGTCTTCGGTCCATCCCCAGTCGAGGTCGCTCACGGCGAGCCGCGCGAGGAGCCCGACGGCACGCTGGTGTGCGCGGCGGTCCGTGACGTCACTCACGACGTACGGAGCTTCGTGCTGCGGCCGGCCCAGCTCACGGCGTATGGGTTCCTGCCGGGGCAGCACCTCACGCTGACGGTGGACGTGGGTGGGCAGGTGCTCAGCCGCTGCTACACCATCGCGTCCTCGCCTTGCCGGCCCGACGAGCTGACGATCACCGTGAAACGCGTGCCCGGCGGACCGGTGTCGAACTGGCTGCACGACCACCTGCGGCCCGGCGACGCCGTGGTCGTCGACGGTCCGCTCGGCAGCTTCAGCACCGCACACCACCCCGCCGAGCGGTATCTCTTCCTCTCCGCGGGAAGCGGGATCACGCCGCTGATGTCCATGCTGCGCACGATCCACGCAGCCGGCGAGCCGGTCGACGTGGTGTTCGTGCACCATGCCCGCACACCGGCCGACATCATCTTCCGCGACGAGCTGCGAGTGATCGAGGCCGACCACCCGGGCGTCCGGGTGGTCGTCGTGTGCGAGGGCGACGCAGAGCACGAGCAGTGGACCGGCCCGCGTGGCCGGGTAGCGCTCCCGATGCTGCTCGGCGTCGCTCCGGATCTCGTCGACCGCGAGGTGTTCACGTGCGGCCCCGCACCGTACATGGAGGCGGTGCGGGGGCTGCTCACTCAGGCCGGCGCCGACCCGGACAGGTACCACGAGGAGTCGTTCGACCTCGCCCCACCTGCCGCGCCGGCCGCTCCGGCCCGGTCGTCCAGCGGCGCGACGTACATGGTCGAGCTGCGGCGGACCGGCCGCACGGTCGAGTGCGACGAGCACACCACGCTGCTGGCAGCCGCGGCACAGTCGGGCCTGAGCCTGCCTTCGTCATGCCAGGAGGGGATGTGCGGCACCTGCAAGACCACCTTGCTGTCAGGCCGCGTCGCGATGGAGCACGCCGGCGGCATCCGGCCCCGCGAGATCGCGCAGGACAAGATCCTGCTCTGCTGCTCGACGCCGTGCGACGACCTGGTCCTCGACGCTTGACGGCGAGCTATCCCTCGGCCCGACCCTGGCGCCAATAGCCCATGAAGGCCACTCGCTCGCGCGAGATCCCATGATCTCCTATGAGGCTTCGTCGAATGTCGCGGACGACGGCTGCTTCCCCGGCGACCCACGCATAGAACACTGACGCAGCGCTCGTGCCGGTGGGGGACTCGGGTTGCGGCGTCTCCCACATGATGTCGGAGTCGACATCGACCGGCGGCACATCCGGCGCGCAGCACGCGTCCGGAGCGAGCCTCGCGACGATGCTCTCGACGGCAGTCTTCAGTCGCTCACCGCGAGGCCGGTCGTCACGGCTCAGGACGGTCACCGTCACGTCGCGCGGAGCCTTCAGCTCCTGGATGTCGGCAGCGGTGGGCACCTCGACGAGTGCATCACCGGTGTACTGGTCGGGGAGTGTCTCGAGAATCGCTGCGATGGCCGGCGCGGCGGTCTCGTCGCCGGCGAGCAGGACCTGTACTTGTCGCCCGTCGCCAGCGGTCGGCGGTTTCCATTCCATGCCGGTCACCTCGCCGTAGTGCCGATTCGGAGCGATGACAGTCAACCGATGACCCAGACGGGCGTTGGCGGCCCAGAGCGTGGCCGGACCGCCGCCTCCGTCGTCGTCCACGTGTATGACGAAGTCGATGTCGAGCTCGGGGACCGTCGCGGACAGCCGGGCAGAGCGAGCGGTGTAGGTACGTACGTGGCCGCGAAGGGACGGGTCGAGGGCAAGCCAGGCGCGATACCAGTCCGGCCGCGTCATGTCGACGTCAGCGAACGTTCGCCCTGGGCCGGCCGGGATGACGACCTTGACTCTGGTGTCCCGCGTTCCCAGCGAACCGCCGTCGTCCATGTCCATCAAGTCGGTGCCGCCGAGGGTGATCCTCGTGAAGTGGGGCGACAGTCGACGGACGGCCGTGACCTCGAGCTCGAACGGCAGGTACGAAGGGACGCTGGCAGTTCCGCTCACGGGTGGCGATCTCCTGGAGGGGGGCGGCGAGGTGTGCTGTTTGTAGGTTAGCCTCACCTTATGAGTACACCGGAGCCGGTTGCTCCCCCTGGGGGGACGCCTGCCCTGACGGGGCATGGCCTGACGCTGGGCTACGGCAACGCCACGGTCGTCCACGACGCCTCCCTGACTCTGCAGATCGGTCGGGTGACGGCGCTGGTCGGCCCCAACGGCAGCGGGAAGTCGACCATGTTGCGGGCATTGGCCCGACTGCACAGGGTGACCTACGGCAGGGTCGCCCTCGGCGATGGCGTTGCAGCGGACGAGCTGAGCAACCGTGCCTTCGCCCGGCGGGTGACCTTGCTGTCCCAGTCGCGGCCCAACCCGCACGGCCTTGCCGTGAGCGACGTTGTGGCGTTCGGGCGGCATCCGCACCGCCGGCGCTTCGCAGCGCTCGACCGAACGGACCGGGAGGCCGTGGCCTGGGCGATGGGCGTCACAGGGACGACCACCATGGCCACGCGCCCCGTCGACGAGCTGTCGGGAGGTGAGCTGCAGCGGGTGTGGCTGGCCACCTGCCTGGCGCAGCGCACCGACGTGCTGCTGCTCGACGAGCCGACCAACCACCTGGACCTGCGGTTCCAGGTCGAGATCCTCGACCTGGCCCGGGATCTTGCCCTGCAGCACGACGTCGCGGTCGGGATGGTCCTGCACGACCTGAACCAGGCGGCGGCTGTGGCCGACCACGTGGTCCTGCTCGACCGGGGACACGTCCGCGCCCGGGGAGCCCCTGCCGACGTGATGTCCGCGGACCTGCTCTCCGAGGTCTACGGACTGCGGGTCGAGGCCTTCGTCGACCCCGACACCGGGGTCGTGCGCACCGAACCTCGCGGCCGACACCATGGCCTGCGCAACCGCGCCGGCCGCCCATCCCACCATGAGGACACCCATCGATGAGAGCCCAGCTTCTGCCGATCCTCGCCCTCGCCGGCATGTTCGCGCTCGGCGCCTGCGGTACCAGCCAGCCGTCTGCTGACGACGACGCCGCTGCGGCCGACCCGCAGCCGATCACGCTGACCGACGCCGCGGACCGGACCGTGGAGCTGGACGCGCCTGCCGACCGGGTCGTCGTCCTGGAGTGGCAGCAGGTCGAGGACGTCCTGACCCTCGGCGTCGAGCCCGTCGGTGTCGCCGATGTGGAGGGCTACAACACCTGGGACACCGCCGAGGAGCTGGACCCGGACACCACGGACGTGGGCGCCCGCGGCGAGCCCAACATGGACGCGGTCTTCTCCACCAACCCCGACCTGGTCATCGTCGAGTTCGAGCGTGGCTCGCCGCTGATCAGGCAGCTGGAGAAGTACGACGTACCGGTGTTGGTGACCAAGGGCGCCGACGCCGAGGACCCGATCGCCAACATGAAGGCCACCTTCACCCTGATCGCGCAGGCACTGGGAAAGGAGGACAAGGCGAGCGAGGTCCTCGACGCCTTCGACGCCCACCTCGCCGACGCCCGGCAGACCATCGCCGACGCCGACCTGGAGACCACCGAGTTCGCCTTCATCGACGCCTATCTCGACGGCTCCAACGTCTCCATCCGCCCGTTCGGTCAGGGGTCGTTGGTCGGTGAGCTGGGTGAGGCGATCGGTCTGACCAACGTCTGGAAGGGAGACGTCGACGAGGCGTATGGCCTCGGCACCACCGATGTCGAGGGGCTGACGGCCATCGGTGACGCGCACCTGTTCTTCACCTCCACCGACGCCCTGACCGACGCGGCCGGCTACGAGCCATGGATGCCGGCCCTGGAGCAGAACGCCATCTGGAGGAACGCGGCGTTCGTCGAGGCGGACCGGGTCCACCCGTTCCCGAGCGGGGTCTGGACCTTCGGTGGACCGGGCTCCAGCCAGCAGGTCGTCGACGCGTTCGTGGATGCCCTGACCTGACGTGTCCCTTCTCGACGACACCCGTCGCACCACGGACCCGGACGTCTCGCAGGAGGCGACCGGGGTTCGCGGCGCGCTGGGCGCCACCGCGGCAGTGGCGACCACGGGGGTGCTCGTCGTCGCCGTCGCAACCTGGCATCTCACCCAGGGCACGTCCGCGGTCGACGCGGACGACTTGATACGCCTGGCCCTGGGCAGCGGTGATCAGCACGTGCTGGATGTCCTCACCGCCTCGCGCCTCCCCCGCATGCTCGCGGGACTCGCCGTCGGTGTGGCCCTGGGTGCGGCCGGTGCGCTCTTCCAGTCCTTGGCCCGCAACAACCTGGCGGCACCCGACACCCTGGCCGTCAACGCCGGCGCCTACTTCGTGATCGTGTTGGTCACCGCTCTGGGCATCACCCTTCCCGTCCTGGGTGAAGGGCTGTTGGCCTTCACCGGCGGCCTCGCAGCGGCGACCGCCGTACTTCTGCTCGGCGGAGGCGGCGGGTCGACCACCCGGCTCATCTTGGCCGGGTCCGCGTTGACCCTGGCTCTGGCTGCAGCCACAGCGGCGTTGCTGCTGCTCTTCGACCAGGAGACCGTCGGCCTCTATGCCTGGGGCAGCGGCAGCCTCACTCAGCTCGACCTGTCCGCAGTACGCCGCATGGGACCCGTGATACTGCTGGCGCTGGCAGCCGGCATGCTGCTCGCCCGGCGGCTCGACCTTCTGACCCTCGGGGACGACAGCGCACGGGTGCTCGGCGTGCACGTCCTGCGGACCCGGGTGCTCGGCACCGGGATTGCCGTCATCCTCGCCTCCGCCGCGGTGACCCTGGCCGGCCCGATCGGATTCGTCGGCCTCTGCGCGCCCGCCGGCGTCCGGCTCCTGGTCCGCGCGATCCCCGCGGTGGCCCGGCACCGGATCCTGGTGCCGCTGTCGGCCCTGGCCGGTGCCCTCATCGTCCTGCTCGCCGACATCGTGATGCGGCTGGCCTTTGGCCCCGAGGCCGCCCTCGCCGTCCCCACCGGCGTCGCCACCACGCTGCTCGGCGCGTTTGTTCTGGTCCTCCTCGCACGCCGCGCAGGAGACGCCGGCCCGCTTCGACAACCCCCGGCGGCACGCACCGCGGGCGCAGGCCAGTCACCGGCCCGGCGCATCGCGGTCATCGCCGCTCTGCTCGCGCTGCTGGGCGCTACTGCGCTTCTCGGCGTGATGGCCGGCTACACCTGGCTCCGCACCGGCGATCTGCTGGTCTGGGCGCGCGGCGATGCCATCGCTGTCGTGCGGTTCGCGATGGACGAGCGTGCACCCCGGGTCGCGGCGGCCCTGCTCGCCGGCGCAGCCCTCGCCCTGTCGGGCACCGTGGTGCAGGCCGTCTGCCGCAACCCGCTGGCTGAGCCCGGGCTGCTGGGCATCACCGGCGGTGCGGGTGTCGCCGCGGTCCTGGTCGTCAC
This sequence comes from Nocardioidaceae bacterium, assembly GCA_029266455.1. GTDB lineage: Bacteria > Actinomycetota > Actinomycetes > Propionibacteriales > Nocardioidaceae > JACCWP01. Next base: position 38,302 of record JAQSWV010000023.1, read on the forward strand.
CACGAGCGGCGCGGCCGCCTCCACCGCGTCGATCGCGGTCGCCGCGGGGATCGGGGCACTGCTGGCCTTCGCCCTTGTCTACGGTCTCTCCTGGCGAGGAGGGCTCGACTCGGACCGGCTGGTCCTGGTCGGGATCGGGGTGTGGTTCGGCACCACCGCCCTCACCACCCTCCTCATCGTCCGGGCCAACCCCTGGGACACGCCCCGGATCTTCACCTGGCTCTCGGGGTCGACCTACGACCGCAGCTGGGCACAGGTTCTCCCCGTACTCATCGCGCTTCTCGTGGCCCTCCCGCTGGCGTGGGCAGCACACCGGGAGCTCGACCTGCTCGCCGTCGACGACGACACGCCCCGCGTGGTCGGCATCAGACTCGAACGGCTTCGCCTGGTGGTGCTGCTGGCCGCCGCACTGCTTGCCTCCACCGCTGTCTCCGCCGTGGGCGTGGTCGGCTTCGTCGGCCTGGTCGCCCCACATGCCGCACGCGCCCTCATGTCGAGCCGGCACGTGTATGTCGTACCCGTCGCGGTTCTGCTCGGATCCGTCCTGCTGAGCCTCGCCGACACCCTGGGTCGCTCCGTCCTCGCCCCAGCCCAGGTCCCCGCCGGGCTCGTGGTCGCGCTCATCGGTGCGCCGTACTTTCTGTACCTCCTGTACCGCTCACGTGCCTGAGCCCGGCTCGCCGCCCACCGAGCCGCACGCGTTCCGGCTCGACAGTCCCGTGCGCCACGTCTGGCAGGCTTGCCGTCGATGACCTCCGCTCCCGACGCCGACTGGAGACTGGTGGCCGTCCTCGTCATTCTGGTCGTGGTCGCCGCCTCGACGTCACGACTGGCGGGCCTGGACGTCGACCGCGATCAGGTCACGGCCGCCACCCGCGCCGTCGTCCAACTGGCCGTCGTGGCCCTCGTCATCGCAGCCGTCATGGAATCGCTGTGGTGGTCGGTGGCGTTCGTGGGCCTGATGTTCGCGGTTGCGACCGCCACGTCGCAGCGACGGATCGGCGCGCCGGTCTCTCAGTTCCTCTGGGTGGGCCTTGCTGTCGCAGCGGGGGCCGCTCCGGTCATCGTGCTCTGCCTGGGCTCAGGCGTGGTCCCGCTCACGGGGGCGGGCGTCATACCGATCGCGGGGATCGTCATCGGCGGAGCAATGACCGCCAGCACGCTGACAGGACGCCGAGCCTTCGACGAACTACGCGCGCACCCTGGCGCCTACGAAGCGGCCCTGTCCCTGGGCTTCTCCTCCGCGCATGCTGCCGCACTGGTCATCCAGCCCACCGCCCGCGAAGCACTCACCCCAGGCCTCGACCAGACCCGTACGGTCGGACTGGTGACGCTTCCTGGCGCGTTCGTCGGCGTGCTGCTCGGCGGCGGCACCGCTCTGCAAGCCGGCGCGGCCCAGGTGCTGGTTCTCATCGGTCTTCTGGCGGCTCAGGCGATCACCGGCGCTGCCCTGCTCCGACTCATCGCCACAGCAAAGGTGGTGCGGCGAGATCTGCACGCCATCTTCCCTCGCTGACGCTGGCGTCCGGGTGCACATCCGGCGCGGATAGCCTGTCCCCAGACCGGTGAGGGAGAATGGATGAACGACAGGTTCGCACGCGAGGTGTCGCGCTTCAGCGCGGCCGCCGTCGGCGTGCTCGGCGTCTTCGGGGCAGGGATGTTCGTCTCCGCACGTGACCTCCCCCCGGTCCCACAGCTGCGCGAGCTCAAAGACACCTACGGATCCCTCCTCGGGTCCGACGAGGAGTGGTGGACAACACCGTCGCAGGGTGGCGACCCCGTGCAGACACTGCTCCCCGACGAGGTCGAGCCCGGCCTGCTTCTCGTCTCCACCGCGCAGCCGGACGAGATGCTCGTCAAGATCATGGACCGCGACGGAGATGTCGTCCACTCCTGGACCCCCGATTTCGACGAGGTCTGGCCCGAGGGCTACCGGGACTTCCCGCCACGCGTTGCTACGGCCGACCACGTCTACGGCCTCGAGCTGCTGCCGGACGGCTCGATCGTCGCCAACTTCGCCCAACAGAGCACCTTCCGCATGGATGTGTGTGGCGACGTCGTGTGGCGGTTGCCGAATCTCGGGCACCACTCCGTCGG
>JAQSWV010000024.1 GCA_029266455.1 Nocardioidaceae bacterium
GCTCCAGCTCCAGCTCCAGCCCCAGCCCCAGCCCCAGCCCCAGCCAACGATCCGCGACTTACGCAGGCCAGCGCTCCAGCCCCAGCCCCAGCCCCAGTCAACGATCCGCGACTTACGCAGATTCGTCCTTCACTGAAAGCGTCAAGCACATCGCCCGAGCGAGGACACACGTCGACCTGCACAACTCGCGGATCGTCGCCCCAGGGGGGTGGGGGCGGGCCTGCACAACTCGCGGATCGTCGCCCAGGTCACGGTCGTGGCCCCTGTGAGCCCTCCGCGGGCGGGTGCTGCTGGTCCGGGCGGCGCAGCCGCCACTCACGCCGGGCATCGCCGTCCCAGCGGCGGCAGGACACCAGCCGCGCGTCCAGATCCCGTCCGCCGCCGAGCACATCCAGCGCAGCGGGCACCTGCTCGGCGGCCAGCCGACGGGCCAGCGTCACATGCGGCGTCCAGGCCCCCGGAGCGAAGTGCGTGTCGGTGGTCCGGTCCGGGCCAAGCAGATCCCGCACCGCGGCCTGCAGGTCCAGCAGCGCTCGAGTGGGGACCACGAGGCGCACCAGCACGTACGGCCCCGAGCCGAACAGCGCCGCCGACCCCAACCGGACGGGAAGCGGGAGCCCACCCACCGCGGAGACCAGTGCGGGCTCGACCGCGGGATCGATCCAGCGCCGCGCGGCCAGCGTGACGTGCGGACGGTTGGACGCCCCGGTGTGCCGCGCCTGGCTGGGCAGCCCCGCGGCGGCGAGCGCGGCCCACTGGCTCCGGACACCGGCGTCGGCGGTGTCGTCCAGGAGCAGCTCGACCGACTGGGTCATCTGCCCCGGCGGCTCAGCCGAGCCGCTTGGTGAGGTTCTCGTCGAGGGTGGCCAGGAACTCCTCGGTGGACTGGAACTCCTGGTCGCCGCCGACCAGCAGCGCCAGGTCCTTGGTCATCGCTCCGCCCTCGACGCTCTTGACCACGACGTCCTCGAGCGTCTCGGCGAACTCGATCACGGCCGGCGTCTCGTCGAGCTTGCCCCGGTGGGCGAGACCGCGCGTCCACGCGTAGATGGAGGCGATCGGGTTGGTCGACGTCGGCTTGCCCTGCTGGTGCATGCGGAAGTGCCGGGTGACCGTGCCGTGCGCTGCCTCGGCCTCCACGGTACGACCGTCGGGCGTCATCAGCACCGACGTCATCAGGCCCAGCGAGCCGAATCCCTGCGCCACCGTGTCGGACTGCACGTCGCCGTCGTAGTTCTTGCAGGCCCAGACATAGCCGCCCTCCCACTTCATCGCGGCGGCGACCATGTCGTCGATGAGGCGGTGCTCGTACGTCAGCCCCTTGGCCTCGAAGTCGGACTTGAACTCGTTCTCGAACACTTCGGCGAAGATGTCCTTGAACGCGCCGTCGTAGGCCTTGAGGATCGTGTTCTTGGTCGAGAGGTAGACGGGATACTCGCGCATCAACCCGTACGCGAACGACGCCCGGGCGAAGTCGGCGATGGACTTGTTGAAGTTGTACATGCCCATGGCGACACCGCCGTCGGCGCCATAGTTGGCGACGACGTGCTGGATCGGCTCGGACCCGTCCTCGGGCGTGAAGGTGATGGTGAGCTCTCCGGCACCGGGGACCTTGAAGTTCGTCGCCTTGTACTGGTCGCCGTGGGCGTGCCGGCCGATGATGATCGGCTTGGTCCAGCTCGGCACCAGCCGTGGCACGTTGCTCATGATGATCGGCTCACGGAACACGACGCCGCCCAGGATGTTGCGGATCGTGCCGTTGGGCGACAGCCACATCTGCTTCAGCCCGAACTCCTCGACGCGAGCCTCGTCGGGGGTGATGGTGGCGCACTTGACCCCGACGCCGAGCTCCTTGATGGCGTTGGCGGCGTCCACGGTGACCTGGTCGTCCGTGTCGTCGCGGGACTCGATGCCGAGGTCGTAGTAGCGCAGGTCGATGTCGAGGTAGGGGTGGATCAGGCGTTCCTTGATGAACTGCCAGATGATCCGCGTCATCTCGTCACCGTCGAGCTCGACGACGGGGTTCTCCACCTTGATCTTGGCCATGCGGCCTCCGCTCGCGATCGGGATGTCGACTCAAGTTATCGAACCTCGGCGGTCCGGTCCGACCGGTGGTCCAGGGGCCGGCGACCGAACCCGGTCCGTTGTCGACCTCCCGCCCGGGCGCTCAGTCCGGCTGACAGGACGAGCACCACCAGACGGTGCGGCCGGCCATCGGCTCCGCGCTGATGGGGGTGCCGCAGACCCGGCACGGCTCGCCGGTCCGCCGGAACAGGTAGAACGCGCTGGCACGCGTGGGGCGGCGGGTTCCCGCTGGCCGGTCGGCGGGCTCGGTCGTGACCTCTGCGCCGCCGCGCTCGACGGCGGCGCCCATGAGCCGAGCCAGGTGGTCCCACAACCTGCGCCACTCGGGCTCGCCGACGTCGCGGCCGGGACGCTGCGGAGCGATGCCGGCCAGGAACGGTGCCTCGCACCGCCAGATCAGCCCTGCCCCGGCCACCACGTCCTGTCGCAGCAGCAGGGTGCCGAGCGGCGCCTTGCTGCGCGACGCCCTGGCGAACCCCTCCATGGGGTCGGCGTCGTCGCGCAGGGGGTCCGGACCCAACCGGTCGACCACGACGTCCACACCGGCGGCATCAGCCAGCCGGCAGGTCATCGCGCCCCGCAGGTCCGCGCTCACCGCGTCCTGGCCGCGACCCGCCGACAGCAGCAGGCGGCGGTTGCCTCCCCCGGCACCGCGCAGCGGGCGACCGGCGACCTGCATGCCGTCGGCGTCGTACCACCGCCAGCCTCCGATGAGACCCAGGTGCACGTGCAGCCAGGGCATCGCTCGCCCGGCGGTTGCTCCCCGCGGCACGGAGAACCGCAGGAACAGGTTCTTGCCGTACGCCTCGACGCCGGTCAGTCTGCGGCCGTCAAGAGCAGCCGCACCCTCCGCGAACCGGCCCTGCGGGCTGGCGGCCCGTACGGTCCGACCCGCAAGCCGGGCGGTGAAGCGACGGGCGTCGACGTGGACGATGTGACCCTCGGGCACCCGGTGAGCCTATGGGCTAGCGTCGGGCCACCCTGCAGGCGAGAAGTCGAAGGAGACAGCCCCGTGAGCCCAGCCGAGTCCCGTCAGCCCGTCAAGGTCGCCGTCACCGGGGCCGCAGGCCAGATCGGCTACAGCCTGCTGTTCCGCCTCGCCAGCGGTGCGCTGCTGGGCCCGGACACGCCGATCGAGCTGCGGCTGCTGGAGATCACCCCGGCGCTCAAGGCGCTGGAGGGTGTGGTCATGGAGATCGACGACTGCGCGTTCACCACACTGGCCGGCGTCGAGACCGGCGACGACGCCGACCGCGTCTTCGACGGGGTCAACATCGCCCTGCTGGTGGGTGCCCGCCCCCGGAGCAAGGGTATGGAGCGCGGCGACCTGCTCGAGGCCAACGGCGCCATCTTCACCACCCAGGGGAAGGCGCTCAACGAGAACGCGGCCGACGACGTGCGCGTCCTCGTCACCGGAAACCCGGCCAACACGAACGCGCTGATCGCCATGCGCAACGCTCCCGACGTCCCCGCCGAGCGCTTCGCCGCGCTCACCCGGCTCGACCACAACCGAGCGATCGCCCAGCTGGCCGCGCGCACCGGTGCCGCCGTCAGCGACATCACCCACATGACGATCTGGGGCAACCACTCCGCTACGCAGTACCCCGACCTCTTTCACGCGGCGGTCGGCGGTCGCAACGCCTATGAGCTCGTCGACGACCACGACTGGGTGGAGAACGACTTCATCCCCACCGTGCAGAAGCGGGGCGCGGCGATCATCGAGGCGCGCGGCGCGTCGTCCGCGGCATCGGCGGCCAGCGCCACCATCGACTGCACCCGCGACTGGCTCCAGGGTTCGCCCTCGGACGACTGGCTGTCGATGGCGGTGGCCAGCGACGGCTCGTACGGAGTCCCTGAGGGCCTGATCTCGTCGTTCCCGGTCACGACCGGGAACGGCGAGTGGTCGATCGTGCAGGGACTGGAGATCGACGACTTCTCGCGGCGCCGGATCGACGCGTCCGTGGCCGAGCTGGCCGAGGAACGGGACGCCGTGCAGGGCATGGGCCTGCTCGGCTGAGCCGCTCCGGCGCGCGCCTGGTCCGGCTGCTCGTCAGGGAGCTCAGGTCCGCGAGGACCGGTCGAGATACCTGATCGCCAGCCGCCGGACGAGCCGGCTCCGGTCCATGACGCTCAGTGCCGCCAGCCGGGCCCGCGCCGCCGCCGACCTGGCGGTGCTGGCGATCGTCGAACCCGCGTCAGCAGCGGCCGGCTTGTTGTTGCGGGACCTCCACCACAGATCGGCGTACGCCTCGACCACGGTGCCGAGGGCGGTCAGGGCAGCGTCGGCGACCTCGTCGGGTGCGGCGGTGTCCGGCCGGGAGGCCATGCCGACACTGGGAGGAGGAAGCAGGTCCGCCAGGTCTCCGACCACGTGGTACTCGCGGCTTCGCAACACCTCGACCGTGGCGCTCGCGCGCTCGGTCACCCAGCCACGCTCGTCGTCGGGAAGACTCATCGTTCCCCGCCCACGGTCCTGCAGCGCCGGCCGGACCCCGTTCGCCACGACCCGGGTGTACTGACGCTCGTTCAGCCGGTCGCCCAGCGAGGTGTTCAGCCGGCGCAGCACCTCCACCTCGGCCGCACCCATCGACACGTTCCCCCGGTAGTCGCCGATGGCAAGCCAGCCCGGGTCAAGCCGGGTGGCAGTGGCGAAGCGTTGCACCAGGAGCTCCGGAGGCGACCCCGGCGGGGGGACCGTGACGACGTGGACCCGTCCGCGGGGAACCTCTCGCTCCCAGATCTCGAGCACGCGTGCGACGTCCTGACGCAGCCAGAAGGCCACGCCGGCGCTGGCGGGCCCCTGCTCCGGATCGCGGACGGCGGTGGCGTACTCGTCCCACCGCCAGCTCCGGCCCTTGGCCAGCTCCTGCTGCCAGGCACCGACCAGCACCCGTGCGAGGTCGCGGACGGTGACCACGACATGCACGGGCGCCGGAGCGAACGCCCGCACCGCCTGCCGCACCTGCCGGGGCCGGGCGAAGGCGAAGAACTCCTCGGACACCACGGCGTGTGAGCCGCTCCACGCGCGCACCTCCCCCACCAGCGCCTCCCAGGCGCCCACGACCTGCGGCCGCTCGGCGCCGCGGGGACGGCGTCCCATGAGGTCCCAGGCGGCCAGGTTCTGCGACATCTGCCGGGGGCCGGGCACGAGCACACCGTGCTCGGCCAGCTGTCGGCGACTGTTCCACAGGGTGCTCTGCAGGTACGAGGTGCCGCTCTTGGGTAAGCCGATGTGAAGAAACACGGCCGCTGCCGGCGCATCGGTGTCGTTCGCATTCATACGGGCTCCAGGCAGGCTTCTGCGCGAGGCTAGGGAAGGGGCGGTCGGTCGGGTATCAGGTAGGCCAGCACCAGCAGCACGGTGCCCATACCGGTGGTCACGAGGACGTCCGACGTCGCCCGGCGGACCCTCAACAGGCCACTGTGACGCTCGGGCAGCACGGTGCGGGCGAGTGCGCCGACCAGAAGGACCGCGCCGAGCATGCCGATGCCGAGGCGCCAGGGACCGAAGGCGAGGACCGCAAGGCCGAGGACACAGGCCGTGACCTCGAACGCGAAGACGAGGGTGCCTGGCTGCACACGGGTACGACGGGACCGGGTCGGGCTCATGCCGGGTCGTCGAGCATCCGCTCCGCGGCCTCGACGACGTTGCTGAGCAGGAGGGCCCGGGTCATCGGCCCGACGCCACCGGGATTCGGTGAGACCCAGCCGGCCACCTCCCAGACGTCGGCGGCGACGTCGCCGAGGATGCCGTCGGCTCCCCTGCTGACACCGACGTCGAGGACCGCCGCCCCCGGGCGCACCATCTCGGCGGTGATGATTCCCGGGACCCCGGCCGCGGCGACCACGATGTCGGCGCGGCGTACCTCGGCGGCCAGGTCGCGCGTCCCGGTGTGGCACAGGGTGACCGTGGCATTCTCCGACCTGCGGGTGAGCAGCAGCCCGAGTGACCGGCCGACGGTGACGCCGCGGCCCACGACGCACACCTGGGCGCCGGCGATCTGTACGCCGTGGCGTCGGAGCAGCTCGACGATGCCGTGCGGGGTGCAGGGCAGCGGAGCGGCCTGGTTGAGCACGAGCCACCCGAGGTTGGTCGGGTGCAGGCCGTCAGCGTCCTTCGCCGGGTCGATGCGACCCAGCACCGCGTTCTCCTCCATGCCCTTCGGCAGCGGCAGCTGCACGATGTAGCCGGTGCAGGCGGGGTCGGCGTTCAGCCGATCGATCTCGGCCTCGACCTCGCGCTGCGAGGCCGTGGCGGGCAGGTCCACCCGGATCGACTCGATGCCGACCTCTGCGCAGTCCTTGTGCTTGCCGGCGACGTACCAGCGGCTGCCGGGGTCATCCCCCACCAGCACGGTGCCGAGCCCCGGTGCCACACCGTGGTCGCGCAGTCGCTTGACCCGCCCGGCGAGCTCGGACTTGATCGCCGCCGCCGTCGCCTTGCCGTCCAGGGTCGCAGCCGTCACGGCGGCATCCTCGCACGCCGGCGCCACGCCCACGCCCGCCTCCCGCGCCGAGTGGCACGGCAGTTCAGTGGAAGAAGTGCCGCGCCCCGGTGAGGTACATGGTCGCGCCCGCGGCCTGGGCGGCCGCCACGACCTCGTCATCGCGGACCGACCCTCCCGGCTGCACGACAGCGCGCACGCCGGCGTCGAGGAGCATGACCAGCCCGTCGGCGAAGGGGAAGAAGGCGTCCGACGCGGCGACGGCTCCGGCGGCCCGCTCACCGGCGCGGGCGACGGCCAGGCGCGCGGAGTCGACCCGGTTGACCTGGCCCATTCCGACGCCCACCGACGCCCCGCCGGCGGCCAGCAGGATGGCGTTGGACTTCACCGCCCGGCAGGCGCGCCAGGCGAACGCAAGGTCGGCGAGCGTCTGCTCGTCGGCGGCGGGGCCGCTCACCAGCTGCCACCCCGCCGGCCGGTCGCCCGCTGCGTCGACGGCGTCACGGTCCTGCATCAGCATGCCGCCGGAGATCCCGCGCAGCTCGGTGCCGCCGCGGCCCGCCGGCGGAACGCGCAGCAGCCGCACGCTCTTCCTCCCGGCCAGCAGGTCCACAGCGGGCGGCTCGAAGTCGGGGGCGGCCACCACCTCGGTGAACACCTCGGCGACCTGCTGAGCCATCGCAGCGGTGACCGGGCGGTTGACCGCGATCACGCCGCCGAAGGCCGACACGGGATCGCACGCGTGCGCCTTGCGGTGTGCCTCGGCGACGTCGGCACCGACGGCGATCCCGCACGGGTTGGCGTGCTTGACGATGGCGACGGCCGGGTCGTCGAAGTCGTACGCCGTGCGGCGCGCCGCGTCGGCGTCGACGAAGTTGTTGTACGACATCTGCTTGCCGTGCAGCTGCTCGGCCTGTGCCAGGCCCGGGTCGGGGACGAACCCCGAGCGGTACAAGGCGGCCCGCTGGTGCGGGTTCTCGCCGTAGCGCAGCACATCGGCGCGCTGCCAGGTGGCGCCGACCCAGGCCGGCCAGCCGGTGCCGCCCGAGGTGTCGGCCAGCGCGTTGCCCATCCAGGAGGCCACGTGCACGTCGTAGGTCGCCGTGTGCGCGAACGCCTCCGCTGCCAGCAGCTGCCGCTCGGACAGGGTGAGCCCGCCCGCGCGCACGGAGCCCAGCACGGCCAGGTAGCGCTCGGGGGAGACCACCACGGCGACACTGGGGTGGTTCTTGGCGGCCGCTCGGACCATCGCCGGCCCACCGATGTCGATCTGCTCGACGCACCCGTCCGCGGACGCCCCCGACAACACTGTCTCGGTGAACGGGTAGAGGTTGCTCACCACCAGGTCGAACGCCTCGATGCCGAGCTCTGCCAGCTGGTCGCGGTGCGAGTCGAGGCGGAGATCCGCGAGTATCCCCGCGTGCACGCCGGGGTGCAGCGTCTTGACGCGCCCGTCCAGGCACTCGGGGAACCCGGTCAGCTCCTCGACCGATGTGACGGGGACGCCTGCCTCGGCGATGCGCGCAGCGGTCGACCCGGTCGAGACCAGCGCCACACCGGCCTCGTGCAGACCGACGGCGAGAGCCTCCAGACCGGTCTTGTCGTACACCGACAGCAGCGCCCGGCGTACGGTCCGGCGCCCCTGGTCCGGTGCTGTCCGTCCTGGGCTCATGGGATCGTGACCTTTCGTCCGTCGATGGTCCACCCTTGGCGGACCATGCGCCCCACCTGCTCGACCAGCTGTCGCTGCTCGGCGGCCTTGATGCGCTCGGTCAGCCGCTGCTCGTCATCGTCGTCGTGCACCGGCACGGCGACCTGGGCCACGATGGCCCCGGTGTCCACCCCGCGGTCGACGACGAACAGGGTCGCGCCGGCGACCTTGACGCCGTGCGCCAGGGCGTCGCGCGGCCCGTGGATGCCCGGGAACGACGGCAGCAGCGCGTTGTGTGTGTTGACGTAGATCCCGCCGAACCGGTCGAGGAAGTGCTGCCCGACCAGCTTGAGGAAGCCCGCCGACACGACCAGGTCCGGCCGGTACGACGCCACCTGCTCGGTGAGGGCGGCGTCCCAGGCGGACCGGTCGGCGAAGGCTCCGAGCGGGACGCAGAACGTCGGCACCCCCGCCCGTTCGGCCCGCCGCACGCCGGTCGTCCCCTCCCGGTCGGCACCCACCGCCACCACCCGGGCGCCGTACGACGAGTCCTGCGACGCGTCGAGCAGCGCCTGCAGGTTGGTGCCCGAGCCCGAGACCAGCACCACCAGGCGCGCGGGGTCGCCGGACTCGGCCAGCGGACCGTACGACTCGGGCACCCGGCAGACCCTAGCGATGCCTCCACGGCAGCCGCGCCCAACCGGGCCAGGCCGGCCGACCGGGCAGCCGGAGGCGCCCGGGGAGCAGTGCCAGCCGGTCTCCGAGGACGCGGACGGCGCAGGCGCCGAGCAGACCGCCGAGGGCCAGGGTGAGGACGGCGACCACCGCGGCCGAGGGAAAGGGCCCGACCTCGCTCATGCGCCCCGGCCCGATGGCACCCCCGGCCAGCATCATCGCCAGCCCCAGCGCCGCCCCGGCCAGCGCTCCGGCGGCGGCTCCGGTCAACGCGCTCGTCCGCCACCGGGCACCGGGCGTGCGCCGCTCGGCCGCGGCGCCCGCGACAGCACCCGCAGCCAGCGGCAGCACCAGCAGGAGCAGCAGGACCGCGGGCTGCTCGCCCGGGCCGGGCAGCGCGGCGAGCGGCGGGTAGGCCGGCAGCGGGCCGAGCACGACCGTGGACGGCGAGACCTGGCTGCCCGCGCCGACCTCGAACCCAGGACCCAGCAGGTACGCCGCGGCCCACAGCACCGCGTTGGGCAGGTACAGCAGGCTCGCACCGGCGAGCAGCACGGCTCCGACCAGGCCCGGCGCGAGCCGCCCACCCAACGCCCACACGTCCGGCGCGTGCACCACCAGCGTGGCCAGCACGATCAGCGCCGACAGCCCCAGCATGGTGACCAGGCCGGTCACCGCACCACGGGCAGCGGCAGCGACCCACACAGGCGTCCTCTCGGCGGCACGCGCCAGCAGGCCGCGGGCGGACACCGTCGCCGCGGCGAGTCCGAGCGCGACCAGGAGGCCCGCGAGCACACCCGCGCGCAGGGGGCCGACCGCGGCGCCGGACGGTACCGCCACCAGCGCGAGCCCGGCGGCGAGCGCGGCGTAGGTCAACCCGGCCACGGCGACCGCGGCGGCGGTGCCGATCCGGCCCGCCGCCGCGGACGCGTCGAGGGCCCACCTGCCGGCCCAGCGGCTCAGCAGCACCACGAGCGGCGGGACACCGAGCGGCACCAGGCCGAGCTGCACCGGGCCGATCCCCGGCGGCGTCCCGTGCCCGGTCAGCCAGACCGCGACCCCGACCTCCGCGGCACCGCCGACGGTGCCACCGGAGGAGGCCAACCAGCCGATGACCGCAAGGGCTACCGCGGCGACGAGGCCACAGGCCGCAACCGCCAGTGCGGCGAGCAGCGCCGACACGACGAGTGGTCGCGCCGGTCCGTGACGGGACGCGGAGCCGCCGCCCCAGGACTGCAGGCTCGACGGTCGCGGACGCTGGGTGACGGCAGACATCCGTCCCACTCTCGACCAGTGGGCTCAGCCGCCGGGTCGCGACACGCGCATCCGGTCGCGTACCGTCGAGGCGGCCCGCGACGGCCGACCCCCGGACAGACCCCGACCGGACCAGAGCGATCGCCCCTGCCCCCGACGAGGTGCTCACCTGATGGCGCGCGTGGACGAGCCCCCCGGACCGAGCCGACGACCCCGGCGCCGGCTGTGGAGGGCCGCGGCCATCGTGCTCGCGGTCGTCGTGGCGGCGGCAGGCGTCCTGGTCGTCTCCCCGACGGCCGGCCCTGACCTGCTCGACCGCCTGCTCGGAGAGACCGATGCGACCCCGGCCGCGACGAACCCGAGCGAGCCGACCACCGGACCCGAAGCCTCCGATCCCGGCCCTCCAGAACCTCCAGGCGCGAGTCGGGACCAGCTGCTGAGACCAGCGCAGCTGCCTCGCCTCGATCCGCGGACCTCGTGGCGAGTGGCCGGCGAGGGGGGCGCCATCGCCTCGGTCTGCCAGCCACGCCCGACGGCCCGCCCGCGCCCGCAGGGCCTTCTCGTCCGCAGGTACGTGGCCGACTCCGGGCGTCCGCAGCGAGCCGTGCAGACCGTCGAGGTGGCCCGGCGCCCGGCGGGAGCAGCGGCGGCGTACCGGACGATGATCGGCTGGTATGCCGGCTGCCAGGCGCCACGCCTGCAGCTGATATCGAGCTTCCTGGTCGACGCGCGCAACGGCCGCGGCGATGTGCGGATACTGGTCCTGCGCAGGTGGTCGCAGCCGGTGCGGACCCTCACGGTTGCCGTGGCCCGCAGTGGTGTGGCCACGACCGCGCTGGTGCACGAGGTCAGCCGGGCGGTCGGCCCCGGCGCGATGGCCATGGCGCGCAGCATGTCCCGCGCGCTGGACCGACTGTGCCCGACCACCGGTGGCGGCTGTGGGAGCCAGCGGCGACCGGCCCCTGCGCCGCCGCCTCCCACCGGCGAGGTGCCGGGCTTCCTCGGCGTCGTGGACCTGCCTCCTGTGGACGGCCTGAATGCCGTCTGGGCCGGGACCGCGCCGATGCGCGCCACCGGTCTCAACCCTGCGGCGACGCTGTGCGACGACGCCGACTTCGGGCGCCGGGCGTTCACCCAGGTGCGGTCGCGGACGTTCGTGGTCCCTGAGTCAGACCTGCCGCAGCGCTTCGGGCTCAGCGAGACCGTCGCGCGGGCGACCCGTCGAGGGCTGGCACCCGCCTTCACCGAGAAGGTGGCAGCGCGGGTCGCCGGCTGCCCCGACCGGGAGCTGTCCGCGCGCATCCGCCGTCACGACACGGTGCGGTCCGGCGACGTGCGGGGCCATGCGTGGGCGCTGACCTTCGAGGTCTCGGAGGGCGTCGAGGTCGCGTACCGGCTCGGGCTGGTGCGCCGGGGCACCAGAATCGCCCAGCTGTCCTTCCTGGGCACGCCCGAGGCGGACATCGGCGCCACGGCGTTCGCCGGGCTGGTGCTTCGCGCGGGTGAGCGGCTGCGTGAGCTCGACGAGGTGCCGCGGTGACGCCCGTCCGCTGAGCACAGCGGTCCGGCTCAGCGGGACCTGACGATCTCGCGCATCAGCCGGGCGGTCTCGCTGGGGGTCTTGCCGACGCGGACACCGGCTTCCTCGAGGGCCTGCTTCTTGGCCTCGGCGGTACCGGACGAGCCGGAGACGATCGCGCCGGCGTGTCCCATGGTCTTGCCCTCGGGGGCGGTGAATCCGGCGACGTAGGCGACGACGGGCTTGGTGACCGTGTCGGCGACGAACTCTGCGGCCCGTTCCTCGGCGTCGCCGCCGATCTCGCCGACCATGATGACGGCGTCGGTGTCGGGGTCGTCCTCGAAGGCCTGCAGGCAGTCGATGTGGGTGGTGCCGATGATGGGGTCGCCCCCGATGCCGACCGAGGTGGTGAACCCGATGTCGCGCAGCTCGTACATCAGCTGGTACGTGAGCGTGCCCGACTTGCTCACCAGGCCGATGCGGCCCGGGCCGGTGATGTCGGCCGGGATGATGCCCGCGTTCGACTGACCGGGAGACGCGATGCCCGGACAGTTGGGCCCGATGATGCGGGTGGTGCCCTGCTGCTCGGCGTGCGCCCGGAACACGGCGGTGTCATGCACCGGCACGCCCTCGGTGATGACCACGACCAGAGGCATGGCGGCGTCGACCGCCTCGAGAACGGCGTCCTTGGTGAACTTCGGCGGGACGAACGCGACCGACACGTCGGCGCCCGACTCCTCCATCGCCTCTGCCACGGTGCCGAAGACCGGGAGCCCGGTCCCGTCGATGTCGACGGTCTCCCCGGCCTTGCGCGCGTTGACCCCCCCGACGATGGTGGAGCCCGCCGCGAGCATCCGCCGGGTGTGCTTGAGGCCCTCGGAGCCGGTCATGCCCTGCACGATGATCTGGCTCTCGCCGGACAGGAAGATCGCCATCTGTCGTCAGCCCTTCTGCACGCCGGCAGCGGCGAGCTCGGCCGCGCGCGCGGCGGCCCCGTCCATGGTGTCGACCCGCTCCACCCCGCCCAGCCCGGCCTCGTCGAGGATGCGCCTGCCCTCGTCGGCGTTGTTGCCGTCCAGGCGTACGACCAGCGGCTTGGTGACCGGCTCGCCCCGCTCCTCGAGCAGCCGGAACGCCGTGACGATCCCGTCTGCGACCGCGTCACAGGAGGTGATGCCGCCGAAGACGTTGACGAACACCGAGTACACGCCGGGGTCGCCCAGCACGATCTCGAGCCCGTTGGCCATCACCTCGGCGCTGGCGCCACCGCCGATGTCGAGGAAGTTGGCCGGCTTGACCCCGTGCTCCTCACCGGCGTAGGCGACGACGTCGAGGGTCGACATGACCAGTCCGGCTCCGTTGCCGATGATGCCGACCTGCCCGTCGAGCTTCACGTAGTTGATGTCCTTCTCCCGGGCGAGCCGCTCCAGCGGCTCGGCGGCCTCGACGTCGTCGTACTCGTCGTGCTCGGGGTGGCGGAAGCCGGCGTTGTCGTCCAGGGTGACCTTGCCGTCGAGCGCCTCGAGGGTGCCGTTGCCCAGCTTGGCCAGCGGGTTGATCTCGACCAGGCTGGCGTCCTCCTCGATGAACACCTTCCAGAGCTTCAGCACCATGTCGACGGCCCGGTCGGCGATGTCGTCCGGGAAGCCGGTCCGGGCGACGATCTCCCGCGCGACGGCCTCGTCGACCCCGGTCACGGGGTCGATCGGCACCTGGGCGACGGCGTCCGGGTTCGTCCGAGCGACCTCCTCGATCTCGACCCCGCCCTCGACGCTGGCGATGCAGAGGTACCCGCGGCGCGCCCGGTCCACGACGAACGAGAAGTAGAACTCGTCGGCGATGTCGGCCGTGGGGTCGACCAGCACCCGGTGCACGGTCAGGCCCTTGATCTCCATGCCGAGGATGTCGGCGGCGCGCTCGGCGGCCTCGGACGGGCCGTCGGCCAGCTTCACACCACCCGCCTTGCCGCGTCCGCCGGCCTTGACCTGCGCCTTGACCACGACACGCCCACCCAGCTCCTCGGCCGCGGCCCGTGCCTCGTCCGGCGTCGTCGCCACGATCCCCAGGGTCACCGGTACGTCGTGCTTGGCGAACAGCTGCTTGGCCTGGTACTCCATCAGGTCCACGGAAAGACGTCCTTGTCCACTGAGAGGGGCCGGCAGGCCGGCGCTGACGGCGGACCTGACTGTAGCCCCGAGGCAGGATGGGCGCCGTGACCCCCTCCGGCGGCAGCGGCCAGCCGCGGCCGCCCGTCCCGGCGCGCACGGTTGTCGTGGACACCGGTGACGTCACCCTGAACGCGACGCTGCACGCCGCCGGTGACCTGCCCGGCGATGCCCCGGTGGTCGTCGCCGTGCACGGCTACCCGGACACCCAGGAGGTCTGGGACCTCGTCGTGTCCGAGCTCGCACCGGACCACCTGGTCGTCACCTACGACGTCCGCGGCGCCGGTCGCTCAGGTACCCCGCACGAGACCCGCGGATACCGGGCCGAGCGCCTCGTCGACGACCTCGTCGCCGTCCTCGACACGGTCGTGCCGGAGCGACGTCCCGTGCACCTGGTCGGGCACGACTGGGGGTCGGTGCAGCTGTGGGACGCCGTGTGCAACGAGGAGACCGATCCACGCCTGCAGGGCCGGATCGCGTCGTTCACCTCCATCAGCGGGCCCTCGCTCGACCATGTCGCCGCGTTCGTCCGCCACGCGCCCGTCGCCCAGGTGCGCGCGCAACGCCGGCGTTCCCGGTACGTGCTGGCGCTGCACGTGCCCGTCCTCCCCGGACTCGCATGGCGGCACCTGGCCGGTCCCCTGCGCCGGCGGCTGGCACGCGCCGAGCGCCTCACTTGCGCCGACGGGCCCAGCGGCCACTGGGCGGAGACGCTCGGTGCCGACGGGGCTCGGGGTACACGTCTCTACCGGGCGAACATCCGCCGGCGGATGCGCAACCCCGGACCGGGGCGCACGCGTGTGCCGGTACTCGTGGTGGTGCCTCGCCAGGACCGCTTCCTCACCCCGGCGCTGCTGCGCTGGGGTTCGGCCGCCGGTCCGGTCGAGTGTGTCGAGGTGGAGGGCGGTCACTGGCTGCCCCGGACGTCGCCGCGAGGTGTCGCCGAGCTGGTCCGGAGGTCGGTCCGGCGGGGCCGGGGTGGCGGGTCGGGTGTGAGCCGCCGCGACGGGGACCCGCGGCACTGACCCCGTACCCGTACTCGTACCGCTGCCCCGTACCGGTGGCCGGGGACCCGCTGGGCCCGGCGAGCGTCAGCTGCCGACCTGGGAGCTGGCGTCCGCGACGTTCTCGTCGACCCAGGTGGCGATCTCGGTGGTGGTCGCCCCGGGCGTGAAGATCGTGGAGACGCCGATCTCACGCAGCTGCGGGATGTCGTCCTCGGGGATGATCCCGCCGCCGAACACGACGATGTCGGTGGCGTCACGTTCCTCGAGCAGCGTCAGGATCTTGCGGAACAGCGTCATGTGCGCGCCCGAGAGGACGGAGACGCCGATCGCGTCCGCGTCCTCGGCAAGCGCGGCCTCGACGATCTGCTCGGGCGTCTGGTGCAGGCCGGTGTAGATGACCTCGTTGCCCGCGTCCCGCAGTGCGCGGGCCACCACCTTGGCCCCTCGGTCGTGCCCGTCCAGGCCCGGTTTCGCCACCACGATCCGCTTCGGCACGTGGGGACAGTACCCGAACCCGGACCGGAGGGACACCGCAGCCGGCCCGTCGGTGGCCGTCTGAGCCCGTCCACCATGAGCGGACGCCCACACGTCGCCAAGCCGTCAATTAGTCGTTCCGTCACCGTTCCGTTATCGTTCCGCGGGGTTCCGGCTCCCGAGATGCACGTGAACTGTCCCAGACCGTGACATCGCGGCCGCAGCCAGCATTCCCACTCCCGACGAGAGGTGAGGTCGACGCGTGCCGAGTTCCGACCCCGGCCGTTCTGCCGGCCGACGGCAGGTGCGGATGCCGGCCCGGCACCGCCGGACGCGACCCTGCCCGACCCATCGCGCCGGCCCGCCGCGCGCCGCCGGGCTCCGACGCTGGTTGCGCGGGCCGGTGGTGACCGGGCTGGCAGTCGTCGCGACCTGCGTCGGGGTCGCCACGGCTGCCGCGAGCGGTGGCGGCACCACCGATGCCGCCGGCTCCGCGTCGTTGCAGAGCCTGGCGTCGGTGGTGCCGGCCGCCCCCCTCACCGGTTCCGGCTCCGCAGCGGCGGCCCAGGTGGCGGGCGGCTCCGCGACCGGTGCACCGACCGGCCGGACCGGTGGCCCCGGCGCGTCGGCCGGCTCCGGCCCCGGCGACATCTCGGCATTCCTCGCCTCGCGCCGCGACGACGCTGTCTCTCAGGTCAGCCGTGGCGACGTTCGCTCCGGGCTGCAGCAGCAGGCGGAGGTGCAGGCACGCCAGCGCATCGAGGCACTCGCCCGGCTGACCGACAAGGCGGAGGAGCGCGCGGATGAGCTGGCCGCGGCCCGGTGGGTGCTCCCGATCTCCCGCTACAACCTGACCGCCACGTTCGGTGAGAGCAGCTACCTGTGGTCGACGGTGCACACCGGGCTGGACTTCGCCGCCTCCGAGGGCGCCCCCATCGTCTCGGTGGCCACTGGCAGCGTGACCTCGACCAAGTACGACGGCGCGTACGGCAACACGACGGTGGTGACGTCCGACGACGGCACCGAGATCTGGTACTGCCACCTGTCCTCGCAGACGGCCCAGCGTGGCGAGGTGGTCGCCGCCGGCGACCCCATCGGGGCGGTCGGCTCCACCGGGAACGTGACCGGTCCCCACCTGCACCTCGAGGTGCGCCCCCGTGGCGGTGACCCGGTCGACCCCCTCGCCGAGTTCGTCGCCCACGGCATCCGGCCCTGATCCGGAGCAGCTCCACCAGGCCGCAGCACCGGGCAGCACCGGGCAGCGGCAGGTGCGTCGCTACAGCTTCTGTACCGGCGCGTAGCGCAGGAGCAGGCGCTTGACCCCCGCTGAGCCGAAGTCCACCGAGGCGACGCTCCGGTCGCCGACGCCGTCGACGGCGACGACCGTGCCGAGCCCGAACGAGTCGTGCGCGACCCGGTCACCCGGACGCAGCGTGGGGATGGACCGCTCCGACGAGCCAGCACGTCCTCGCGCCGGCGAGGGCCGCGCGACCGGCCGGGACAGCGGGACGGCTCCACCGCTCCAGCGGGTCTGGTCCGCCTCGGTCCGCCGCCAGTCGATCAGCTCATCGGGCAGCTCGTCGAGGAAACGGGACGCCGGGTTGTGCTGCGGTGCGCCCCAGGCAGACCTGACCGTGGCGCGGCTGAGGTAGAGCCGCCGCTGCGCCCGGGTGATGCCGACATAGGCGAGCCGGCGCTCCTCCTCGAGCTCGCGGGGGTCACCGAGCGAGCGCAGGTGGGGGAAGACGCCGTCCTCGAGCCCGGACAGGAAGACGACCGGGAACTCCAGACCCTTGGCCGTGTGCAGGGTCATCAGCGTCACGACCCCGCCGCCCCCGTTCTCGCCGTCCTCGCCGTCTGCCGGGGCGTCCGGGATCTGGTCGGAGTCGGCCACCAGCGCGACGCGCTCCAGGAAAGCGCCCAACGAGCCCGGCTCGACGGGGTCGTCGTCGGCCCCCGTCTCGGTGACGTCGGCGGCCTCGGTGACGAACTCGCGGGCCACGGCGACCAGCTCGGCGAGGTTCTCGACGCGGGTCTCGTCCTGCGGGTCCTCGGACTGCTCGAGCTCGGCGAGGTAGCCGCTGCGGGTCAGCACCGCCTCGAGGACCACGTCGGCGGGCTCTCCCACGTCGACCAGCAGCCGCAGGTCGTCGATCATCTCGACGAAGGCGCGTACCGCGGCGACCGAGCGGGTGGCGATGCCCGGTGCCTGCTCGACCCGGTGCAGCGCCTCGAAGAATCCGATGCGCTCACGCTCGGCCAGGGCGGCCACGCACGCCTCGGCCCGCTCGCCGATGCCGCGCTTGGGCACGTTGAGGATCCGGCGCAGCGAGACGGTGTCCCGCGGGTTGATCAGCGCCCGCAGGTAGGCCAGCGCATCCTTGACCTCGCGCCGCTCGTAGAACCGCAGTCCGCCGACCACCTTGTACGGCAGGCCGACCCGGATGAACACCTCCTCGAACACGCGGCTCTGCGCGTTGGTGCGGTAGAACACGGCGACCTCGCTGGGCCTGGCCAGCCCCTCGTCGGCCAGCCGGTCGATCTCGTCGGCGATGAACTGCGCCTCGGCGTGCTCGTCGTCGGCGACGTACCCGACGAGCAGGTCACCGGCTCCGGCGTCGGTCCACAGCCGCTTGGCGTTGGGCCGGGCGTTGCGTGATATCACGGCGTTGGCCGCGGTGAGGATCGACTGCGTCGAGCGGTAGTTCTGCTCCAGCAGCACGGTGCGGGTGTCGGGGAAGTCGTTCTCGAACTCGAGGATGTTGCGGATGTTGGCGCCGCGGAAGGCATAGATGGACTGGTCCGAGTCACCGACGACCATGAGCTCCCCAGGGGCCACGGCGGCCGGGTCGGGCGTACCACCCGCGCCCGGACCTCCCGCGGGGTCGGGGGCACACAGCTCCCGCACCAGCGCATACTGCGCGTGGTTGGTGTCCTGGTACTCGTCGACCAAGACGTGCCGGTAGCGACGGCGGTACGCCTCGCGCACGTCGGGGAACCCCTGGAACAGGTGCACGGTCGTCATGATCAGGTCGTCGAAGTCGAGGGCATTCGCCTCGGTGAGCCGTGCCTGGTAGCGGGCGTAGGCGTCGGCGTACGCACGTTCGATGTCGTTGTCGGCCCGGCGGACGGCGTCCTCGGCGTCGCGCAGCTCGTTCTTCTGGTTGGACACCCAGTGCTGCACGGCCCGGGGTGGGAAGCGCTTGGGATCGAGCTCGAGGTCGCGGCAGACCATCGTCATGAGCCGCCGGGAGTCGGCGTCGTCGTAGATCGAGAACGACGACGAGAAGCCGAACCGCTGGGCCTCCCGGCGCAGGATGCGGACGCAGGCGGAGTGGAAGGTGGACACGGTCATCAGGCGCGCCCGGCCGCCGACCAGGGCGGCGACCCGCTCCCGCATCTCGGCGGCGGCCTTGTTGGTGAACGTGATGGCCAGGATGGATCCCGGGTGGGCACCCCGCTTCGAGATCGTCCAGGCGATCCGCCGGGTCAGCACCCGCGTCTTTCCCGATCCCGCACCGGCGACGACCAGCAACGGGCTGCCCTCGTGCACGACGGCCGTGCGCTGGGAGTCGTTCAGTCCCTCGAGGAGGGTCTCCGGGTCGGGCCTGCGCTTCCGGGCGGCGGCAGCGGTCGGGGCGACGGTGGGCACGGGGAACGGCGCAGTCATGTCCTGGTCAGCCTACGGCCGGGCGGCGACGCCTGGCGGAGGGCGTGCCGGTGCGGAACCGTTGGGGGACCAGCGCATCCCGACCGGGGTCGCGTCAGATGCTGCCCCGGCTCCGCCAGGTGCGCTCGAACGGCAGCCGCCAGGCCTGCGGTGCGATCAGCTGATGGATGGAGTTCGGCCCCCACGACCCCGGCTCGTAGGTACGCACCGGCGGCGGATCGGCGAGCAGCGGGCGGGAGATGTCCCAGAGCCGCTCGATCCCCGATGCGGTGGTGAACAGGGTGTGGTCGTCGCGCAGGGCGTCGTGGATGAGCCGCTCGTACGCCTCCAGCACCGCGCCCTCGCGACCGGTCTCCTCGAGGGCGAACTGCAGGCTCAGCTTGTCGAGCTTCATGCCGGTGCCGGGTTTCTTGCCGTAGAACGACAGCGACAGCTTCGACGCCTCCGCGAGGTCGAAGGTCAGGTGGTCCGGGCCGTGCGCGCCCACCCCCGAGCCCTGCGGGAACATCGACTTCGGCGGCTCACGGAACGCGATCGAGATGATCCGCGCACCCTCGGCCAGGCGCTTGCCCGTCCGCAGGAAGAACGGGACACCGGCCCAGCGCCAGTTGTCGATCTCGAGCTTGAGGGCCACGAACGTGTCGGTGTCCGACTGCGGGCTGACACCCGGCTCGTCACGATAGCCGGCGTACTGACCGCGCACGACGTTGTGTGGCTCGATCGGCTTCATCGAACGGAAGACCTTGTTCTTCTCCTCGCCGATC
This sequence comes from Nocardioidaceae bacterium, assembly GCA_029266455.1. Classification (GTDB taxonomy): domain Bacteria; phylum Actinomycetota; class Actinomycetes; order Propionibacteriales; family Nocardioidaceae; genus JACCWP01. Next base: position 19,710 of record JAQSWV010000024.1, read on the forward strand.
GCCTCCGGGGCGAGCGCGGTGGGCGGCTCCATCGCCATGAACGCCGCCACCTGCATCAGGTGGGTGACGACCATGTCCTTGTAGGCACCGATCGACTCGTAGAACTTCGCCCGGCCCTCCAGGCCCAGCCTCTCGGGCACGTCGATCTGCACGTGGTCGATGAACTGGCGGTTCCAGATCGGCTCGAACAAGCCGTTGGCGAAGCGGAACGCGAGAATGTTCTGCGCCGCCTCCTTGCCCAGGAAGTGGTCGATCCGGAAGATCTGCGACTCGTCGAACACCTTGTGCAGGTCGGCGTTGAGCTCGACCGCGCTCTCCAGGTCGGTGCCGAACGGCTTCTCCATGATGATGCGCGAGCGCTCCACCAGCTTCGCCTGCTCGAGCGTGTCCACCACCTGCAGGGCCGCGTTGGGCGGCACGGACAGGTAGTGCAGGCGGCGCGCGGTCTCCCCCAGCGCCTCCTCGCACTCGGCGACCGCGTCGGCCAGCGCCTGTGGCCCCTCGGTCTGTGGGACGTAGTGCAGCAGCGCGCAGAAGTCGTCCCACTGCTCCTCCGACACCGGCCGGGGGCTGAACTCGTCAACCGCCTTGCGCGCGAACTTGCGGAACTCGTCGTCGTCGAACTCGTCGAGCGACGTCCCGAGGATGCGACAGCTCGGCACCAGTCCCGCCTGGGACAGGTGCATCAGCCCAGGCAGCAGCTTGCGCTTCGCCAGGTCGCCGGTGGCGCCGAACAGCACGATGACGTGCGGGTCGACGGGGCTCATGCTGCTGCCACTGATGTCACGCGCCATGTCGTTCACAGGGTCCAGACTCCACCCAGGGACCTGTTGTGCGCCATCGTTTCCTCCGCATGTCGGGCGTGGGGGGACAGATGACCCTCCTGTCGCCCACGCCCGCTCGGGCCGCCTCTTCAGACCAGGCGTCGGGCAGCCGCCCAGCGCGTGAGCTCGTGCCGGCTCGACAGCTGCAGCTTGCGCAGCACGCTGGAGACATGCGTCTCCACGGTCTTGATGGAGATCACCAGCTCTCGGGCGACCTCCTTGTACGCGTAGCCCCTGGCGATGAGGCGCATCACCTCGCGTTCCCGCTCGGTCAGGCGGTCGAGGTCCTCGTCGATGTCGGCGACCGCCACCTGGCCGGCAAACGCGTCGAGGACGAAGCCCGCCAGCCGTGGCGAGAAGACGGCGTCCCCGTCGCCCACCCTGCGGATCGCCGCCACCAGCTCCGGTCCGGTGATGGTCTTGGTGACGTAGCCCCGCGCGCCCGCACGAATCACCGCGATGACGTCCTCGGCGGCGTCGCTGACGCTCAGGGCGAGCACGCTCGTACGGCCCATCCGACCCTGCATCCGGCGCAGGACCTCCGTCGCCCCGCCGCCGGGCAGATGCACGTCGAGCAGCACGACGTCCGGCGCCGTCGCCGTGATGGCGGCCACCGCCTGCTCCACGTCGCCGGCCTCCGCCACGACCTCGACGGCGCCGCCGAGCTCGGAGCGCACCCCGGCACGGAACATCTGGTGGTCGTCCACCAGGACCACCCGGGGCAGCGCCGGGTCGGGCCCGGCGGAGGATCCACCCGGCCCCTGCGCATCCCGTGGTGGCGTGGGGCCGATCGGATCCGGGGTGGGCGGGTCGCTGGTCATCGGGATGCTCCCTCGTCCTGGTCGACCGGGCGTGGCAGCACCAGCCGGATCTCCGTGCCTTCGCCGGCTGCGCTGCGGACGGTGGCCTCGCCGCCGTGGCGACGCATCCGGTCGCGGACCGATCCCCGCAGTCCCAGTCGCTCGAGCGGCACCGCCGCGGGGTCGAAGCCGCATCCCCGGTCGCGGACGAAGACCTCGACGTGGCTCCGCTGGACCTCGGCGTACACGTCCACGCGGTCGGCCCCGGAGTGCTGGGCCGCGTTGAGCACCGCCTCACGGGTGGCCCGTACCAGCGCCTGGGTGTCGCGGTCGAGGGTGGTGTCGGCGACCACGACGAGCTCGACGGGTACGGCCTGCTCCTCCTCCACCTCGGCCACGGCCCTGGCCAGTGCCGACGCAAGCGTCGCCGGGCTGCCGTCCGGGTCGGCCGTCCTCTCCTGGGCCCCGAAGAGCCACGCTCGCAGCTCGCGCTCCTGCTTGCGGGCCAGCGTGGCGACCGTGCGCTCGTCGCCGGCATGCCGCTGCAGCAGTGCCAGCGTCTGGAGCACCGAGTCGTGCAGGTGCGCGGCCACGTCGGCGCGCTCCTGCGCGCGTACCCGCTCCGACCGCTCGGCCCCCAGCTCGCGGACGAGCCTGGTGACCCACGGGCCCAGCAGCAGGGCCACGCCGGCCAGCGCCAGCACCAGGGCGATCACCACGTCGTCGAGCAGGCTCCAGCCGGCGGACTGCGCCACCAGCACCGAGATCGCGGTGACGACGAGCGCCCCACCGAGCACCAGCCGGATCAGGGCCCCGCGGGTGTCGGCGCCCAGCACCAGCCCCAGCACGGGCAACCCGGGCGAGCGGTCGGTCCAGCGAGCCCGCTGCACCTGGTCGGCCTGCCACCACACCAGCGCGACACCGGCGGCTCCGGCCAGCACCGGGATGACGAACGGGCCGAACGACCCTGCGCGTGCGGAGAGCAGCACCACCCCGAGGCCGATCACGCCGAGCGCGACCGCCTGACCGGAGTCGCCGCGCCGCCGCACCCCGGCCGGGGCGACACCGGTGCGCCGGCCCTGACGGGTGGCAGCATCCAGTCCGGGCGCGGCGCTGTCCCCAGGAGGAGCCTCCTGCGGCAGCAGGCCCCAGAGCAGGCCGTAGGCCAGGACCCCGGCACCGCCGAGCCCGACGCCCACGACCAGCGCGATCCGTACCGCCAGCACGCTGACACCGAGATGCTCGGCCAGCCCGGCGGCCACCCCCGCGACCATCCGGCCGTCAAGGGGACGCACGGCCCGGCGGTACGGGAGGCCGTCCGACGCACGTCCGGCAGCCGCTCCGGCTCGCGCTGCGGTCGACGTCGTCACCTCTCGATGCTCACACACCGGGTGCGCCCGCGACCATCAGCGACGACCCTGACCATCCCCTGCATGCCGGCCGCGGGCCTCAGGTCCGGACCAGGGTCGTCCCCTATGGTCCCCGCGGCCACGGGACGCCCACGATGGTGGACATGGACGAGACGACCACGGCACCACCGCCGGACGCGGCGTTCGACGCGTCCCGGCTGCGAACGGTGCTGGAGCTGCGCCGGCCCGTCGACGACCGGATCGTGGCCGGCGTCTGCACCGGCCTGGCCCGCTACCTGCGGCTGGACCCGGTGGTCGTCCGCGTGCTGCTGGCGACGTTGTCGGTCGTCGGCGGGCTCGGGCTCATCGTGTACGCGACGGTCTGGTTGCTGACCCCCGAGGAGGGCAGCGACCGGGCACCGCTCGGCCAGGTCGATGCGCTGCACCGCGGAGGTACGCGCACGGTCGTCCTGCTGCTGGCGGCCGCGCTCGCCGTGACGGCGATCGTGGGGCCGGGCGTGCTGTGGTGGGGTCCGTGGCCGGGCCTGGTGGTCGTCGGCGTTATCGCCTGGCTCCTGATCCGCGACCGCGACCGCGGCGACGACGGCACCGGGAGCGGTCCGGACAGCGGCACAGGTACGGGTGCGAGTGCGGGCGCCGGCCCAGGCACGGGTGCGGGTCCGGGCTCGAGTGCAGGTCCCGGCACGAGTGCAGGCCCGGGCACGGGTGCGGACGCCGGCCGAGGCACGGGTACGGATCCGGGTGCGGGCGTGGGAACTGGCGACGGCCCGCACAGCGGGGCAACCGCGAGCGAGGCCGTCGTCCCGGCCGGGGAGACCCCGGACGAGACCACGCGGCTGCTGTCCGGCGGGGCACCGGCCGGCGCACCAGCGACCCCGCCCCCTGACCGGCCGGCTGCGTCGCCGCCGGGGGCCTCGGCCGCGCGACCCCCCTCCGGCCCCTCCCCCCGGAACGCACGGCGTGACGGCGGGCGGCTGACCCTGCTTGCGCTAGGGCTGGTGGGACTCGTGCTGGCCGGTGCATGGGTCGCCGACCGTGTCGGGGAGCCGGTCGATGCGCCGGTGGTCGTCGCAGTCGCGCTGGGTGTGGTGGGGTCGGCCCTGCTGGTCGGGACGATGCTCGGCAACGGCCGGCCGCTGGTGGTCCCGGCGCTGCTTCTCGGTGGAGCGCTCGCGGTCACGTCCGCGATCCCCAGCTGGACGGTCGGTGAGCGTCGCGTGTCTCCCGCGAGCGCCGCCGCGGTCGAGGACTCGTACGAGCTGGGCGTCGGCAGGCAGCTCATCGACCTGGGTGGCGTCAGTGACGTGGACGCGCTGGACGGTCGCGTGGTCCGCGTCGAGACGGGGGTCGGCGAGACCGTGGTCGTTGTCCCCCCGGGGACCGACCTGACCATCGACGCCGACGTGGGGGCAGGTGAGCTGGACATCCTCGGCTCCCGGATCGAGCACGGGCCTGACAGCAGCCTGCGGTACTCCGACCCGGATACCGCGGCGCCGGACCTCGAGCTGGTGCTCCGCAACCAGCTCGGACGCATCGAGGTGGAGCGAGGATGAGACGGCACCCGATCGACGTGGTGAGCCTGGTGGCCGGCCTGGTGGTCGTGCTCGGCGTCCTGGGCTGGGCGCTGTGGTGGACCGACACCGTGGCAGCCGAGGACTTCTCCTGGCTGGTCCCCATCGGGCTGGTCGTCGCCGGCGCCACCGGGATCGCCGCCTCGCTGCGCTCGCCGGACTGACCCGGCCCGCCGTACCGACCCGGTGCGGGGCGCTCGACGGCCGCCGCCCCGGCCGACACGCGGCGCACTAGACAGGCGAAAACTGCGCCTCCACGGCGCTGCAGCGCCCTAGGAGTGCCGCTTTCGCAGCCCACCCTGCGAAAACTCCCAGGCGGCAGTAATCCGTTCGCCCCGCACCCGCCGGTTCCGTACCGTTGCGGGGCTATGCGCATTCTCCCGCTCGCCGACCCGGGTACGCCCGACGTCCGCTCGCCCGGCCGCCTGCTGTGGTGGCTGGCGCGCGGTCAGTGGCCGACCCTGCTCGGGGCCATGGCGTTCGGGATCGTGTGGATGCTGGCGCAGGCGGTGATGCCGGCCCTGGTCGGCAAGGCGATCGACGAGGGGGTCACCGCCCGGGACGCCTCGGCGCTGGCGGCGTGGGCGGGGGCGCTGGCGGCGGTCGGCCTCGTCCAGACCGGAGCGGGGGTCATGCGTCACCGCTTCTCGGTGACGAACTGGCTGACCGCCGCCTACCGCGTGGTGCAGCTGGTGACCCGCCGGGCCACGCACGTGGGCGCCGGACTGCCGCAGCGGGTCGCCACCGGTGAGGTCGTCAGCGTCGGCTCCAGCGACCTGCCCAACTTCGGGAACGTCATGGACGTCGCCGGCCGCGCCGCGGGCGCCGTCGTGTCGTTCGTCGTGGTCGCGGCGATCCTGCTGCACACGTCGCAGACGCTGGGGCTCGTGGTTCTCATCGGGGTGCCGGTGCTGCTGTTCGCCATCGGCCCGCTGCTGCGGCCGCTGCAGGTGCGCACCTTGTCCCAGCGCGAGATGACGGGTCGGCTGAACAGCCAGGCGACCGACATCGTCGGCGGCCTTCGGGTCCTGCGCGGGATCGGCGGTGAGGACGTCTTCCACGACCAGTACGCCCGCGAGTCCCAGCGCGTACGCGCCGCAGGCGTCCGCGTGGGCAGGATGCAGGCGCTGCTCGACGCGCTGCAGATCCTGCTGCCGGGAGTCCTGGTGGTCCTCGTGGTGTGGCTCGGGGCCCGGCTGGCGGTCGCCGGTGCGATCAGTCCCGGGGAGCTCGTCGCGTTCTACGGCTACGCGGCGTTCCTGGTGGTGCCGTTGCGCACGGCCACCGAGTTCGCCAACAAGCTGATCCGCGCACTGGTGGCCGCCCGACGCTTCTGCTCGGTGTGGGCCGTCGAGCCCGCGATCACCGACCCCGCCGGCCCGATGCCACTTCCGCCGGCCGGCGCGCTGTTCGACCGGGAGTCAGGTCTCGTGGTGACACCCGGCCTTCTCACCGCGGTGGTGGCCGCTGCTCCGGACCACGCCGCCCGCATCGCCGACCGGCTGGGCCGCTACGTCGACGGCGACGTGACGTACGGCGGTGTGCCACTGGACGCCGCGACGCGCACCCAGGTGCGCCGGCGGATCCTGGTCAGCGACGCCAGCAGCACCGTGTTCTCGGGGCCGCTGCGCCACGCGGTCGACCCGTGGGGCACGGCGGACGAGCCGACGCTGGCCGACGCGCTCACCGCCGCCTCGGGTGACGACGTGCTCGAGTCGCTGCCGCAGGGCTGGGACACGGTGGTCGAGGAGCGTGGCCGCTCGCTGTCCGGCGGGCAGCGACAGCGCGTCGTGCTGGCCCGTGCGCTGGTCGCCGACCCGGACGTGCTGGTGCTGGTGGAGCCGACCTCGGCCGTCGACGCCCACACCGAGGCGCGCATCGCTGCGACTCTTGCCGAGCGCCGTCGGGGGCGCACCACGGTGGTGACGACGTCGAGCCCGCTGCTGCTCGACCGGGTCGACGAGGTCGCCCTCGTCGTCGACGGGCGGGTGGTCGCCACGGGCACCCATCACGACCTCCTGCGCACCGACGCGCGCTACCGCCACGCAGTGACCCGCGACGACGAGGCGGCCGAGCTGGAGGGGGTCGGATGAGCGAGCTGTTGCCCGTGGCCGACGGCGCCGAGCTGCGCCGCTACGCGCGCGGCCTCGCCCGCCGGCACCCGCGTGCCCTGACCCGGGTGGTGATCCTGCACTCCCTGGCCGCCCTGGCCGGCCTGGCCGGCCCCTGGCTGCTCGGCGACCTGGTGCAGAGCGTCGCCGGGGGCACCACGGCGGCCCACATCGACACGGTGGTCGCGTGGCTGGCGGGCTTCCTGCTGGCGCAGTTCGCGCTCGCCTACGCCGCCCGGTACGCCTCCACCGTCCTGGGCGAGCAGGCCCTGGCCGAGCTGCGCGAGGACTTCGTCGCCAACTCTCTGGCGCTGCCGGTGGGCACGGTCGAGCGCGCCGGCACCGGTGACCTGCTGACCAGGTCGTCCCGTGACGTCGACCAGCTGGGCTGGTCGCTGCGCTACGCCGTCCCTGAGACCCTGATCGCGCTGATCACGACGGTGCTCACGGTGACCGCCTGTCTGGTGGTCGGGCTCTGGGTGGCGGCGCCCCTGCTGCTGGCGGTTCCGTTCCTGTGGGCCGGCACCCGTTGGTACATCCGGCGCGCCCAGCCGGCCTACCTGGCCGAGCACGAGTCGTACGGCGCCATCAACGCCGTGCTCGCCGAGACGGTCGAGGGCGGCCGTACGGTCGAGGCGCTCGGCCTGGAGCGGACCCGGGTGGCGCTCATGGACCGGGCCATCGCGCGCTCGTTCCGGTGCGAGCGCCGGACCCTGCACCTGCGCACGGTCTTCTTCCCCACGATCGAGTTCGGCTACCTGGTGCCGACGGTGGGCACCCTGCTGCTGGGTGGCTGGCTGTACTCGCGTGGCCAGGTCGGGCTGGGCGAGGTCACCGCCGCAACCCTGTATGTGCAGCAGCTCATCGACCCGCTGGACCGCCTCATCTCGTGGCTCGACGAGCTGCAGATCGCGGGCACCTCACTGGCCCGGCTGCTGGGGGTCGCGCACGTGCCGGACGACCGGACGCCCACCGGCCGGGAGCCGGCCGACGAGCACCTGACGGCCTGCGACGTGCGCTTCTCCTACGTCGAGGGCCGAGACGTGTTGCACGGCATCGACCTCGACCTGCGGGTGGGCGAGCGGCTGGCCATGGTCGGTCCTTCCGGAGCCGGGAAGTCGACGCTGGGCCGGCTGCTCGCCGGGATCCATCCCCCCCGTACCGGCGACGTCGCCATCGGCGGCGTGGGGCTCACCGAGCTGCCCCTCGACGACCTGCGGCGGCACGTGGCCCTGGTGACACAGGAGCACCACGTCTTCGTCGGGTCGCTCCGCGACAACCTGGTGATGGCTCTCGACGGCGCGATGACCCACGCGACCGGCACCGGGGGCTGGTCGCCCGAGGTCGACCGGCGGCTGTACGAGGCGCTCGACGCGGTGGACGCGCTGCTGTGGGCAGAGGCGCTGCCGGACGGGCTCGACACCCGGGTGGGCTCGGGCGGGCACGTGCTCACGCCGGCGCAGGCCCAGCAGGTGGCACTGGCCCGGCTGGTCCTGGCCGACCCGCACACGCTCGTGCTCGACGAGGCGACGTCGCTGATCGACCCCCGCTCAGCCCGTCACCTGGAGCGGTCGCTGGCCGCGGTCCTCGAGGGGCGCACGGTGATCGCCATCGCGCACCGGCTCTTCTCGGCTCACGACGCCGACCGCGTGGCCGTCGTCGAGGACGGCGTCGTCGCCGAGATCGGGACCCACGACGAGCTGGTTGCCTCCGGAGGCTCGTACGCCGACCTGTGGCGCTCATGGCACGGAGAGCCGGCGAAGGCCGCCGTGGGCGGAGGCGGCGCGGTCACCGGCTGGGGGTCCGGCCCTCGCTGACGGCCACCGCCCCGGTTCTCCGGGGGTCGCCGGCGGCACCCAGCCCGCCGTCCGGGCCCCACCGGGCGACGCCGACCCCGCCGAAGTACATGGAGTGGGCCGGCATGGCCAGGTCGGGCCACCCCAGGTCGGCGGGCAGGACCAGGTCCTCCTCGTGGTCGACGCGAACCGGCGGATCCAGCCGCTCGCGGACGCGCACGTGCACCCGGGGGTGGGCGACTGCGTCGGCGAGCTCGAGACCGCCGTTCACGTGCAGCGCCAGCACCTGCGCGATGGCGGTGGGGATGCGGTCGGAGCCAGGGGACCCGATCGCAAGCACCGCCCCGTCGGATGGCCGCCGCCCGACCGTGGGCGCCATGTTCGAGGTCATCGGGTCGCCGGGACTGAGGTCGGAGAACCCGGCGGGCAGCAGCTCCTGCTCACCCAGGCAGTTGTTGAGCCAGATCCCTGTTCCCGGAGCCAGCACCCCGGACGTGTACCCGGACGACACGGTCACCGCGCAGGCCGTGCCCTGGTCGTCGACCACGGACACGTTGGCGGTGCCGGGCGAGGTCAGGGCGGCAGGATCGGCGCCGAGCACCTCGTGCTGGACCGTGACCAGGTGGCGTAGGTCGTCCTCGTCCCAGCTGCCCGACGCCGGCCGCTCGCCCAACCGCGAGAGGATGGCCACCGTGGCCATGCCGCCGCGCGCCGGGCCGGGGTTGACGGCCAACCTCCATCCGCCCATCTCGAGCTCCAGGGCCGGACGCTCCACCGCCTCGTACGCTGCCAGGTCGGCCATGGTGAGCGCGCCCTCGTGCTCGGCCATGTCAGTGGTGATCAGTCGCGCCAGCTCGCCGGTGTAGAACGCGTCGACGCCCTCGGTGGCGATCAGCTCGAGCGAGTCGGCCAGATGCGGGACGCGGATGGTCGAACCGAACGGCACCAGGGCGCCCGAATCGTCGTGCAGGACGGCGCGGCTCTCGGGATGCCAGCCGAACACGAGGTCGTGCACGTACTCGAGGTAGTGGTGGGTGGCCTGGCCGATCGTGAAGCCGTCACGGGCGGCCTCGACCGCCTGGCCGACCACATTGCGCCACGGAGCCTGACCGTGGCGGCGCGAGGCGAGGTCGAGCGCGCGCAAGGTCCCCGGTACGGCCACCGAGCCGTGCCCGATGGTCATGGTGGTGCCACCGCCGTAGGGGGTGTAGATGTCCCACACGCCCCGGCCGAGGCGTCCGGGGGGCAGCCCGGCGCCGGGTACGCGGACCCAGCCGTCGATGGTGACCGGCGCGGAGCCGTCCGCCGGCTGGATGGTGACGAACCCGCCCGAGGCCAGGGAGACCAGACCCGGCTCGGTCACCATGGTGACGAGCGCCGCGGCCAGCGCGGCATCGACGGCGTTCCCACCGTCGGCGGCCGCCCTGGTGGCAGCGGCAGCGGCCAGCTGGTTGGGCGCGGCCACTGCGATCCGGGTCGACGTCACGCCGCGACGCTACCGGCGGGGTGCCGAGGCGTCGCGGTGCGGCCGGTCGCGGCGGTCCGGGCGGGCGTCACCGCGGAGCCCGGGCGCACGCCCGGGTGCGCCCGGGTGCGCCCGGGTGCGGACGAGGGCCGATCGGCGTAGATGTGGGGAATGGGAACCTATGAGCAGAGCGCAGACATGTCCGTACCCCCCGACCGGTTGTTCGCCTATCTGGCCGAGGTGGACCACCTGCCCGAGTACATGCCGCGCATCACCCAGGCACATGCCGTCGACGGTGGGGATGCGGTCGACGTGACGGCGGAGATCGACCCGCCGGACGCGCCGGCGCAGACCGTCCAGGGCGAGGCCTGGCTCCGGGTGCGGGAGGAGGGACGCAGCCTTGCCTGGGGCTCCGAGGGCGAGAACAACTACTCCGGTGAGCTCGACGTGGAGCCGGCCTCCGCCGGCTCCCGGCTGACCGTGCGGCTGCACACCGAGCGGGCGGAGGGCGGGCAGATCGACGCCTCCCTGCGCGAGGTTCTCGACAGGGTCAAGGAGCTGGTGGAGAACGAGGGGGTCGCCTGACCGGGACGGCGGCGGAAGGGTGTCACACGGTCCCGTGCTGAGTCACCAGCGGTGGTGCACGTGCGCGCGGATCTCGCGGTCGTAGAGGTCGCGCAGGGCATCCTGCAGGTCGGGTGTCAGCGGTGGCACCCACGCGGCCTCGGCGTTGGCACGTGCCTGCTCGGCCGACCTGGCACCCGGGATCACCGTGGTGACACCCGGCTGGTCCACGATCCAGCGCAGCGCCAGCTGAGCCGTCGTCGTTCCGGCCGGTGTGAGGTCCGCCACCTGCTGGGCGGCTCGCACCCCCACGTCGAACGGCACGCCGCTGAACGTCTCACCGACGTCGAAGGCGCCGCCGTCCCGGTTGAACGTCCGGTGATCGTCGGCGGCGAACGTCGTGTGCTCGTCGTACTTACCGGACAGCAGCCCGCTCGCAAGCGGGACCCGGGCGATGATGCCGACCCCTGCCGCGGCAGCCTCCGGCAGCACCCGCTCGAGCGGCTTGCGCCGGAAGGCGTTCAGGATGATCTGCACACTGGCCACGTGCGGACGGGCGATGGCGGTCAGCGCCTCGTCGACGGTCTCGACGGACACGCCGTACGCGGCGACGACGCCCTCGGAGACCATGGTGTCCAGGTGGTCGTAGATCCGATCGTCGGAGTAGACCGACGTTGGCGGGCAGTGCAGCTGGACGAGGTCGATCCTGTCGACCCCGAGGTTGCGCCGGCTGCGGTCGAGCCAGCCCCGGAAGGCGTCGAGGGTGAAGGCCGACGCGTCGAAGGGGTCGGCGCGACGGCCCATCTTCGTGGCCACCACCAGGTCGACGTCGGTGCGGTCGGCAAGGACCTTGCCGACCAGCTGTTCGCTGCGGCCGTCGCCGTAGACGTCAGCCGTGTCGAGGAACGTGACGCCCGCGTCGATGGCAGCGTTGAGCACGCCGATCGCGTCCGACGGCTCGACATCGCCCCAGTCAGCACCGAGCTGCCAGCAGCCCTGGCCGATCACGGACACCTCGCGGCCGGACCGGCCGAGCGTGCGGCGCTCCATCTGGGACTTCGTGGTCGGCATGAATGGGAGCCTAGGTGGTCCGGCTCTCGGTTCCGGCTGCGGGTGGTGATACCGCGGAATCACTTCATCCGGCGGCCCAGCCGGCACCGATGCGGGTCGCGGGTTCAGCCGGGGCCGCGGTGCCAGCGCACTGGTCCGGCGCGTAGCGGTGGCTCGGGTTGGACCCCACGCGTGGGCCGCACCACCGGGCCGGGGGCTGGTGGCCGTGCCGTGCGGAGACCTGGCCCGGGCGCGCTCGACAGCCGCCCTGACCGCTGGTGGTAGCGGGCCCGCCGTTCGGGGTCCTTGAGCAGCAGGTAGGCGGCGATGACCCGCCGCAACGCAGAGTCCGCGGCCGCCGGGTCCGCACGGAGGTCACGGGTGTCCGGATGGTGCTGCCGCAGCAAGGACCGGTACGCAGACGTGACCTCGGCCTGACTGGCATCCGGCGCCAGGCCGAGCACGTCGTACGGGTCAGGCGTTGCGCCGGTCATGACCTTCTCCGTGCCATCTCAGCGGCCCTCAGCGGCCCCCAGCCGCCCCCAGCGGCCCTCAGGGGCAGGTGGTGCTCGGTGCTCTGCGGTCCCGGCCGGCGGTTGCCGACCGGGACCACAGGCGCTCGGAATGGAGCCTCGCCCGACGTTACGGAGGAGAGCGCTGCCGCGGGTTGGTACCGGTGTGTCGCGAGCGGACGGTCGGACGTGGACCGCCGGATCGGCTCGGCGATCGGGGACACCGCCGGTCCGGCCGGCTCGCCTGCCGCCGTCTGCGGGGAGGGCTCGGCGGGGTCGGCCACTCGGCGGCAACGATGGCGTCGAAGGCCGCGTGCAGCAGCTGGTCGTCGGCGCACACGATGTCCGCGAACTGCGCGACCGCCTCCTGCTCGGCGGCGCGCTGGACGCCACGCCAGCAGACGCCGCCCCCCACCTGTGCTTCCCCGGTCCGCTTGGCCACTGCCGTTCCCGCGTGCGTCAGGCGTTGATGGCCTCGCGGCCGCTCTCGCTGCTGCTGACCGTGATCTTGCGAGGCTTGGCCCGCTCCGCCACGGGGATGCGCAGACTGAGCACGCCCGCGTCGTAGCTCGCGGCGATGTTCTCGGTGTCCAGGGTGTCGCCCAGGATGAGCTGGCGGCTGAACACCCCGCGTGGGCACTCCGCCGCGACCATCTCCTGGTCGCCGGAGCGAGCCGGGCGCTCGGCCCGTACGGTCAGCACGTTGCGCTCGACGTCCACGGCGATCGAGTCGGGGCTGACGCCGGGCAGGTCGAGCTCGACGACGAACTCCTCACCCTCGCGCCACGCATCCATCGCCATCGCCGCCGGCCGCGTGGTGGTGCCGAAGATGTGCTCGGCGAAGCGGTCGAGGTCACGGAACGGGTCGGTGCGCATCAGCATCGTTGTCCACCTCCATCGACAGAGTCGGTGCTCCGGCCCGCCGCCAGGAGAACCTGGACCGAGACCAGAGATCTGTGACGGCGGATCTAGATTTTTTGTATCACACGTGACAGTGTTGGTGCAAGACATACCAGCGTGAGGATCGTCGTACGGAGGGATAATGGGCACCGATCCGTCCGGACCCGCGCCCTCGGGCCACGAGAGCGACCGCGGCGTCTACGGGATCTCGGTGGCAGCCGACCTGGTGGACATGGGTACGCAGAACCTGCGGCTCTACGAGCGTCGGGGGTTGCTGGAACCGGACCGGACCGACGGCGGTACCCGACGCTACAGCGAGCAGGACCTGGCCCGGCTGCGCCGCATCGGCGAGCTGCTCGACGCCGGTCTGAACCTGGCGGGAGTGGCCCACGTGCTCGAGCTCGAGTCGGACAACGCACGGCTGCGCGACGACAACGCCCGGCTGCGGCACATGCAGCCCGCGGACAGGCCGGTGATCGACGACTCGGCGGGTGGCAGCGATCCGCACGCCGCGGCACCCTGGGATCGATGAGCGACTCCGGGATGGACAGTCCGGCGCCGGACCCGGTCGAGGTCCTCGAGCGCTGGCATCAGTCCGGTGCCGAGTGGCAGGTGCTGACGAGGTCCTCGTCGCAGGTCACGGTCGTGTTGTACCGGTGCGACGGGGTCGAGGAGGATCGGCTCGTCTCGAGCGATCCCGCCCTGCTGTCGTTCCTCGCCGGCCGTACCAGCAGTACCGCCTGACGGAGCCCACCGACCCGCCACACCGTGCCGTCACTCAGTGCAGTGCGACGGTGAGCAGCACAACGGCGTCTGTACGGGCGACGAGCGCGTGCCGCCTGGACGGTATGGCGGTGATCTGCCCCCCGACGACGGTCAAGCGGTCGGCGCCGGCTGTCAGCTCGACCTCTCCGGACAGCACCTGCAAGGTCGCGGCGGGTGGCGCCTCGTGCTCGGCGAGCTCGGCCTTCTCCGCGAGTGCGATGAGTGTCGCCCGCATGGAGGGTCCCGTGAGGATGGTCTTTCCGGCCCGGTGCGCGTGACGTGTCCTCGCCTCGGCGAGCAGCGCATCTGCCAGGTCGGCCAGCGTCAGGGCTTCGCCGACGCACGTCTCCTGAGTGTCGCTCATCGTCCTCTCCTCTCCCACCCGGTGGGTCATCACCAGGCAGCGATCGGTTGGCGGGATCCAGACCGAGTCTGGCAGCGTTGCGGCGCTGTCGTCGTCGGCTCGTGCGGGTCGAGGCTGTCCTTGACGCCCGAATGCGCCAGACTCGGCACAGCAGCCGAGCGCAGGAGACCGTGATGTCAGTCCAGGGCGACCATGTGACGTCGCGACCATCACCAGAGGACAGGGATGACCGCGGTCTCTGGCAGGTCGCCCTGGGTGCCGTTCTCGCCGTGCTGGCCCCACTCGCCGGGTTCCTCGGCGGCTCCATGCAGGGGTCTTCGGGCACCGCCGTTGATGTCGATCCGCTGCTTGCATGGCTGATCGGCGGGCTGGCGGTCGGTGGCATCGGCGTCGTGATCGCCTGCCTCGGCGGGCTGCGTTGGCACCGGTCCAACCGTCACCGGCAGCTGTCGCAGTAGCCGGGATTGCCCGCAGCCGGCATCAGCCGTTGCCGGGCAGCGACCCGTCGACCGCGTCCACCTCGGCGACCGATGCTGCTCCGTTCGCCGTGTGCGGCGCAGCTCCGGGGGTGGCCCCCTGATCCTGCCTGATGGCTGACAGGAAGGGACCGACGATGTCGAGGGGGAGCGGAAAGACCACCGTCGAGTTCTGGTCGGCTCCGAGCTCCAGCAGTGTCTGCAGGTACCGCAGCTGGAGCGACGCCGGGCTCGCAGAGAGGGTGTCCGCTGCCTGGCGGAGCTCATCCGAGGCCTGGAGCTCGCCCCGGGCGTTGATGATCTTCGCCCGCCGCTCACGTTCGGCTTCTGCCTCCCGCGCCATCGCCCGTTGCATGGCCTCCGGAATCTCCACGTCCTTGATCTCGACGACCTCCACCTGGACCCCCCACGGTCCGGTCTGGTTGGCGATGCTGTCGCGCAGGTCCTCGTTCAGGTCCTGCCGATGCGCCAACAGGGTGTCGAGATCGGCCCGCCCGACGACGGAGCGCAACGTGGTCTGCGCGATCTGCGACGTGGCGACGGCATAGTTCTCGACGGACATCACGGCTCGGACGGGGTCGGTGACCTTGAACATCACCACCGCGTTGACGCGTGCGGGCACGTTGTCCTTGGTGATGACCTCTTGCGGGGGGATCATCAGGGTGACGACGCGCAGGTCCACCCGGATCAGCTTCTCGAATCCCAGCATCACCAGCTTGACACCCGGCTCGAGCGGTGGGCGAAGGCGCCCCAACCGGAAGGCAACGCCGCGCTCGTACTCGCGCAGCACCCTCAGGGACATCACCAGGTAGGCGACGAGAACGACGACGACCGCGAGGACGAGGAACCCAGCGAGGCTCATGACGGTGTGCTCCTTTTCCATTCCGGCTGCGACGCCGACTCCGGCTTGGGGGACGGGAAGGATCCCCACCGAGTGGCGAACCGATCCGACGGCTCGGCCGGGAGGCCGAGGGCCGGCTGCCGGGCTACGTGGTCCGGGAATCCGGCCGGCGACCGGCGCAGATGCCGCCAGAGCGGCCAGCTGGCTACCGCGGCGAGCAAGGAGGCCAGCACGAGCGCGCCGGCCTCCGCGACAGGACGACCCACCGCGAGGGCGAGGGGGAGCAGGACCGCAAGCGCAGTTGCCGAGCACGCGATGCCGCGGTGGAAGCGTCCGGCTTCCGAGTGCGGCCACGGGTCGACGTTGCGAATGACCTCGCGCCCGCTGTCCGACCCGGTGCATGCCTGCTTGACCGGACAGCTGTTGCAGACCGTGGGGTTGGCGCGGTAGCGCATCACCCGGTTCTCCGGGTCGAACGCCTCGGGCCAGAGCCACTGGTCTTCCGGACACACCCACGCGTCGTGATCCTCGTGGTAGCGGAAGGTGCCGCTCCGCCAGTCGGTGGTGTGTCGCGACGCACGTCTGGCGAGAAGGTCCAGTCCGTACGCGGCCGCGACGAGGAACGCCGCATAGGCCGACCCGAGCCACACCGTTGTGCTGAGGTCACCCATCGCCTTGACCCTCGTCGTCCCGCCGCTCCGAGCGCCACCGGCTCTGCTCCGAGGCCCGCAGGTCCAGCTCACCCACGCGCGCGTCCGACCCGTACGACGTGCTCTCCGGCCGGCTCGCCTGCGAGCCAGCCGGCTCGAGCTCCGTGTACAGCGCCTCGATCGGCACGTCGAGAGTGGTCGCTGCGCGGGTATGCCGCACACCGAGCCATGCGATCCACAGGAACGGCAGGACGCCACCGATCATGAAGATCAGGTCTCCCGGCATCCGCAGCCATTCCAGAGCGGCGTTGCCCGGCTCGGTGACGAAGGCGAGGGTCCTTGCCTCGAAGTAGCCCTCACTCACCGAGTGGTACAGCTGGACGACCCCGAGAGGCAGCAAGGTGGCGAACAGCATCCATGCCAGCCCGATGTTGAGGGACCAGAAGCTGATCTTCGCCAGCGTGTCCGGCCATAGTCGCTCAGGAATGAGGTAGCGAAGCGCGAACAGTGCCAGGCCGACACCCATCATCCCGTAGACGCCCATCATGGCCCCGTGCGCGTGATTGGACGTGAGAGCGGTGCCTATCTGGTAGTAGGAGACGATCGGCAGGTTGACCAGGAAGCCGAAGACGCCGGCGCCGAGGAAGTTCCAGAAGCCGACCGCGACGAGGAACATCACGGCCCACCGGTGGGGGAACGGCGATGTGCTCGACGCCTCCTGCCGGGACCCGAGCTGCAGGAAGCTCCACGCCTCGACGGTCAGGAACGTGAGCGGGATGACCTCGAGCGCCGAGAAGAACGCACCGAGCGCCATGTGCTCGACCGGCGTGCCGGAGAAGTAGAGATGGTGCATCGTGCCGATGACGCCGCCGACGGAGTACAGGATGACGTCGAGGAAGATGACGCCGAGGGCGATCCGCTGCCGGACCACGCCGAGCATCACGAAGATGTAGGCGACCATCACAGTCGTGAACAGCTCCAGGAAGTCCTCCACCCACAGATGGACGACCCAGAACCGCCAGAACTCCGCAACGGTCAGGTGCGTGTCGGTGCCGGCAAGCATGCCCACCGAGTAGAAGGCGGGGATCGCCAGACCCGCGAAGAAGAAGAGCCAGGGCATGTTGACCCGCGACTCCGTCTTCAGCCGCGTACGAATAGCACGGAAGATGATGATGATCCATATGAACAAGCCCGCAGAGAGCAACACCTGCCACACCCGTGGGAGGTCGAGGTACTCCCACTGCTGATCGAACAGCGGCGACCCCTTGGCCCAGTCGACGCCGTGAATCGAGAGTGCCTCACCGGTCAGGCTGCCGGCCACCACCAGGGCCACCGCAGCGAGCAGGCCATAAGTCAGCCAGTGCTGCCGGCGTGGTTCCCGGCCGGAGACGAACGGCGACAAGAAGATGCCGGCCGCGAGGAATGACGCAACCGTCCAGAACAGCGCCAGCTGCACGTGCCAGGTGCGCGCGAGGTTGAACGGCAGGAGCTGCGCCAGATCG
The DNA here is from genome assembly GCA_029266455.1 of Nocardioidaceae bacterium. Taxonomy (GTDB): domain Bacteria; phylum Actinomycetota; class Actinomycetes; order Propionibacteriales; family Nocardioidaceae; genus JACCWP01. Next base: position 37,271 of record JAQSWV010000024.1, read on the forward strand.
AAGCCGAAGAAGTCACCCACCTCGGCCCGGTAGTGCTCGGCCGCCGCGCCCACCAGTGTCTGCAGGAGGAACAGGGCGGCTACCACGAAGAAGAACCATGCGGTCGCCCGCTGGGCAGGGGTGATCCCGACATCGTCTGGCTGAGTGAAGGAGATGCTCGGCGCTTCCTCGCCGTGCCATCCGAGCTTGCGGCTCCAACGTCCGTAGACGGCGAAGAGGGCGCCGGTGCCGACCAGCAGCGCCACCAGTGACAGCACGCTCCACACGATCACGTCCGCAGTGGGGCTGTTGTCCACCAACGGCTCAGGGGGCCAGTTGTTGGTGTAGGAGTACGGCAGGTCCGGCCGCTCCGCAGCAGCAGCCCACGCCGTCCAGCCGAAGAACGCGGTCAGCTGGTGGATCTCCTCGGGGTCGGTGATGGCCTCGGGGATCAGTCCGTACTGGGTGGTGACGGAGCCGAAGTACTCGGCGTAGTGCTGCTGGTTGGCCTCGAATGCCTCCACTTGGAGCTCGGTCCACTCCAGGTCACCTGACTGCTCGTCGTACCGGTTGGTCCGGAACTCCTCGACCAGAGCGGCTTGCGGGTCGGGCGCACCGCTGGCCTCGATGTCGGCCAGCGCGTACTCGGCGGACCGGCGCAGATAGTCGGCCGTCCAGTCCGGGCCGAGGTAGCCGCCGTGGCCCATGATGGAGCCGTACTGCTGCAGCCCGCGACGCAGGAAGATCTGCTGGCCGGCGGTGATGTCGTCCCCGCTGAACACCTCCTGACCCGTCGGATCCACCACTCGCTCCGGCTGCGGCATGGAGTCCGTGTAGGTGCGGAACGCCAGCAGGCCCATGACGGTGAAACCGAACAGCATCACCAGGGCCACTGCCTGCACCCACGTCTTGGACACCAGCATCGGGGTGCGCGACGGGCCAGGTGTCCTCGGTCCCGTCTCTTCTCGGACCTCGCTCACCCCACGGATTGTCGACCAACGTCCTGCCCCAACGTGCGAGGCCGCCGCAGATCGGCGTGTCCTCGCCGCAGCCCCGTCTCTGCCGCTCCACGAGCAGACCACCGCCGGTGCGGAGTGCAGCAGGCGAGAAGGTCCTCGCGCCGTCGGCGGTCCTGCTCTGCGGCCGCGGTCCTTCGGCTCTTCAGGCCGGACGCTGTTGCTCGAGCGCCGGCCGAGAGCCGGCTAAGGCGTCGGGGCCGGGTCTGGCCGAGTGGCCGCGAGCCTGTCGGCGTACTTGGCAAGGAGCGGTCCGCTGATTCCGAGGATCACCACGTAGGCCGCTGCCAGCGGTCCGATCTCGGTGTAGCCGGCCGATACGGCGAGCTCTGCGATGACGATCGAGAACTCGCCTCGCGCGATCAGGGCAGCCCCGGCGCGGGCGCGTCCGCGCGACCCGACACCGTCACGGCTCGCGGCGAACATCCCGGTGCCGACCTTGGTGACCGCGGTGACGGCAGCAAGGAGCAGGGCGACCAGGAGGTACGGTCCGAGCTCGCCAGGCGCCGTGTGCAGCCCGAAGGACAGGAAGAACAGGGCGGCGAACAGGTCCCGCAACGGCTTCAGCACACCGCGTGCACGCCGGGCGGCGTCCTGCGGGATCGCCAAGCCGACAAGGAATGCGCCCACTGCCGCCGACGCGTCCACGAGGTAGGTGAGGCCCGACACCAGCAGCATGACGCCGACGACGCGCAGCAGCACCTGCTCGTCGTCGCCATGCCCGATCATGCGACCCAGATGATGACCGAACAGTCGCGCGGCAAGGAGCACAGCGGCGACCACGGCTACTGCGGCCACCACGTTGCCCGTCGCCACGAGCGCCGTCCCTCCCGAGAGCACGACCACCAGGAGGGGGAGGAACACCGCCATCGCGATGTCCTCCAGCACCAGGACGGACAGGATGGACGGGGTCTCCCGGAATCCGGTCCGTTTCAGGTCGGACAGGAGCCTCGCCACGATTCCGGACGAGGAGATCCAGGTGATGCCGGCAAGGGCCAGGCACGCCTGCCAGTCGTAGCCGAGCAGGAGTCCGGTGGCGAACCCCACCGGGGCGTTGAGGACGAGGTCGACCAGCCCGGAAGGCGTATGGCGTCTCAACGAGGCAGCGAACTCCGCCGCCGAGAACTCCATCCCCAGGAGCAACAACAACAGCAGCACACCGAGCTCGCCGGCCACCTCGATGAACGAGGTGGACGCGCCGAGGTCGTGGATGCCGCCCTCTCCCAGCAGGAGGCCGGCGAGGAGGAACGCGGGGATCGCTGACAGACCGAGACGACCCGCGACGTTGGCCAGGGCCGCGAGCAGCAGCAGGATGACGCCGAGCTCCAGCAGGAAGGCATCCACGAGTGCGGCGCCTAGCCCTGCAGGATCTTGCGCACGCCGTCGATGCCAGACGTCGTCCCCACTACGACCAGCAGATCACCACTGCGGAGCACCTCTGCCGGAGTGGGTGAGGCGAGCACCCGGTCCCCACGAACCACTGCGACGATCGAGGCACCGGTGAGCGTACGCGAGCGGGTCTCGCCCAGTGGCTGACCATCGAAGCGCGAGCCGGCTGGGACCTCGAGGGTGCCAGAGACCAAGCCCGGGATCTCGCGAGTGAGGTCCGCGAAGCGCTCCACGATTCGAGGGGCACCGAGGATCTCGGCAACGGCGTCCGCCTCCTCCCGGGTCAGCGTCAGCAACGTCTCGGGAGCGTCCGGGTCACTGCCCCCGTAACGCACGAGATCGAACTCCCGGTCCCGTTTGGCCACGATGCCGACGCGATCGCCCGAAGAGGTCGGGAACTCGTAACGGACACCCACTCCTGGCAACAGGATCTCGGTAACGTCCATGGAGGCCAGTGTGTCGCAGCAGGCCGGAGCTCCCTTCGGGGTGGGCGCGTTGGGCGACCTTATCCCCGAGGGCCCTACGCTCCATCCCGATGGAGGGGGGCGCTAGACGTCGTCGCCAGCAGGCACCACAAGGGCGACGGGCTCGTCTGCGCGGTCAGCTGTCCCGGCGCAGTACGGCGACGTGCCGGTCGGCGGCGGAGTCGACGTGCAGCAGCCGCAGACCCGCCTCGGCAGCGACGTCGGCGATCGCGTCCATGCCGACCGTGGC
>JAQSWV010000025.1 GCA_029266455.1 Nocardioidaceae bacterium
TCAGAAGGCGTCGCCCCACACGCCGCGGTACTCGCCCAGTAACCACCCCGTCGGACACAAGGGCGGTCACGCGTGCACTGCCGACAAGTCGGGCGCAGCGTTGGCGTCGGACGCAGCCTCGCTGCTGATCAGTTGCAGGCAGGCGATCTTCTTTGGACACGACCTCCAGTTCGGAGGCGGCGACGTTGGCATCGGTGAGCGTCTGCAACTCGGCCTACCCTCCGGCAGTACCACCGGAGATGACGGGGAGTAGCACCTTCGTCGAGTCGACGTCGAGCCGGGTCAGGGCGGAGTCGAGGACGACACTGCGGGGAATAGTGGGTCGGTGACGAGTTCACGGATGGATTGGACAGTGAAAAGGCTGGAAGCCGTCACCGCACACGGCCCGCGCTACTCAGGGGTGGACACAGTGCCCAGGTCGCAGTAGACACGAAGGAGCGATGGCGCCCGCCGCCTTGCAGCGCTTGAGGGGAGCAGCACGCATGTCAGAACCGATATATCTCCTCGTGCTCGGCAAGGGGTTCACGGAAGCGTGGTATCGCCTCTCCAAGCAGGAGCAGGACGAACTCTGGGCGAAGGTCGAGGAGATCGACAACCGTGCAGGTGGCGCCTGGCAGATTCTCTGTGACTCGCGGTGGGCGAACGAGGAGATATTCGATTGGGGCGTTCTCGAGTACCCCGACCTGGAGTCGTATCGCAACAAGGTCGCCGCCCTCGAGGAACTGCAGTGGTGGCGGTACTTCGAGGCAAAGACGATCTTGGGCACGAAGATGCGAGACGACTGACCCCCAAACTCACCGACCCCCGATTATCTGTCCTCGGCGGTCCTGGTCTGCCAGCGCGGTGCCACGCGCCGGTAGAGACGTACACCGGCCGGACCCGCCGAACTTCGACTCGAGTGCAGGCGGCTACCTCCAAGCCCGCGTCCGTCGTGTGTCGTCCTGTCGAGGGAATGGAGGCGTGCAGCCATGCGGAAACCGCAGCAAGTAGTCCTGATCCGCAGGTTCCATCTCCCAGAACATCTCGGCCTCGCTGATGTTCGTCACCGTCTTACCGGGCCAATGGCCCGACGCGTCAACGTCGCGGATCATCTCCTCGGCCTCCGTCCGCTGCTCCACGCTGGTGCAGAAGATCTCGGAGCGGTAGAGGGAACCCACCACAGCTTCGTCGAGATCGGCTCGGTGGACGAGGAAGAACACCTCCAGTAGTCCCCGATACGAAAGCAGCTCAGGATCGAAGATGACTTCAACGACCTCAGCGTGACCGCCGTCGTCCTCCTCTGTCGGGTTCTCGTTATCGCCACCCATGAAACCGGTCCGAGTGGAGATGACCCCTTTAGGGTGACGCAACAGTTGCTGCATGATCCAGGCGCAGCCTCCGGCGAGAACCGCAGTCTCGGTGTCGTCGCTCATCGCCAACTCCGTCCATCCAGAACTATGGAGGCTACTACCGCACCCTGAGGGCTGACAGCCCCGCGTAGGAGCACACCCCTCCACCGGCACCGTCATTACCTGGGGCATGGCGCGGATACTCCCTTGTACATACCAGTGGTAGAGCGTCGACCTGGAGGCGGCAGCCCCGCGCGTGCAGGGACTGTGGCATTGGGGGAAGGCCACGCGTGGGGGATCGGCTCAGGCGAGCCCCACTGCCCACCCGACCAGTGCGAGAAGCCCGCCAAAGAAGGTGAGACCTAGGACTTGCACGACCAGAGGTCGCGCTACTGCGACTGACTTCGGGCGCACCATGAGAGCAAGGAGCACGAACCCCATCGTCGCCCCAGTCAGGCCCCAGGCGATGGTTTGCCAGAGTCCGCCGTTACTCCGGACAGCGAGCACAGCGGCACCCACGAAGATCACACCGCCAGAGGCGATTTGTCAGCCGGGGGGACCAGGAAGCCTGACGGTGCGACCGGCGCTGGCGGAGTGGCTGCTGTGAACTGAGTTTCTTGCTTGCTCATAGCCGGGGCGGCTACGTCCGGGTACCTGGCCGTGCGGGCAAGCGCACCGACTTGTTGCGCCTCATGAGGTACGCCCTTGGGGAGTCGGGTCGCTTCCGCGTCCAGCCGGCTCGTCCTGGGCCCCGACTGTGGGTTACTGGTCCGGGGACGCTCGGCCGTATCTGCCGGGGGGTCCGAGCCGAGCTATCGAGCGCGGCTCTGTAGTCCAGGTGTCGAATGGTCGACGCTCGTGCCTTCTCGAGCACTTGCCGGTGCCCGGTCCTGCCCGACTGACTGATCCGGCACATGAAACAGCCGGGACGCGGTCAAGGAATTGCGCGTCAGAAGCCGCGTCCAGGTGTGCTCAAGCCTCGTCACCGACCCACGCGTCCTGCCGCACAATGGCAGGACCCAGGCGATCCGTATGCGTCCGATGAGTTTCCGTTGTCGGCGCGGTCGGTACACAGAAGACTGACCCAGCCGGATGGGAGGCTGACACCGTGCGGAAACTGATCTACTCGATGAACGCGAGCCTGGACGGCTACATCGCCGCGACCGGCGACGACATCGGCTGGAGCGTGCCCAGTGCCGAGCTGCACCAGTGGTTCAACGACCGAGCCCGCGAGATAGGGGTCTCGCTGTACGGCCGCAAGCTGTGGGAGGTGATGAGCGCGTACTGGCCGACCGCCGACCAGCAGCCGGACGCCACGCCCGTGGAGGTCGACTTCGCCCGGGTCTGGCAGAGGACGCCGAAAGTGGTGTTCTCCACGACCCTCGACGAGGTCAGCGGGAACGCGCGCCTGGTCACCGGCGACGCCGTGGCCGAGATCACCCGACTGAAGGCGGAGGACGGTGCCCCAATGGAAATCGGCGGCGCGACCCTCGCGGGCGCGGCGATGCGCGCCGGCCTGATCGATGAGTATCAAGTCGTCACGCACCCGGTACTGATCGGCGGCGGCACGCCGTTCTTCAGTGCGCTGGACACCTGGGTGGACCTGCGCCTCGTGGAGACGAGAACCTTCCCGGACGGCGTGACCCTGTCCCACTACGAATCAAGGCGCTGACCTGCAGCGGTGGCTCGTCGACCAGATCAGACTGTCGACAACGCCGAATCACCACCATCTGCTCCGGCCCCGTGAGAGCACCTGCCGGGGTGATACGCCATCAGGCTACGCATGGTCGATGATGCAGAACTCGTTACCGTCGGGATCGCGAAGGACGACAAAGTCCGCACCCTTCGGATAGGGCCAGTCCTCCACTCGAGTCGCCCCAAGCTTCACGAGGCGTTCGACGTGCCGTGCCTGGTAGTCGGTGTACAAGTCAAGATGTACCCGAACCGGCTCCTTCGGTGGTGCATCGCTGAGTTGCAGCGAAAGGGATGACCTTCGGCCGGTGGGGTCCACCAGCATCATGAAGGCGGGGTCCCAGTCGTCCTCGCGGGGCTTGTAGCCGAGGGCGGCCGACCAGAAGGCGACCGCGCGGTGCATGTCCTGGACGTTGACGACCACCGTCGCAAGGTAGAGGTCTCCCACCTCCATGTCTTCCTCTGACACGTGGAGCAACGTACCTGTCACGCAAGAGCGTTTCCACACGTGGGACGCGTCGTCGAAACCGACGTGGCCACACCGACCCGCCTCACCGTGCGGTCGCGCCACATCGGCTCGCGATTGGGCCCGAACCTGAAGTCGATCGTGGGCGGGGAGCTGCGGGGCATGACCAAGGCCCTGGTAGACAGCCGTCACGAGGCTCAGCAGCGACTCGTGGAAGAAGCAGCAGCACTAGGTGCTGACGCGATCCTGGCCATGCGCTTCGACGCCTCCGAGATCGGCGGAGGATGGCAGGAGATCTGCGCCTACGGGGGCGGGTGGGCGAGCGTGTGACGTAGCAGTGGCGCTGCGGTAGCGGCACGGCTGCATGCGGCGGTCACCTCACAGTCACGTGAATCCCGTCCATCAGTCCGACGAACTGCTCTCGACCACTGACTCCGTCTCTCCTGAAGTGGAACCCGATGAGCAGCGGGTCCTTGCTGGCGAGACCACCAAGGTTGCCCGAGGTCGGTCGTCGGGTGACATTCCGGTCGATCGTCAGGGAGACAGTGTTCCGGTCGAGGCGGGCGCACGTGATGGTGTGCCATCGACCGTCCGCAATCGTCTTGAGCGAGCCCTTGCCCCGTACGTATCCCACGCCGTCGCCGTCGCCGTCGTGCATGGCGCAGAACGCGACAACAGCGCCACCGTCGGTCTTCTTGAGCTCGAGCTTGTAGTCGCCACCTCGGGTGTCAGTGTCGCCATGCCGGAGCACCGCCATCTCACTGTGCGACCACTCGGCGTTGGGAGAGACTTTCACGCGGGCGCCGTACGTGAACGGGGACCACCTGGGGTTGAGGGAGCGGGCCGACGGCGTGCGGATGCGGTCGTACCGGTTGTCTCCGGAAAGGCGGTGGAACTTGTAGGCGCCGTCGCGACGGGTGACTCCGCCCAGGAGCTTGCCATGGTTGTGATGGCGCGATGCATCGATAGCCAACCTGCCACCGGGTTCCGATGCTGTGTAACGGACGCGGTCACCCACGGCTCCCACGGCCGCCGCCGACGGCGCAAGAAGGTAGGCAACCACCATCACGGCAGCGAAGAATCGAACCAAGCGCGTCATGCCGCAACACTACTTACGGGCGCCCGACTGTCCGAGAGTGCGCCACGCGCCCTGACGGTCGACGCCGGCTCGAGCGAGCCGGACTCGTCAGCGGCGCCCCCATCGGTTAGAACGATGAGGGCGTCGCTGACTCGCTGAAATCAGGTCGTCCGCGCGGCCCGGTGACTGGTCAGAGTGGGCAGCCCAGGTTGTTCAGGTTGTCCAGCCTGGTAGCCAGGTCGATCATCGTCTGCCGGTCGCCGCTGGCGATCGCGGCGTTGACCTCGGCGATGAACTGCTGGCGGCGCAGGGGGTAGCCGAGCCCCTCGTGGGCCGCATTGAGGTAGGCCGCCACCGAGGCGCGCAACAGGATCTGCTCGGCGCCCTCCAGATCCGAGCCGCCCTGGAAGTTGAGCGCATCCAGGTACGTGTCGGGGAGGCCGTCGTGGTTCAGGTCATCGGTGCTGGGGGCGAAGGCGACGATCTTCACACTGCGGTGGTCCCACGTGAGGAGACGGGTGGGCTTCGCCTCTTGCCAGTTGCTCGTGTGGTTCTTCCAGTAGCCGGGAGTGCAGCCCTCGTTCCCGACCTTCGAAGCGTTAGCGGGAGCCACGAGCCCCAGTGCAGCGACGAGACCTGCGATGACCAGGGACAATATCCCTGTGGCGATTGTTCTCTTCATGAGTACCCCTGAGAATGGGGCTCCTCGATACGGCCGCCCCGGTGATTCCTAGTGTCGACGATTCGCAGGCTTGTCGTGTCGTTCTCGGAAAGATATATCCCGCTGGGACACATTGTGTCCGTATCCTCAAGCGCTGCCTCAACGAACAGTGCACATACTTGACTCGTTATTGCCTGCGCCTTGAGCCGAACTTGAGATTGTGTCTTACCCGGCGCACTTCCGAGGCGTCAGCTTGCCCGTCGAAGGGCCCACGGCCACCTCGGCCGTGCCCGAGTCACACTCCTCGGATACGGGCGAGCTGTCTTCTCGCCACTCGCCCAGCACACAGCGGAACACTTTTGCCCTGTTTCTCTGGGCGGAATCGCACAGTATTGATCTACGGTTGAATATCGTCGACCGACGGAACCGCTTGTGATCACCGTCTGACGCCCAGATGCCAGCACTCCGCCTCACGTCATGCTCAAGAGTCGCTCAGTGTTCTCCGACGTGTCGGTCGACTCCCGTGACCGAGGACCTCTCTCCGGCAGGCAGCGCAGATCCGCTGTCGTCCTCACTGCGAGAGCTGTGGCTTGTCGCGCGCTGCACTCGCCGACGACCCGGAGATTGGTCTGACCGATCCGGCACGAAGCGGGGCACGCCCGACATGCGGGCAAACGGCGTGACAGCCCTAGCAGCCCGGTTGTACGGTCGGACAGCACCGATTGACACCGGTGTGCGCGCGCCGTGGCCCATCGCGGCTCGTGATGTCCCCGCGGCCCGGCCCCTGCTGCTCGTCAGTAGGAGTCGTCATGTCCAGCGACACCCGGAGCCCCGCCACGCTCACGGCATACGGCGCACCACGCATCCGGGTCGAGGGCCTGGACATGACCGGCGTGGGCTGGAGCCTTCGGGTGCCGTGTCAGGTAGCCCTGGCCGGCCGCCCGGGCTGCTACTGCCGGCTGGCCGTGGGACACGGTGGTCCGCACGCGGGTGAGCCCGACGACTCGTCCGTGCCGCGTCTGTCCTGACCCCTGACCCACCGTCGCGAAGGACCGGGCCGCCGGTCCCTCTCACGGAGTCCGCACGGCTTCACCCGGCTGCGCGAACTCGACCGACGCGCCGTACGACGCCCGTCGCGACGCCCGCCGGAGGGTGGCCAGAACGGCGGGGCCGAAAAGGACGAGGGCGACCGAGTTGGTGATGGCCCGGCCCGTGTCCCAGCCCAAGGTCGATGTGAGCGCCGTGTACACGCCGAACCGCTGCAGGTTGTCGATCAGTGGCGCGCCGGGCACGTAGGACAGGCCGGCGTCGTAGTTGTCGAGCTGCACACCGGTGATGAACGGCCAGAAGAACAGATTCATGAGCAGCCCGAAACCGTACGCCGCCACGATGCCGTAGCCGACGAGCATGGCGATCTCGGCCCGCCCGCGGACCCGGTGCGGCAACAGCCCGGCGCCCATGCCGATCCAGGCCGACGCCAGCATCTGGAACGGCAGCCACGGCCCGACCCCGGCGGTCACCAGCGCCGACGTGAACAGCGAGGTGCAGCCCAGCACGAAGCCGAAGCCTGGACCGTACACGCGTCCGGCGAGTACCAGCAGGAAGAAGACCGTCTCGATGCCAGCCGTCCCGGCCCCGAGCGGCCGCAGCGCCGCGTTGATGGCCGACAGGACGCCGAGCATTGCCAGCGCCTTGGAGTCCATGCCGTTCTCGGACAGCTCGGCCAGCACGACCAACACCAAGACCGGCATCACCGCCATGAACAGGAACGGGGCCTCGCCGATGTGCAGCCCGGAGCCTGCGGCCGGGGTGGCGAACAGCGGCCAGCTGAACATGGCGAGCCCGGCGATGGTCGCCAGCGTCAGCACCATGGCGGAGCGGCGCCCCACCCGGACGGCGCCCGGCCGGTCACCCACCCTCCCGGACGTCGTGCCCAGGCCCCTGCCGGCCAGCTGACCAGCGGGCTCGCCAACCCGTCTGCCGGTCATGTCGCTACCGCCGACAGCGCACGCTCGACGTCGCCCACGGTGAGCCACCCGCCCGCACCGAGGACGCGCGACACCTGGGGCGCGAAAGCGGTCGAGCCGCTGAGGACGTGCGCGACCGGCCCGTCGGCGACGACCTCCCCCTCCGCCATCACGACGACTCGGTCCGCCACCTCGGCGACCAGCTCGACGTCATGAGTGGCCAGCACGACGCTGTGGCCCCGGGCGGTCAGCTCGTGCAGCACCGCACCGAACGCCGCCTTCGCCTCGTAGTCGAGCCCGCGCGTCGGCTCGTCCAGCAGCAGCACCCGGGGCGCGGCAGCCAGTTGTACGGCGAGGGCCAACGCGAGGCGCTGACCCTCGGACAGGTCCCGAGGGTGCTGGTCGGGGTCGATGCCCGTGGCGATCCGCTCGAGCAGCGCCCGGGTCTCGCCGGGGCGGGCGCCCGACTCACGGTCGGCCGCCTCGCACTCGGCCCGCACCGTCTCCAGGTACAGCAGGTCGGCGGCGGTCTGCGGCACGAGACCGACCAGACGCCGGGCTTGGCGGCCCGGCACGTCGTGCGGGTCCACCCCGGCGACCTCGACGGTGCCTGCCGCCCGGGCGCCGGAGCCCTGCACCGCCCAGAGCAGGGACGACTTCCCCGAGCCGTTGCGCCCCATCAGAGCGGTGACCTGACCGGCGTGCAGCCGCAGCGACACCTCGCGGACGGCCACCACCCGGCCGTACCGGACGGTGATCCGCTCGGCCACGAGCACCGGCGCACCGTGAGGAGGAAGGCCACGGTACGGGGCGGGCGCGTCGGCCAGCCGGGCGCGCAGCGGTGCCGCGAGCCGGCGCGCATCGCGCACCGACAGCGGCAGGGGGGTCCAGCCGGCCAGCCGGCCCAGCCGGACCACCGGCGGCACCGAGACCGCGGTCACCAGCAGCTCGGCAGGCGTGCCGTGGAGCACGCGACCGTCACCGGGCAGCAGCAGCATGCCATCGGCGTACTGCACCACCCGTTCCATCCGGTGCTCGGCCATCACGACCGTGACGCCGAGGTCGTGCACCAGCCGGGTGACGGCCGCCAGCACCTCCTCGGCTGCGGTGGGGTCCAGCGCCGAGGTCGGCTCGTCGAGGACCAGGACCCGCGGGTGGGCAGTGAGCACCGAGCCGATGGCGACGCGCTGCTGCTGGCCGCCGGACAGGCTCTGCAGCGGCCGCCGGCGGAGCCCGGCGATGCCGAGCAGGTCGAGCGTCTCCTCGACGCGGGTTCGCATGGTGTCGGGAGGCGTGCCCAGCTGCTCCATGCCGTAGGCCAGCTCGTCCTCGACGATGTCCGTGACGAACCCCGCCAGCGGGTCCTGCCCGACGACGCCCACCAGGTGGGCGAGCTCGCGGGGCGCGCGGTGCCGCGTGTCGATGCCGTCGATGCGGACCGTCCCCTGCAGGTGACCGCCGGTGAAGTGCGGGACCAGACCGTTGAGCAGCCCCAGCAGGGTCGACTTCCCGACTCCGGTTCGGCCGGACACGAGCACGAGCTCGCCCTCGGCGATGGTCAGGTCGACGTCGCGCAGCGTGGGGCGCGCCGCGTCGGGGTAGGTCACGGTCACCCGGTCGAGGTTGATCATCCGACAGCCTGCGGGCTTTCGGCGGCGCGTGAGGTGGGGGCCGGCTCGACGGGCGCTGGCACCCCGGCCTCGATCGCGGGATGGGGCGTGAGCACGGCAGGCAGGGCACCGATCAGCACGGCGATCGCGGGAACCATCGGCACGCTCGGCCACGCCAGCACGGACACGGGCGGGTTCATCGCGAGCGGATCGCTGGTACTGGCCCACATCAGGACGAGGGTGGTGAGGCCACTGCCGGCCGCGACCAGTTCGGCTGTCCGCCAGCGGTCGGGGCGGTACCGGGTGCAGCGGACCCGGCGGCCGCTGAGGACGAAGCCCGTGGCCGCGACGGCGACTGCCACGGCGAGCAGCGGTCCCGCCAGGTACCGGGGCGACGAGCCGTCGAGCGTCGCGTAGATGCCGACGCAGACGCCGACCAGTCCGCCGATGGTGAGCACCCCGGTCAGGCGACGGCCGGCGGCCGATGCCTCCCCCGAGCGGCCGTAGCCGCGGGAGTCCATGGCAGCGGCCAGCCGCAGGGACCGCTCGAGCGCGTCCTCGAGCACCGGCACCACCACGGCTCGCAGGGCGCGCAGGCCGCTGCCGGCGTCGCCGCGCAGCCGGCGGGCCGCCCGTACGCGCAGCACACTCTCGGCGAGCTGCGGGAACACCGACATCGCCACCACCACGACGGTGCCGGTCTCGTACAGCGCCCCGGGCATCGCCTTCAACATGCGCTTGGGGTTGGCCAGAGCGTTGGCCGCGCCGATGCACACGACCATCGTGGCCAGGCGCAGGCCGTCGTAGAGACCGCCGAGCAGCGCCTCGGCCGACACCGGTCCGAACAACGAGACCCCGGCTGCCCACGACGGCAGCGGGATGCCTGGCGCCGAGATCAGGATCGTCTCGCCCTCTCCGCCACCGAAGACCAGCCGGAACGCCACGCGCAGGACCACGATGGCGAGCGCCAGCCACAGGTACAGGCGGAACGCAGCTGCCCAGGGGGCGTTGCCTCGACGTGCGAAGACCACGGTGCAGGCCACACCCAGCAGCATGAGCAGGAGGACGGGGTTGGTGGTGCGGCTGGCGGCGGCCGCCAGTCCGAGGGCCCACAGCCACCACGCGCCGGGATGCAGGTCGCGCTCCAGCCAGTAGCTGCGCGAGGCCGCGGTGATCCGGCCGGAGATGGTCACGCCGGAGGCGCCTCGGACGGATGGCGCCGGCGGCGCACGGCCAGAGCCGCCGCGAGCGCCGCGACACCGGCGACGGCACCGAGGCCGGCGACCGACGACCAGACCGACCCCGTGGCGGACGGCTCCGCCGCGTCGGCCGACTCCCGACCGCCGCTCCACCGCTCGCCGGAGCCGTTCACGCTGTCCGGCCCGCCCGGCCGCTCCGGGGCGACACCCGGGGCCGGGGCGGCGTTGCCGCGCGCGTTCAGCGAGAAGGACCAGCCCTGGAAACTCCCCGGGGCGGCCGCGCTGTTCTTCACTCCCGTCTGGCTGTACTGCCAGCTCCCGCCTTCCTCGGCCTGCCAGTAGCCCCAGAAGGCCGAGGCGGGTGGCGTGTCGACGCAGGCCTCCCGGTAGTCCTCGGCGCCCTGTACTGGCAGCCGCTCGGTCGCGGAAGGCCGGCTCTCGATCCGGCAGACGAACCCCTCCCCCCAGCGCTGCACGCCGTCGACCTGGAAGCCGGCGTCACGCAGCGCCTGCAGGCCGGTACGGGTCTGTGACCCCGGCGCACAGCGCACGAGCGTCGTCCCGCCCAGGTCCTGGAAGTCGACCACGACCGTCACGCCGTCGTCGTCCGGGCAGAAGCCGGGACTGCCGGCGGAGCTGTCGACCGCCCCGGCCGAGGCAGCGGCGACCTGCCCGCCGAGGAGCAGCGCGGCAAGCACTGCAGCGCCCGACCCAGCAGCACGTCCCACCAGCCCGGACGTGCCCGCCGACGCCGGGGCAGGGATCATGCCGGCAGCCCGGGGCGACGCCTGGTCCACCGGACGAGCGCGGCGGTGGCGGCGCCGGCCGCAACGAGGGCCGCAAGCCCGCCCAGCAGCAGCCGCGGCCAGCCAGTCCCGCCGGTGGCGTCTTCCGACGGTGACGCCGCCGCGGTCGTCGTGGGATCCGCCTCGACGGGGTGCCCGCCGAGGTCGGCGAACGAGGTCCCGGCCAGGCCGAGGACGGCCTGTGCCGTGGCGCGCCGCCACTGGTCGCGCGCGAGCGGCTCGATGCCACCGGATCGCGCCCCGCGCAGCGCGCCGGCGTCATAGGCGACCGCGCCGGTGTCGGCGGCCGCCTGGGTGTCGGCCGTGCGAGGCCCGAGGATCTGGACCGAGCGGAGCCAGCGGTTCGCGCGGGCGGCGGCCGCGGGGCGGCCGCTCGCGTCCAGCGCCTGCGCCGCCAGACCGGTGCTGTTGGCGTTCGCGCCCGCGGTGAGCTCGCCGCCCCCGAACGAACCGTCCGCGGCCTGCTGCCCTACCAGCCACGCCGTGGCTCTCCGGATCGAGCTCTGGAAGGCGCTCGCCCCGGTGGCCCGGGCGGCGAGCAGGGCCTGCAGCGCCATGGCGGTGCCGTCGGCGTCGGGCGCGCTGGCCGCTCCCTGACCGTCGGCACACGTGCGACCCTGGTCGCCGTACATCCGGAACCAGCCGGCCGGGCACTGCTGTCGACGCAGGTACGTCAGCGCCGGCTGCGGGACATCACCCGAGCGGGCCAGACCGATCACCGCCAGAGCCTGGCTGACGGTGTTGCTGGAGTCGGCCCCGGTTCGCTGGTCCGAGAAGCGGCCGGGGTGCCGGTCCCCGGGCTTCTGCATCAGGCCCAGCAGCTCGCTGCGCAGGTCGTAGCCGCTCATCCGGGTCGTCGGCCTGCCGTCCACCGCGAGCGCGACCAGCGTCTTGGCAGTCGCCCCGGCGATCCGGGCGCGAGGGTCGGCATAGATCGCCGGACCCAGGTACGCGTCCAGCTCGCCAGCCAGGGCCGCCAGGATCTCTGCAGCCTCCGCGCTGGCGACCCCGGCGGCGCGGGACGCGAGGAATGCGTCCAGGGTCAGCCCCCAGTCGGTGCGGCCGCCGGGACCCGGCAGTCGTCCCGATCTCAGGTCGTCCAGCAGCCACTCGGCCGCCCGTCGCGCCGCCCGCGTGGAGGCATCGCCCGAGGAGTGCCGGGAGGGGGTCAGTCGGTGTGGCGCTGCGGCCCCCGCGGAGGCCGCGACGGCACTGACCGTGCTGACCCCGCCGGCGCGGCTGACGGAGCCGAAGGACGCTGGATCTGCGACCCGCCCCGGACGGTTCGGCTTCCTCCGTGGCGGCTTGGCGTCACCGCGACCGGCGTGGAACGACCAGCCCTCGAAGCCGCCCCGGATCACGTTCCGGCCGCCGGCCCCGGTCTTGCTGTAGCGCCAGCGTCCGCCGTCCCGGGCGTACCAGTACGACCAGTACGCCGACTTGGGAGGAATGCGCCGACACTTCTCGCGGTAGGTCCCCGGGCCCGGCTTCACGTCCTCACGGGGACGGGGGCGACCCTGCAGCCGGCAGACGAAGGACTTGCCGAAGCCGTCGACACCACGCACCCGGATACCGGCCGCCTGCAAGGCATCCAGCCCGCTGAAACCGCGGCCGATCCGCCGCTGCACGCAGCGGACGATCTTCCCCCGCCCGAGCGACCGGAAGTCGACGACCACGGTCACCCCGCGCCCGTTCCGGCACTCGCCGCGGCGCCAGGCGCGGGTGGTCGCGGGGGACTGCACGGCGGCGGCGTCCAGCGAGCGGTCCGGCGTCGTCCGTGGGGTACTGGCGGGCACCCCGGACGACCCGCGGGGTGCCGGACTGCCGGCCGCCGCGGGTGTGGACAACAGGGTTGCCAGCACACCGACGACGACGGCCAGAGCCAGGCCGACGCGTGGACGCGGGACGTTGCCCAAGGCTGGAAGGCGCCGCCACATGAGATGTCCGTTCCCGAGGAGGCGCCCTCGTCCCCGGTCGGCGTCGCGCGCCGCCTACCCGACCAGCGGGCAGTACCGGGGGTGTTGACTGCGGTCCTCGACAGTGAAGTAACCCGGGCAGCAGGCAGGCATTCCGACTCGTGGCGCCCTCACGACGCCACCCACGGCTGCGGGCCAGTGCCGGACTTCGACCGGCTTCCCCTGCAGGCTGCGGCCTGTACGCGTTGCCGTACAGGTTGGGCGCACGCTAGCACGCCGTCGCGGCCTCGGATCAGGCTCGGGCCGGACCGCAGATCATGCCGACTTGCGGACGGTGGTCTTCCTCGCAGCGGTCTTCTTGGCGGCCGTCGTCTTCGCAGCAGGCTTCTTGGCTGCGGACTTCTTCGCTGCGGTCTTCTTCGCCGCGGGCCTGTTCGCCGACGCCTTCTTGGCCGCAGGCTTCTTGGCGGTCGACGTCTTCGTCGGGGGCTTCTTGCCGGTCGACTTCTTGACCGGCTGCTTGCCGTTGGACGCGGACGGCGCCTCCTCCGGCTCCGACTCCAACGCCGACTCCGACGACTCACCGGACCTCTCGGCCGACGAGGACCTGCCGCCCTTGGCCTTCTCGACGCTCGCCCGCAAGGCCGCCACCAGGTCGACGACGTCGGCGTCGTCACCGGTCTCGGCAGTGTCCGGTCGGAGCAGCTCGCTGGCGTCCGTGCCATCGAGCTTGGCCTCGACGAGCTGTTCCATGGCGATCTTGTACTCGTCCTCGAACTGGGTCGGGTCGAAGTCGGCGGCGAGGCTCTCGACGAGCGACTCGGCCATCGTGACCTCCTGCGGGCGCAGGTCGATGTCCTCGTCCAGCACCTTGAAGTCGGGCTCACGCACCTCGTCCGGCCACAACAGGGTCTGCAGCACGATGACCTGGTCACGCACGCGCAGCACTGCCAGGGTCTCGCGCTGGCGCAGCGCGACCTTGACCAAAGCCATCCGCTCGGTGCTTCCCAGCGCCTCCCGCAGCAGTGCGTACGGCTTGGCCGCCTTGCCGTCGGGCTCCAGGTAGTACGTCTTGTCCATCAGCATGGGATCGACCTGGTCGGCGGGCACGAACTCGACGACGTCGATCTCACGGCCGCTGGCCACCGGCAGCGCGTCGAGGTCCTCGTCGGTGAGGATGGCCGACCGCCCGTCATCGGACTCGAAGCCCTTGGCGATGTCGGAGTACGCGACCACCTCGCCGCAGACCTCGCAGGTGCGCTTGTACCGGATGCGGCCGCCGTCCTTCTCGTGCACCTGGTGGAAGCGGAGGTCGTGCCCCCCGGTCGCGGAGTACAGCTTGACCGGGATGCTGACCAGTCCGAAGGACACGGAGCCCTTCCAGAGGGAGCGCACCGTGACCACCTCCTCCACACTCGTACAGACTTGCCCTTGCCCGGTACTGGCCGTACCCGACGGGACGAACACTAGACGGCGGCAGGGAAGCCGTGACGGTCAAGCGTCCAGTGTGACCGATGAGACGCAGGAGGCGCCAGATGCCGGAGCGGGAGACTCTGGAGGTCGACGGTCGCCGGCTCACGGTGTCCAACCTGGCCAAAGTGCTCTACCCCGGCGACGGGACCACCAAGCACCAGGTCATCGAGCACTATGTGCGGGTGGCCGAGGTGCTGCTCCCGCAGCTGAGTGGGCGGCCCGCGACCCGCAAGCGCTGGCCCGACGGCACCGGTCGCCAGCCCTTCTTCGAGAAGAACGCCCCGCGCGGCACGCCTGCGTGGGTACGCACCGTGACCCTCGACTCCCCCGGCAGCACCCGCAACCGCGAGGAGGTCACCTACCCCGTGGTCGAGGGCCTCGCCACGCTGGTGTGGCTGGCCAACCTCGCGGCGCTCGAGCTGCACACCCCCCAGTGGACCGTCGGACCCCGGGGCGGGGTGCGCCACCCCGACCGGCTGGTCGTCGACCTCGACCCGGGCGCACCGGCCGGGCTGGCCGAGTGCGCCGAGGTCGCCTGCCTGGTCCGTGACCGCCTGGCAGCCGACGACCTCGAGACCTTCCCGGTGACGAGCGGCAGCAAGGGGCTACAGCTGTACGCCCCCATCAGCGGGCGCCAGGACGCCGACGTGGTCCGCGGGTACGCGCACGAGATGGCGACGGAGCTGGAGGCAGCACACCCGCGACTGATCGTGTCCCGGATGGCCAAGGCCGTCCGCGGCGGCAAGGTCTTCATCGACTGGAGCCAGAACGACAGCGCCAAGACCACGATCACCCCGTACTCGCTGCGCGGGCTGGACCGCCCTTTCGTGGCCGCGCCGCGCACGTGGCTGGAGGTGGAGGACCCGGGCAGCCTCACCCAGCTGCTGACCACGGACCTGCCCGAGCGACTCGACACGCTCGGAGACCTCGCACCCGCGACCGGCCGGGGGGGTCCCCGGCTGCCCTGAGTCTGTGACCCATCCGCCAGGACCTCGGCCGCGAACCAGAGATGAACTCGCCGATGTCCGCCCGGACGTCGACACATCGCACATTGCGTTCCGAGCTGCTGGAAGGTGGACAACGTGACCGCGTCGCCTGCCGCCGAACCGGTGCGCCGTCGGGTGGCAGTGGTGGGTGCCGGCGTGTCCGGGCTGACGGCCGCATACCTGCTCCGACGGACCCACGACGTCACGCTCTTCGAGGCGGACGACCGGCTCGGCGGGCACGCGCACACTCACGCCGTGACCGCAAGCGACGGCCGTCGGTTCGCCGTCGACACCGGGTTCATCGTGCACAACGACCGCACCTACCCGATGCTGCGCCGTCTGTTCGGTGCCCTGGGCGTCGAGGTACGGGCCACCGAGATGTCGATGAGCATCCGCTGCGACGGGTGCGGGCTCGAGTATGCAGGTGGCCGCGGCATGGCGGGGATCCTCGCCCAGCCGCGCCGGCTCGCCGACCCGCGGTTCTGGCGGCTGCTCCTCGACGTGCGCCGCTTCCAGAAGCTGGCGGTCGGGTTCCTGGCGGCAGCAGAGGGGCCGACCGAGACCACGTACGGCGACTTCCTCGCCGCGCACGGGTTCGGCGACTACTTCGTCCGGCACTACGCGGTCCCGGTGGTCTCGTGCGTGTGGTCGTCCGGGCACGACGTGGCGCTCGACTACCCCGCCCGCTACCTGTTCCGCTTTCTCGACCACCACGGCTTCCTGAGCCTGGGCGACGCCCCGCAGTGGTACACGGTCGTGGGCGGCTCACAGAGCTACGTACGCGCGCTGGCAGCCCGGCTGGACGACGTGCGCCAAGGACTCAGCGTGCGAGCGGTGACCCGCAAACCCGACCACATCGAGCTCCAGGACAGCGCCGGGCAGGCACACGTGGTCGACCAGGTGGTCCTGGCCACGCACGCGGACGACGCCCTGGGTCTCCTCACCGATCCCAGCGATGAGGAGCGAGAGGTGCTGGGCGCCTTCACGTACTCGCGCAACACGGTCGCACTGCACACGGACGCCACTGTGCTGCCACGGGCGAAGCGGGCCCGTTCGGCCTGGAACTACCGGCTCGACGAGTGCGCCGAACGGCGGTCGGCGACCCGCGTGAGCTACTGGATGAACAGGCTGCAGGGCTATGACGACGCGGCAGACGCCTTCGTGGTGACGCTCAACGACGACGACGAGATCGATGCCGGCCGGGTGCTGGCACGGGCCACGTACACGCATCCCATCTACACCGTCGCGTCGGTGGCAGCCCAGCGCCGGCTGGCCTCGCTCGGGGACGACCGCACCGTGTTCGCCGGGGCACACCACGGCTGGGGTTTCCACGAGGACGGCTGCCGATCCGGTGTCGACGCCGCCACCCGGCTCGGCGCGGATCCGGAGCAGGCATGGTGACCGGGCTCCCGGAGCTCCCCGCCGTGGTCGAGGGGGTCGTCCGCCACGACCGGGTCGCGCCGCTGCGGCACGGGTTCCGGTACCGCGTCTACCAGTGGCTCGTCGACGTCGACGACATGCCGATGCTGCCGGGTTGGCTACGACCGTTCGCCCGCTTCCGGGCGGCCGACCATCTCGGTGACCCCGACCGGAGCATCCGCGCGAACGTGGAGCGGTTCTGCGGTGAGCGGGGCGTCGACGTGCGCGGCGGCCGCATCGTCATGCTGGCGAACGCCCGGGTGCTGGGGCACGTCTTCGACCCGCTCAGCGTCTTCTGGTGCCTGGAGGCCGACGGCACGGTGCGCTGTGTGGTGGCCGAGGTGCACAACACGTACGGAGAGCGGCATGCCTACCTGCTCGACGTCGATGCGACCGGCCGCGCCAGCACGGACAAGGCGTTCTACGTCTCGCCGTTCCTTGCCGTCGACGGGCGCTACGACCTGCGCCTCGAGATGGGGCAGGACAGCGTCGCCACTGCGGTCCGGCTGCGCCAGGGCGGCGCCGTGGTGTTCACGGCCAGCTTCCGGGGCAGCCCTGCCCCCGCTACGACGAGACGACTGGTGTCGGTGCTCATCCGGCTCCCGTTCATGACCCAGCGGGTGAGCTTCCTGATCCGCCTGCAGGGGCTGCGGCTCTGGAGCCGGCGCCTGCCGGTCCTGCCGCGCACACCGCACCAGCACCAAGAAGGAGTCCGATGACCATCGAGATGCATCGCCCACAGGTCGCCGTCCCCCCGGCGACACTGCCCCGCGAGGACGAGTGGCCGGGACTGGCTCGCGCCCCCCGACTGCCCGTGCACGCGACGGTGGCGCGGGCGGTCGTGGCGCGGGCGATGCGCCGCCTGCCGGTACGCATGGTCTTCCCCGACGGGTCGTCCTGGGGTGCGGGCGGGCCCGACTCCCCCATGATGGCCATGGTCCGGCCCGCTGCGGTCTTCGCCCGGCTCGGCGGCGACCTGCGCATCGGGTTCGGCGAGGCGTACATGTGTGGAGACTGGACGACCGGGCCCGAGACGGACCTCGCCGATCTCCTCACCCCCTTCGCGGAGCGGCTCACCCGGCTCGTGCCCCAGCCACTGCAGAGGCTGCGCGGGCTCGTCGACCGGCGCCTGCCGGCACACGAGGAGAACACCGTGTCGGGTGCCCGCAACAACATCGCGAGGCACTACGACCTCTCCAACGACCTGTTCGCGCACTTCCTCGACCCCACCATGACCTACTCGTCGGCGTGGTTCCCCGACGCCATCTCGGGTCCGGGCGACCTGGACCTGGAGCGCGCACAGCTACGGAAGATGGACGGCGTGCTGGATCAGGCCCGCGTGGGCACGGGGACCCGGCTGCTCGAGATCGGCACCGGCTGGGGCGCCCTCGCCGTACGGGCCGCACAGCGCGGAGCCGAGGTCACGAGCATCACGCTGTCGGCCGAGCAGCGCAGTCTGGCCCAGGAGCGGATCGCCGAGGCCGGGGTCTCCGACCGGGTGGAGGTGCGGCTGCAGGACTACCGGGAGGTGGCCGGCAGCTACGACTCCATCGTCAGCGTGGAGATGGTCGAAGCGGTCGGCGAGCAGTACTGGCCGACCTACTTCGCCACCCTCGACCGGCTGCTGGCGCCTGGCGGGCGGGTCGGCCTGCAGGCCATCACGATGTCGCACGACCGCATGCTGGCCACCCGGCGCTCGTACGGTTGGATCCACAAGTACATCTTCCCGGGCGGGCTGATCCCGTCACTGGAGGCCATCGACGCCACGCTCGACCAGCACACCGGGCTCCGGGTGCTCGAGCGGCGCGAGCTCGGCTGGCACTACGCCCTGACGCTGCACCAGTGGCGGCAGCGGTTCGCGGCGGCCTGGCCGGAGATCGCCCTGCACGGGTTCGACGCCACCTTCCGCAGGATGTGGGAGTTCTACCTCGCCTACTGCGAGGCGGGCTTCCGCACCGGCTACCTGGGGGTGAGCCAGCTGTCGCTGGGTCGCCCCCCGGCCTAGCCCAGTACACCCGCCAGGTCGCGCGGTGCTTGCAACACTGGGTCGACCGTCAGCCGACCATGGTGGTGATGCACTGCGCGGCCCCGGAGAGGTCGGTCACCCGCACCACCCGGCCCGGCGCGGCGGGCTGCAGCTGCAGCCGGTCCCACCCCGGGCCGCCGAGCACCAAGGCGGGCACGGCGGCGCGGCCGGCGGTCGGCAGCCGGGGTACGAGCCCGGTGGCCGGCAGGCTCGACCACAAGAAGACGACGCGAGGGGAGGTCCGCTCGATCGCCGCTATCAGCGCGGGGGTCGGCGTCCGGGCCGACAGCACCCGGAGGGAGACGCGATGCTCGGTCAGCACGGCCGCGAGAGCGAAGATGGCCAGCGCGTGCTGCTCGTCGGCAGCGCTGGCGAGCAGCACGGGCGCAGTGACCGGGCGACGACCCTGACCGGCCCGGATCCGGTATCGCAGCTCGGTCTGCACGCACTCGCTCACCAAGTGCTCGCACTCGATGCCGATGTCACCCCGTGCCCACTCGTCGCCGACGGCGACCAGCAGCGGCGCCACGACGTCGGACCAACCACCCACCAGACCGCGTCGGTCGAACGTCTGGCTGAGCATCTTCCCGAGCGTCGCGGAGTCGAGGTCGCGAACCGCACGCAGCATGGCGGCGATCGTCATCGACACGCCGCGACCAGTCACCGTCGTGTGGGGGAAGGCGCGCGGGCCCCGGGCCAGCACCGCAGTGGAATCGTGCACGGATCGCTGAGACACCTGCGCGGCCTGCGCGGGGGGCACCCCTTCGGCGATGAGCTGGCTCATCCGGGCCACCCGGGCCACGTCGAGCTCGGAGTAGCGCCGGTGACCGCCTTCGGTGCGGATGCTGGGTCCCATGCCGTAACGGCGGTCCCAGGTACGCAGCGTCGGCGTCGCGATGCCGAGCCGCTGGGACACCGCCCCGACGCCCCACAGCACCGACGGGTTCCCGTCCACGTCCGGGTCAGGCTCCGCCGTCGGGACCGCCGCGATATCGGACTGCGAGCTCGCGGTCGGGTCGCCGCCGGGCGGGTTGCCGCCGGCCGCCGACCGACCACTCCCCTGAGGATCAGGGTCGTCAGCTCGGCCCTTGTCCCGGCGCTGCATGGGTTCCAGTCTCAGCCCGTCTGTGGAAATCGGCCACCCGGCCGCCGATGTGGGAGAAATTGTCCACTCGGGGCCTTGTCACAGTGAATAAGTCCTGAGTAGGTTACTGACAGGTTCGCAGCGTCGAGGACAGGGATGACACATGGCCAACATCGCGCGGCTCCCGATGCCGTTGCTGGACGTGTACGACTGGCAGTTCGAGGGTGCCTGCCGCGAGGCCGACCCCGCACTGTTCTTCTCTCCCGAGTCCGAACGCGGCCCCCGCCGCCGGGCCCGCGAGAACGCCGCGAAGCTGTACTGCCAGCGCTGCCCGGTGGTCGACCAGTGTCTGCAGCACGCGCTGCGGGTGAAGGAGCCCTACGGCGTCTGGGGCGGCCTCACCCCGTCCGAGCGGGGGGCCAACGAGGTGACGCAGTCCGTCGCCTCCTGATCCCACCTCTCACTGCCAGAACACCCGGTCGACGACCGCGCGTGCCCGCCGGGCGGTACGACGCCACTCGTCGTCCACCGCCTCGAAGCCCTCGGGCCCGCGGCCGAGCAGATATGCCACCCCCGCACGGTTCCGGGGATTGTGCGGCAGCGAGTCGGCCGGCCTGCCCCGTACGAGCATCATCACGTTGCGCAGCCGCTGTGCGAGGCGCCAGGCCGCCGACAGCTCGTCGGCGTCCGGGCGGCTGAGCAGCTCCGCATCCACGGCCGCCTGGAGCGCCGGAAGGGTGGCGGTGGTGCGCAAGCCCTCCACCCGGGCGGCGTGCCGCAGCTGCAGCAGCTGCACCGTCCACTCGACGTCGGCCAGTCCGCCGGGGCCGAGCTTGACGTGCGTGGACGGGTCGGCGCCCCGGGGCAGACGCTCAGCGTCGACGCGAGCCTTGATGCGCCGGATCTCGGTCTCGGCAGCCGTGTCCAGCCCGCCGGCGCGCCAGCGGAGCGGGTCGATCATCGCGGTGAACGCCTGGCAGAGCTCGGCGTCCCCGACCACTGCTTCGGCACGCAGCAGCGCCTGCGACTCCCACGGCTGCGACCAGCGTTCGTAGTAGGCGGCATACGACGGCAGGCTGCGCACGAGCGGGCCCTGCTTGCCCTCGGGCCGGAGCCCGGCGTCGACGTCGAGTGGCGGCGCGTCGCCGGGCAGCGCCAGCATGCGACGCATCTCCTGCGCCACCGCGTGTGCTGCCTCCGCCGACTTCTGCTCCGAGGCGCCGGGCACCGGCAGGTACACGAACATCACGTCGGCATCGCTGGCGTAGCCGACCTCGTGTCCGCCCAGACGCCCCATGCTGACCACCGCCATGCGGACCGGGTCCTGCTGCCGCTCTTCGGCCACGGCCTTGGACGCCACCGCGAGCGCTCCACTCAGCGTCGCGAGCGTCACGTCGGTCAACGCGTCCCCGACGGTCTCGACATCCATGAGCCCCAGCACGTCGGCCACCGCGATCCGGCACAGCTCGCGGCGCCGCATGGCGCGGACGGCAGCGATGGCTGCGACCGGGTCGGAGTGCCTGCGGGCCGCGGCGGTCATCTCCCGGAGCAGTACCGCCCGCTCCCGTGGCTCCAATTCGGAGCCGCCGCGCAGCATCATCACCGACTCGGGAGCCCCCAGCAGCAGATCGGCGGCGAAGCGGCTGCTGGTCAGCACCTGGGCCAGCTGCTGGGCCGCTGCCCCCTCGTCCCGCAGCTGGCGCAGGTACCAGTGCGTGGAGCCGAGCCGGTCCGAGACCTTGCGGAAGGCAAGCAGTGCCGCATCGGGATCGGGACCGTCGGCGAACCAGCCGAGCATCGCCGGCAGCAGCTGGCGTTGGATGGCGGCGCGCCGGGTGAGCCCGCTGGTCAGCGCCTCGAGGTGAGCCAGTGCGCTGCGGGGGTCGGCGTACCCCAGCGCGGTGAGGCGGGCGCGGGCGTTGCTGGGACTGAGCCGCAGTCCCTCGTGCGGCAGCCGCGCCACCGCGTCCAGCAGCGGACGGTAGAAGAGCTTCTCGTGCAGCCGGCGCACCTCTCGCGTGCACAGCCGCCACTCCTCCTCGAAACCGGCGATCGGGTCGGACAGGTGGCCGAGCGCCCGCCCGAGCCGTCGCCTGGTCTCGTCGTCGTCCGGCAGGACCTGCGTACGGCGCAGCGACCACAGCTGGAGCAGGTGCTCCACCGTGCGGAGGAACTCGTACGCGCGGGCCAACGCCGCACCGTCGTCACGACCGACGTAGCCACCGGTGGTCAGCGCGCGAAGGGCGCTCAGCGTGCTGCGCCGGCGCAGGTCCTCGTCACCACGGCCGTGCACGAGCTGGAGCAGCTGAACGGCGAACTCGACGTCTCGGAGTCCACCGCGACCGAGCTTGAGTGCTGCTTCGGCCTGCCCGGCAGGGATGTGGTGCACGACCTTGCGCCGCATGGCCTGCACCTCGGCGACGAACCCGGGCTGCTCGGCCGCCCGCCAGACCAGTGACGAGACCGTGTCGAGGTAGGCGGCGCCGAGGGCCGGGTCGCCGGCAGCCGGGCGCGCCTTCAGCAGGGCCTGGAACTCCCACGGCCTCGCCCACCGGTCGTAGTAGCCGCGGTGCCCGGCCAGCGTGCGGCTCAGCGGCCCGGACCTGCCCTCCGGGCGCAGGGCGGCGTCCACCGGCCAGATGGAACCCGCCCCGGTGTGCTCGGAGCAGACCTTGATGACGCGGGCCGCGAGCCGCGCGGCCGCTCTGGCGGCTGCGTCGTCACCGGTTCCCTCGGCCGCCTCGTGCACGAAGATCACGTCGACGTCGCTGACGTAGTTCAGCTCGCAGGCGCCGCTCTTGCCCATGGCGATCACTGCCAGTCGGCAACGGGCCGCCTCCTCGGGGAGCTGGGCCGCTGCCACCTCCAAGGCCCCGGCGAGGGTCGCGTCGGCGAGCTCGGACAGGTCTGCGGTGACCGTCTCGTACGTGCTGGCCCTCGAGAGGTCACGGGCGGCGATGGCCAGCAGCCGGCGTCGGTAGGCCACCCGCAGTGCGTCCGCCGCAGCGGGGCCCTGGGCCGTCTCCGCGTCGAGCAGGGCTGCTCCGGGCCGGTCGAGGGACGCCCCTGACCGCAGGTCGACCCAGTACTCGGGATGGGCTCGCAGGTAGTCGGCCAGGGCGGGGCTGGCTCCGCACACCGCGCTCAGGCGTACGCGCAGTCCCTCGTCGTCGGCGGCAGCACGCAGCAGCGCGGCTCCGTCCGCCGCCGCCTCGACGATCCGGACCGCTCCGGCGAGCCCGACGTCGGGATCGGCCGCCTCCGCCAGGGCGCCGACGAGCCCCTCCACGTCTCCGCCGACCCTGGTGAGGGCGGCCACCGCCTCCGCCGCCTGGTCGACGTCGCGAAAGCCGAGTCGGGCCAGCTGGCCGGGTCCCATCGTGGCCGGCGGCGGGCTCACGCCGATGTCCGGCTCGCCGCCAGCTCCGAGGCGAAGGCGTGCGCCGCCTGCCGCCAGACCACCCGAAGCCGGGGTTCCGCCGCGCCGATCTGGTCGAGGGCAACCGGGGCGGACGGGTCGGACTGCGCCCAGGTGGCCACCAGGTCGCGTCCGACCTCGGGGTGCACCTGCAGTCCCCATGCGCGCGGGGCGAAGCGCACCGCCTGGACGACGCCGCCCGGCGTCTCGGCCAGGACCGTGCTGCCTGTCGGCAGAACGCTCACGATGTCGTTGTTCCAGTGCACGGCCGGGGTCGGCGTTCCCTCCGCCGCGGCCGCTGCCAGCCGCCCCAACAGGCGGTCGTCCGTCGCTGCCGGTGTCCAGCCCAGGTCGAACACCCCGATCTGCTGTCCCGCCGGGTTGCGGCTGACCGTGCCGCCGAGCGCGACCGCCGCCAGCTGATGGCCCAGGCAGATGCCGAGCACGCAGGTGCCGGTGTCCACTGCCTGGCGGATCAGAGCCCTGGTGGGTACGAGCCACGGGTGGTCGGCGTCGTCGTACGCGCCCATCTCGCCGCCCATCACCAGCAGGCCGTCGTACCCGGCCAGCGTGTCGGGCAGCGAGTCGCCGGCATGGCAGCGACGTACGTCGAGAGTGGTCCCGGCCTCGTCCAACCACGTACCGAACAGGGCGGGCGGGTCGTCGTCCTCGTGCTGGACCACGAGGACGCAGGGGTCGTCGGCGCCTGCACTCATCGCAGTCGCCTCATCCCAGGCCCCATCGCAGGGCTCATCGCGGGTCTCATCGCAGCGGCCTCATCCCAGGCCGCATCACAGCGGGGCTCACAGCACCGACAGCAGCCGGTCGAGCTCGAACTGCGACACCTGCCGTCGGTAGTCGCGCCACTCCGCGCGCTTGTTGCGCAAGAAGAAGTCGAAGACGTGCTCGCCCAGCGTCTCGGCGACGAGCTCGCTCGACTCCATCGCCTTGATCGCCTGGTCGAGGTTGTGCGGCAGTGGCGCGATGCCCAGGGCGCGCCGCTCACCGTCGGTCAGCGACCACACGTCGTCCTCGGCCTCGCGGGGCAGCTCGTAGCCCTCCTCGATCCCCTTGAGCCCGGCAGCCAGCAACAGGGCGTACGCCAGGTAGGGGTTGCAGGCAGAGTCGATCGAGCGGACCTCGACGCGGGTGGACTGGCCCTTGTGCGGCTTGTACATCGGCACGCGGACCAGCGCGGAGCGGTTGTTGTGGCCCCAGCAGACGTACGACGGTGCCTCGCCGCCACCGATGATCCGCTTGTAGCTGTTCACCCACTGGTTCGTCACCGCCGTGATCTCGGCCGAGTGCCGGAGGAGCCCTGCGATGAACGACCGGCCGACCGAGGACAGGTGGTACTCCGCGCCGGCCTCGTAGAACGCGTTGCGGTCGCCCTCGAACAGCGAGAGATGGGTGTGCATGCCCGAGCCGGGATGCTCGGTGAACGGCTTGGGCATGAAGGAGGCGAAGATGCCCTGGCTGAGCGCCACCTCCCGGACCACCAGCCGAAAGGTCATGATGTTGTCGGCGGTCGACAACGCGTCGGCGTAGCGCAGGTCGATCTCCTGCTGACCGGGGCCGTTCTCGTGGTGGCTGAACTCCACCGAGATGCCCATCGCCTCGAGCATGGTGATCGCCTCACGACGGAACTCCTGGCCGAGGCCCTGCGCGGTGTGGTCGAAGTAGCCGGAGTTGTCGACCGGCTCCGGGATGCGCCCCGCCTTTGCCTCGTTCTTGAACAGGTAGAACTCGATCTCGGGGTGGGTGTAGAAGGTGAACCCCAGATCGCCCGCCTTCGCCAGCGAGCGCTTGAGCACGTGCCGCGGGTCGGCATAGCTGACGCCGCCCTCGGGCAGCTGGATGTCGCAGAACATCCGGGCGGTGGCCGGTCCTTCGCCGCGCCAGGGCAGCACCTGGAAGGTGCCCGCGTCCGGCTTCGCCAGCATGTCGGCCTCGTACACCCGGGCGAATCCCTCGATGGCCGAGCCGTCGAAGCCGATGCCCTCGTCGAACGCGTTGTCCAGCTCGGCAGGCGCGACGGCCACGGACTTCAGGAACCCGAGTACGTCGGTGAACCACAGCCGGACGAAGCGCACCTCGTGCTCCTCGAGCGCGCGCAGCACGAAGTCCTCTTGCTTGCCCATGCGGCCCAGTGTGGCTCATGCGGTGGGTCGCGACCGCCGCGGGCAACCGGCTGCCCGTCCAGCGGGCGGGCGTGCCCTCTACGCTGGCCCGGTGCCGCAGCTGCGTCTGGCGCTCGCCCAGGTGAACCCGGTCGTGGGCGACCTGCGAGGCAACGCCGACCTGGTGGCGGCCTACGTCCGGCGTGCCGCCGGCGCGGATGCTCATCTGGTCGCGCTGCCCGAGATGGTGCTGACGGGCTACCCCATCGAGGACCTGGCGCTGCGGGCGTCGTTCGTCGAGGCGTCCACCAGGGCGCTGGCCGATCTGGCTCGACGGCTGGCCGACGACGGCCTCGGGTCACTCCCCGTCGTGCTCGGATGCCTCGACCGCGTGGAGGGAGCGGTCGACTCCCCCGGTGTGCCGAAGGGCTCGCCGCAGGACGCCGTCGCGGTGCTGTACCGCGGCGAGGTGGTGGTCCGCCAGGCCAAGCACCACCTGTGGAACTACGGGGTGGGCGACGAGATCCGCTACTTCGTGCCCGGAAGCACGCTGAACCTGGTGCGGGTCGCCGGTGTGGACGTGGCCCTGGCGGTCTGCGAGGACATCTGGCGCGACGGGCCGTCCGCGGCCGCCGCGGCCGCCGGTGCCGGGTTGTTGCTGGTGGTCAACGGGTCACCGTACGAGCGGGACAAGGACGACACCCGGCTGGACCTGTGTCGACGACGTGCGGCCGAGGCGGGGTGTCCGCTGGCGTGGGTGAACCTGGTGGGCGGGCAGGACGAGCTCGTCTTCGACGGCGACTCGATCGTCGTGGACCGCGACGGCACCCTGCTGGCCCGCGGCGAGCCGTTCGTCGAGCAGCTCCTGACCGTCGACCTCGACCTTCGCGCTGCCAGTGCCACACCGCTTCCGCAGCAGGCAGGCAGCCTGCAGCTGGTCCGCACCAGCCTCAGCGTCGAGCCGGTGGCGCCCTACCCGGCCGCCCCGGTGGCCAGAGAGGCACGTCCGGACGACATGGGCGAGGTGTGGCAGGCCATCGTGCTGGGCCTTCGGGACTACGTGCGCAAGAACGGCTTCTCCTCGGTGCTGCTCGGCATGTCCGGGGGCATCGACTCCACCGTCGTCGCCCAGCTCGCCTGTGACGCCGTCGGCCCCGCCAACGTGCACGGAGTCTCCAACCCGAGTGCCTGGTCGACCGAGCACTCGCGTTCCGACGCCGCCGAGCACGCCCGGCGCACCGGACTGAACCTGCGCACCGTGCCGATCGCCGATCTCGTGGACGCGTACAACACGGCGCTGCCGGGCCTGGACGGACTGGCCGCCGAGAACCTGCAGGCGCGGCTTCGCGCCGTGATCTGGATGGCGCTGTCCAACGCCGAGGGGCACCTGGTGCTGGCCTGTGGCAACAAGTCCGAGCTCTCGGTGGGCTACACCACCATCTACGGCGACGCGGTCGGCGGCTACGGACCTCTCAAGGACGTGCCGAAGACGATGGTGTGGGAGCTGGCGCGCTGGCGCAACGACCGGGCGGCCGCCCAGGGAGAGCAACCGCCGATCCCCGAGAACACCATCAGCAAGCCACCGAGCGCCGAGCTGCGCCCGAACCAGCTGGACACCGACTCCCTCCCCGACTACGCCCTGCTGGACGACATCCTCGACGACTACGTCGAGCGTGACGCCAGCTCGCTGGATCTGGTGGACATGGGCTTCGACCGTGACCTGGTCGAGCACGTCATCCGCCTGGTCGACCGGGCCGAGTGGAAGCGTCGCCAGTACCCGCCCGGCCCGAAGATCAGCATCCGCAACTTCGGCCGCGACCGCCGGGTGCCCATCACCAGCGCCTGGCGCGAACACCTCCCCTGACCCCCCGGTCCCGCGATCCGCGGCTCGTGGTTGCGCGATCCGCGGCTCGTGGTTGCGCGATCCGCGGCTCGTGGTTGCGCCATCCGCGGCTCGTGGTGACGGAGGCGACACCGTTCTACGTCGCCCGCCGGCGACGCACCGTGTCAGGCTGGATGCGTCCGGGGACTCCAGCGTCGGAGCCTCGAGAGCGGAGAACCACCCATGAGTGACAGCAATCCCGACGCGCCGCCGGTGGACGGTGGTGCCCCCTCCAGCCCCTCACCAACCGGTCCGCGCCGCATCCGGGTGCACCATCTGCTCGAGATGAAGCAGCGCGGCGAACGCTGGGCGATGCTCACCGCCTACGACCAGTACGCCGCCGCCACATTCGACGAGGCGGGTATTCCGGTCCTGCTCGTAGGCGACTCGGCGAGCAACAACGTGTACGCGAACGAGACCTCGCTGCCCGTCACGGTCGACGAGCTGATCCCGCTGACCCGCGCCGTCGCCCGCTCCGCGCGACGCGCGCTCGTCGTCGCAGACCTGCCCTTCGGCTCGTACCAGCGCTCTCCCGAGCAGGCGTTCGACACCGCGGTGCGCTTCATGAAGGAGTCGGGGGCGCACGCCGTGAAGCTCGAGGGCGGCCGAGCGATGGCACCGCAGGTGCGACTGCTCAGCGAGGCAGGCGTGCCCGTCATGGCGCACATCGGCTTCACGCCTCAGGCCGAGCACAGTCTGGGCGGCTACCGGGTGCAAGGCCGTGGCGACGCGGCCGCCCAGCTGCTGGACGAGGCGGCGACGCTGCAGGAGGCGGGCGCGTTCGCCGTGGTGATGGAGATGGTGCCGGGAGACGTGGCCCGCGATGTCACCCAGAAGCTGACCGTCCCGACCATCGGCATCGGAGCGGGTCCGGGCTGCGACGCGCAGGTGCTGGTGTGGCAGGACATGGCCGGGCTGCGGACGGGCCGGCTGCCGCGCTTCGTCAAGACCTATGCAGATCTGCACGGCGCACTGCTCACCGCAGCGCGTACGTTCGCCGCCGAGGTCGCCGACGGCACCTTCCCCGGCGACGAGCACACGTTCAGCTGAGCGGGTCGTCCGCCCATGGCGTCCCCGCCGTGCAGGCCACTCAAGCCCGTCGGGTCGCGGTGGCCAGCTGTCCGGCGAGTACGGTGCGCGCCTCGGCCAGCGAGGGGCCGTACCACGTGAGATGCCGGCCCGACACCAGCGCGCACGGCGTCGGAGCGAACGCCTCCGGTCCGTCGTCGGCGGCGAAGGCGTACGGCTCGTCAGGGAGCACGACCAGCTCGTGCTCCGGCAGCGCCGCCAGATCGATCCGGGGGTAACGATCCGGGGAGTCGGCCAGCGCGTTGTCGACACCGAGCCGGCCGAGCACATCGCCGGCGAAGGTGTCCCTGCCCAGCGCCATCCACGGACGCCGCCAGATGGGGACGACCGCGCGCAGCCTGCTGCCTCGCCATGGGGTTGCCCACGCGCGCTCGGCAGCATCGAGCCAGTCGACCCTGTCAGCGCCGAGTGCGCCGAGCAGCGTACGCAGCTGTGCCAGTGCATCCGGCACCGTCTCCGGGTCGGTGACCCAGACGTCGCAGCCCGCGGCGCGCAGTGCCTCGAGGTCGGCCGCGCGGTTCTCCTCGGCGTTGGCGATGACCAGCTCGGGCGCGAGGGCCACGATCCGCGCCACGTCGGGGTTCTTGGTGCCACCGACCCGAACGACCTCGAGACCGGCCGGATGGGTGCACCAGTCGGTGGCGCCCACCAGCAGACCCGGGAGGGTCTCGGCCACTGCCTCGGTGAGAGACGGCACCAGGCTGACAGCGCGGCGCAGCTGCCGAGCTAGTCGTTCCATCTCGGATCGTTGTCCCACTCCTCGTTACGCTCCTGGACCTTCTCCAGGGCGCGGGCCGCCTCCTCCTCGGACGCATACGGCCCGAGGCGGTCGCGTCCGGGGCACCCCTCGGCGCCCTCGACGGCGTGGTGCTTGAGGCAGAAGTACCAGCGATCGGCCATGACCCCATCCTGGCCGCCTCTCCACCTGTTGACGAACTGACGAGAAGCCGTCCCTCAGCCAGCAGGTCCTGCGCGCCCCCACCACATCGAGGGCTGGGAGGAGAGGGAGGAGAACCCGCGGCTCCTACACTTGGCGGCGTGAGTCCGACCGCCGTGAGCCTGTCCCCCGCCACGATCTCGCCGCGCCGTCCGGTGCCCGCCTCGATCGCGCGGCCCGAGTACGTCGACCGGCCGGCCCCGCGGCCGTACAGCGGACCGCACGTCATGCCCGCCGAGGTCATCGAGGTGATGCGCGTGGCCAGCCGCATCGCGGCGCAGGCGCTGGACGCGGTCAACGACGCGGTCCGCCCCGGGGTGAGCGGCGACGAGCTCGACCGCGTGGGTCACGAGTTCCTGCTCGACCACGGCGCCTACCCGTCGACGCTCGGTTACAAGGGCTTCCCCAAGTCGGTGTGCACCAGCGTCAACGAGGTCATCTGCCACGGCATCCCCGACGCCCGCCGACTCGAGGACGGCGACATCGTCAACGTCGACATCACGGCGTACCTCACCGTCGACGGCGTCGGCGCCCACGGCGACACCAACCGTACGTACCTCGTCGGGGATGTGGCTGACGAGTCACGCCTGCTGGTCGAACGGACGCACGAGGCGATGATGCGCGGGATCAGGGCCGTGCGTCCGGGCCGCCAGGTCAATGTCGTGGGCCGAGTCATCGAGTCGTACGCGAAGCGGTTCGGGTACGGCGTCGTACGCGACTTCACCGGGCACGGGGTGGGCACCGAGTTCCACTCCGGGCTGGTCATTCCGCACTACGACGAGCCGCGCTTCGACGACGTGATGGTGCCGGGCATGACCTTCACCATCGAGCCGATGCTCACGCTGGGGACGTACGAGTGGGACATCTGGGACGACGGCTGGACGGTCACGACCAAGGACAAGTCGCGGACAGCGCAGTTCGAGCACACGCTCCTGGTCACCGACTCGGGAGCGGAGATCCTCACCCTGCCCTGACCGTCGCACGACGCGCCCAGCCGATCCTCCTCAGGTCAGCAGGAGCCGCTCCACCCGCAGGACGGCGACATCATGCTCAGGGTCACCCGACATGACGGCAGCCATCCGCAGGTGCGGTAGCGCCTCGGACAGTCTGCTCTGCCGCTCCAGTGTTCGACCCAGAGCGAACCGGGCCCAGACGTCCGTCGGCGCATCCTCGACGAGGACCCGCAACTCCGCCTCCGCGTGCTGCAGCTGCGCCGTCATGAAGTACGCCCATGCCAGCAGCGTGCGCAGGCTGACGCTGCGCGGCTCCTCGCGCAGCGCGGGCTCCAGCAGATCCAGGGCTTCGCGCGGCTGACTGTCCTCGAGCAGCTGGCGCGCCTGATGAAAACGGGCGACCGGATCCATGCTCCAACGCTACTGAGCGGCTCAACATGAGCCGCGTGGGACACGGTGATCCGTGGCGCCTGCCTCCAACGGGCCGATCGGCGGCTACATCGACGACGTGACCGTCAACGGGGTCACCGACATCCTCAAGCCGGCGCCGAGCATGCTCAGGTGAGCACCAGGGTCTGGTTCACGCTCGTCAACGGCACGTCAAGCCGTCGCATCCCCCGTAGCGAGGAGTTGCTGCTCGAGGTCCGCCAACACCAGTCGAACACGTCGTTGGGCAGCCACGTCGTGATGTCACCGGCCCACTGAGCACCGGTGTCGGTCTCGGCGTACCAGAAGTACTTGGCTCCGTTGGAGGCGCCACCGCGCACCGTGACGGTGCCGCCTGGCGGGATCTGCCACCAACCCGTCTTCGCCCAGTTCTCACCGTCGCAGTTCGGATAGTGATACCCGAGGGCGAAGTAGATGCGCTCGTTCCCGTCGTTTCGCACGAAGACAGCCACGTCAGTCCTCCGTGGTCAGGCTGCGGGGTGGCGGGAACGGGTCATCGTCTGCGGCGACCGGTTCCTGATGGAGAACCCCTGGGAAGTGGATCTCGGCCGTATGGCCGGAGGTACGGCCGCCGCGGTCGGTGGTGGGGCTCACGCCGTCGCCAGCCGGCATCGGTCCGAGGGCCTCGACCTCGTCCGCCTCGAGGCTCCGGCAAAGATCATTGGGGTCTGGCATAACGAACCCTATCCGTCGGGGGCACCCCGCAACCCCACAGGATAAGCTCGGCGCTCGCGCTCATACAAGCCTCGCCGTGGGCCGGAGTCACATCGGCGCTGTCGAGCGCAGACCGCCGTGAGCGGGTCAGCGCGCGGGTTGTGGCGGACGAGCCGGCCTGTAGGCCGGATTCTGTCCGGCCGTCGCCACCGGAGCAACGACGGCCTGTGCGGCCATCCATCTCGGAGCACCGTTGCCGGTGCCCTCGTGCGGCCTACCCGCGGACTCGGGCGGGCAGCCCTCGATCGTCCGCGCAGGCCGATCGCCGTAGCGACCCGCCCTCTTGGCCTTGCACCAGGTGGGGTTTACCGAGCCACCCCGGTCACCCGGGATGCTGGTGGTCTCTTACACCACCGTTTCACCCTTACCCGCACCGCACGCACCCGAGAGCCCGTGCGGCCGCTGGCGGTCTGTTTTCTGTGGCACTGTCCCGCAGGTCGCCCTGGGTGGGTGTTGCCCACCACCTCGCCCTGTGGAGTCCGGACCTTCCTCGACGAGCACGATGGCCCGCCGCGGCCGCCCGGCCGGCTCGTCCGCCCCGACAGGATAGCGGTGCCGGCGCAGGGGACGGCACGTACGCACGGCGGCTGGCCACGCCCGCCGTTGCCCAGGACCTCCGCACCGGCTGCGAGCACCGGCACGTAGTCTCGCCCGGTGCTGGTCCTGCTGCCACCGTCGGAGACGAAGTCGGCCCCGTCGAGAGGGCGGCCCCTGGACCTCCACCGGCTGTCCGTGCCCGAGCTCACCGCAACCAGGCAGACGGTTCTGACGGCGCTGACACGGCACTGCCGCTCCGACCCGGAGGCGGCCCGCGAGACGCTCGGGTTGAGCGCCGGGCTCTCCTCGGAGGTGGATCGCGACGCCGCCCTGGACACCGCTCCCACCTCGCGGGCCGACAAGGTCTACTCGGGCGTGCTCTTCGCCGCCCTCGACCTCTCATCGCTGGACGCCGGCGCCCGCCGTCGGGCCGCTGCGTGGATCCTGATCTCCAGCGGGCTGTTCGGAGTGGTACGCCCCGGCGACCCGGTGCCGGCCTATCGGCTCGGCGGGCAGGTGCGTCTTCCCGGGGTCGGGCCCGTGGCCGCCGTGTGGCGGGAGGCGCTCGGCACGGTGCTGCCGACACTGGCCGGTCGCGGCCCGGTGCTCGACCTGCGCTCGACGACGTACGCCGCGTTCTGGCGGCCCGTGGGCACGCTGGCGCATCGGACGCTTCGGGTGCGTGTGCAGCAGGACCTCGGCGGTCACCGCACGACGGTCAGTCACCTGAACAAGGCGACCAAGGGCCGGCTGTTGCGCAGCCTGCTGCGAAGCGGTGACACGCCGCGAAGCCTCGACGGCCTGGTGGGCCGCCTCGGCGAGCTCGGCTGGCGACTGGAGCGGCGCACCGCCAACGACGTCGACGTCGTGGTCACCGAGCTCTGACGCGGAGCGCCGGTCAGTCGGGCACGTGCGAGAAGGTACGCAGCGCCGTCACACCATCAGGCCACCACTGCACCACCGTGAGGGAGCCCGGTGCGACGTTCATCCGGTGCACCACGTGGGCGGGTGCATCGAGGGCCCGGCGTACGACGGCCTTGATCGGGGTCACATGGCTGACGATCAGCACCGTCTCGCCCGCGTGCGTTGCCAGCAGCCGCTCCAGAGCGGATCCGACCCGCGCCGCCAAAGCAGCCAGCGACTCGCCGCCGGGTGGCGACTTCTGCTCGTCGGCGAACCAGTGCAGCAGGTCCTCGGGCCAGCCCGCACGTACCTGGGCCAGGGTGAGACCGTCCCACGCGCCGAACGCGAGCTCGGTGAGGCCGTCGTCGACCGCCATCTCGAGGCCGAGCCGGTCCGCCGCCACCGTGGCGGTCTCGCGCGCACGCCGCAACGGGGAGGTCACGACCGCTGTGACGTCTCGCCGGCGGTCGAGCCACGCCGCGGCCCGCGCGGCCTGTTCCTGACCGGCCGGGGTGAGGCCGGGGTCGCTGCCGCCGGTGCCGGAGAACAGCTGGGCCTCCGTACTGGGTGTCACGCCATGGCGCAGCAGAACCAGGGTTGTCGGGACACCCTGGTCAGGCGTACGCCACCCGATCAGCGGATCGTGCGGAGCCGGCTGGGGCGCGGTGTCCACCGGCTCTGCCGCTGGGCGGCCGGCGGCGAGGTCGGTGGCCGGCTCCGTCGGCGCCGCCAGCGTCGCGTCGGGCGGGTGGTCGAGGATCGTTCCGGGGAAGGTGATGCCCTCAGGGCGCTGCCCGTCGAGCACGGCGTTGACGAGCGCGTCGGCGGCCGCGTTCTGCTCGCGCGGCACCCACGTCCAGGTGGTGTCGGCCGGCGCCAGGGGCCGTGCGCGCAGCGCGAGCGGCCGCATGTCGGGGTGCTTGACCTTCCACCGGCCGGCCATCTGCTCGATGACCAGCTTGGAGTCCATCCTGACCTCTACCGACGCACCGGGCGCGTACTCGGCCACCAGCTCGAGACCGGCGATCAACGAGTGGTACTCGGCCACGTTGTTCGATGCGATCCCCAGCCGCCCGGCGCGCTCGACGATGACCTTGCCGCTGTCGGCGTCGCGCACCAACGCGCCGTAGGCCGCCGGACCCGGGTTGCCACGGGAGCCCCCGTCGGCCTCGATGATCACCCGGCTCGGGGAACCGGCCGCGGTCACAGCCCCGACTCGGCCGTACGCACGAGCAGCCGGTTGCACTCGGGACAGCGCATCACCTCGTCGGCCGGCAGCCCGGCCAGCTCGCGGAGATCGGCGGCATTCAGCTCCAGCCGGCACGCCTCGCACCGGCGCTGCCGAAGTGCGCCGGCGCCCACCCCGCCGTGCTGGGCACGCACCCGCTCATACAGGGCCAGCAGGTCACCAGGCAGCAGATCCGCCGCCTGCTGCCGTTCCGTACCGACCACGGCAACCTCGGTCGCAATCGCCCCGAGCTGCTGGTCGAGGCTCTCTCCCACGGTCGCCATCTCGGCGTCGATGCGGTCCAGCTCCTTGTCCAGCTGCTGCTGCTCGGCCTGGGCGACCTCGAGTCGCTCCATGACCTCCAGCTCCGCATCCTCGAGGGTGGCGATCCGTCGGTCGAGGCTGACGACCTCCCGCTGCAGCGCCTCCAGGTCCTTGGCCGACCCCACGGCGCCGCTGTCCAGCCGCTGCTGGTCCCGAGCCCGACGACTGCGTACCAGAGCGACGTCGCTCTCGGCCTTCTTGATCTCGTCCGCCAGGTCGTCGACCTCCGTGCGCTGCGCGACCGCCCGCGACGCGAGCTCGGCTCGCGCCTGCTCCATCTCGGCCAGCTGGGCGGTCTCGGGCAGGGTCTGCTGGCGGTACGCCAGCCGGTCCAGCCTGGCGTCGTAGGCCTGGACGTCGAGGAGGACGGCCTGGGCGGCGGGCTCGGCTCTCAGGGGAGGCTCCTTTCGGGGCCGATCATCGGCAGGGAGAAGGTCCAGGGGTCGGTGTTGGTCGTCGACACCCGGACCTCCACCGTAGCCGTGGCCGGCTCAGCGCGAAGCCGCGCGGCGAGCCGTGGCAGCCACATCCACTCCGCCGCCGCGTGCGGCACGTCCATGAGCGCCGGGGTGGACGGGTCGGTGCCGGCGTGCTCGCGGAGCTCGGAGACGGGGTGGTGGCGCAGGTCGGACGTCACGTACACGTCGGCGCCGCCGGCGCGGGCGCGGTCGAGCAGGAAGTCGCCGGCGCCGCCGCACACCGCCACGGTCTCGATCCGACGCTCTGGGTCGCCGGCGACGCGCACGGCGCCGCCCGTGGACGGCAACGTCGCGACCACCCGCGAGGCGAAGTCCCGCAGCGACAGCGGCTCGGCGAGCCGTCCGATCCGTCCGCTCCCCCGGTCTCCCGGTAGCGCCGCCATCTCCAGCACGTCATACGCCGGCTCCTCGTACGGGTGCGCCGCACGCAGTGCGGAGATCACAGCCGTTCGACGCCCCCGCGGCGCCACCATCTCGAGCCGGGTCTCCGGGACCTGCTCGAGGTCTCCCACCTGCCCGATCACCGGACGCGCCCCCGCCATCGGTCTGAACGAGCCAGTGCCCGTCGAGACGAACCTGCACCGCTCGTAGTCACCGATGGCACCGGCACCCGCCTCGGCGAGCGCGTCGGTGACGCGCTCCAGGTCATCGTGTGGGACGAAGACGACGATCTTGTCCATCGGATCGGTCGGGTGCGCCTCGAGGGGCACCGCGTCGTCGACACCCAGGGCCGCGGCCAGCGCCGCGCTGACGCCATGTGGTGGCGAGTCGGCGTTCGTGTGACAGACGTGCAGCGCGATGCCGTTGCGCACCAGGCCGTGCACGACTCGGCCCTTGGGAGTGGTGGCCGCCACCGAGTGCACCGCACGCAGCAGCAGCGGGTGGTGCACCACCACCAGATCGGCATCCCAGCTGATCGCCTCGTCCGCGACAGCATGGACCGGGTCGACCGCGAGCAGAACCCGACGGACCGGCGCCGCCGGGTCACCACAGACCGGGCCGACGGAGTCCCACGAGTCGGCCCACGTCGGCGGGTACCAGGCGTCCAGCAGCCCGGTGAGGTCACTCAGGGGGAGATGCACTGCCACCTCTCCGAGGCTAGTGAGCGGTGGCCACGGTGACCCGCTGGGGGCCGCATGCGCGGAACCCTCGGCCATCCGGCCATACCTTTCCGCCGTTCATGTGAGCGGCCGCCCGTGCGGGCGACACGCGTCCGGCCGCAGGTGATGCTGGTGCGGAATCTGACCTGTGCCACACCTGGACGGAGGAGGTCCCGTGCAGGACGCGGCCGTGCCAGCCGTGCTCACTTCGGGCCGGCGTTCGTGGGCGAGCCCGTTCCTTGTCCTCGCCGCGTTCTGGGCGATCTATGTCTTCGCGCTGCCGAAGGTGCTCGACGAGGCGGGCCGGACCATGGCGATGGTGGTGGTCATCGCCGCCTTCTTCCTGTTCCTCGTCGCCAAGGTCGTCCGCACGGCCGTCACTGACGCCGCTCGCCGACTTCCGCTGCTGCTGCTCGCCGGCGGCATGACCCTGTGGGCGGCCGGCTCGGCGACGGTGAACGCGACAGAGGCCGTCTCGACGGTGTCGTTCCCGTCCCCGGGCGAGGTGCTGTTCCTGCTGTCGTACGGAGGGATCGCCGCCTTCCTGCTCACCGAGGTGCCCCGGCGCCGACGGCTGCCCCCTCTGACGCTCTGGCTCGAGACCATGGTCATCTGTGGCGCCGTCGCCTGCGTGGCCGCTGTCGTCGTGGTGACACCCATCTCCCTGTCCTTCGACCGCGGCGGGCTGGCGCTGTTGCTGGCGGTGCTCTACCCGCTCATCGACCTGGCGCTGGCCACGATGGTCCTGGGCCAGCTGCTGCTCCACCAGCGCGAGCCGTCACTGCGTACCGGGGCGATGGTGCTCGGCTTCGTGCTGCTGGCGGCGGCCGACAGCAGCTTCGTGCTGACGCTGGGCAGCGCGAGCTACACCTCCAACGTCAGCCTGGACGTTCTGTGGGGCGCCAGCTTCAGCCTCATCGTGACGGCGGCCTGTCTGCGGCCTGGCGCAGCCCCGCATCGGGCTGTCCTCGAGCGACGTGCTCGTACGCTGCTGATCGCAGGTGCCATCGCGCTCGGAGTGCTGATCCTCAGCCCCCGCGACGGTGTCGGGTGGGTCCTGGTCGCCGTCGCCGTCGTGACGCTGCTGTCAGCCGGCGCCCGGATGGCCGTGGCGCTGCGAGACGCGCAGGGAGCGGCTGAGGCACTGCGGCTGTCCCGCACCGACGAGCTGACCGGTCTACCCAACCGCCGTGCGATCCTGTCCGACCTCGATGTCGCCCTGCGCGACGACCGGCCGCTCGGCTTCATGCTCCTGGACCTGGACGGGTTCAAGGACATCAACGACAGCGTCGGCCACGGTACGGGCGATGCACTGCTGGTCCTCATCGCCCGTCGACTCACCGAGGCGATGGGCAGTCACATGTCGGTCGCTCGCCTCGGCGGCGACGAGTTCGGGATCATCGCGCGAGAGAGCGACCCGGTCAGCCTGGTGGAGAGCGCGCAGAGGATCCGGGACCTGCTGCGGCAGCCTCACCAGGTCGACGGGCTGCAGGTGTCCATCGAGGTGTCCATCGGCATCACGGTCCAGCAGGCGGACGACACCGGCGCGACCGACCTGCTGCGTCGCGCCGATGTCGCCATGTACGAGGCGAAGGCCGCCCGCGTGGGCGCCCTGCTGTACGACCTGACCCAGGACGGGTTCTCACGAGACCGGCTGCGCCGCACCGACGACCTGCGTGGCGGCATCCGCGACGGTCAGCTGGTCATGTGGTACCAGCCCCAGATCGACGCGGCCACCCAGCAGGTCACCGCGGTCGAAGGCCTGGTCCGTTGGCAGCACCCCACCGACGGCCTGCTGTCCCCGATCGCGTTCCTTCCGGACGCACGCCGGTACGGGCTGATGCCCGAGCTCTCCCACTGGGTCGTCCGCAAGGTGGTGGACGACGCCCGACGCTGGGCGGACGACGGCTTCGACTTCCGGGTGGCGGTGAACTGCGCGCCTCCCGAGCTCATGGGGGGCACCCTGCTTCCGCTCCTGTATGAGGAGCTCGCGCGGGCCGATCTGCCCCCGCGGCGGCTGGTCGTGGAGGTCACCGAGGACTCGTTCATGTCCGACCCCGAACGCGCCCGTGAGCGGCTGCTCGAGCTCCGCGACCACGAGGTCGAGATCTCGATCGACGACTACGGGACGGGGTTCTCGTCGCTGGCGTACCTCCGCGACCTGCCGGTGCAGGAGCTGAAGATCGATCGATCCTTCGTCGCCACGATGTGCACCGATGCCCGAAGCCGCATGATCGTCGACACCACCCGCCAGCTGGCCCACGGCATGGGACTGCGCCTGGTGGCCGAGGGTGTGGAGGACGCGGAGACCGCTGCCGCCCTGGTGGCGATGGACATCGACGTGCTCCAGGGCTACCACCTGTCCGCGCCCATGCCTGCCGTTGACGTCGCGGGTTGGGTGCGGGACTGGTCCCGGGCCCTCAGCAGTGACCCGGCTGAGCTACCCGAAGTGTCCGACCGGGGTTGACACCACCTGCCTGGCGGGGGCGCGGGCAGGGGCGCCCGCCGGCGTCAGCCGGAAGGCGTCCGGCGCGGGCACACTGATGCCGTCGAGCCCGATCCCCAACGTGACGAGGCGATGGGCCTCCGGTGCGAGGCGCCGCTGCTGGTCGAGCCCCGCGGCCAGGTGAGCATAGACCGGAGTGCTCGCCGCCGAGCCGAGATACGGGGCCGCAGTCGTGCCCGGGATGGGGTGCAGGACCAGGCCGATCGAGGACAGCAGCCGGCGGGCACGCTCGTCAAGGACGGCGACCACCGTGTGCACCTGGTTGACCCGCAGCGCGAGCAGCAGGCCGTGGTACAGCGCCAGGCTCAGCCTGGCGGCTGATCGCGACCGATCCGGGCGCAGCCCCATCGTGGCGCAGTCCCAGGTCGTGGCCGGATCGATGCGTGCCGCGGCGGCGCTGCGGACCGGGACCGCATTCCACGGCGGCAGACCCACGTCGTTCAGGGTCTTCAGGCCGGCCACTCCGGGGACAACGAACCGCACGATGCCGAGCACGTCGTCGCGCTCGTCGGCCAGCGCGACGAACACCGAGCTGGCCTCGTAGCGGTCGTACTCCTCCGCCAGCTGCTGGCTCGTGTTGCCGTACCACCGCAGGAAGATGTCTGCCTCACAGCGCCTCGACGCTGCCAGCAGGTCACCTGTCGGGTTGAACACCAGCCGCAACGGCGTCGCCATCAGAAGTCCTTCCAGACGACATCGTCGGCACCGAAGAACTCACGGGTGAAAGCCACGACGTCGTCCGTACGAAAGCTCTTGCAGGCATAGATGTCGACGCTGAAGAAGAGCCTCGGTGTGTCCCAGGCGTAGAAGTGGGCACCGGACGTCTCCCAGTGGATCCAGCCCGCCCATCCGTACAGGGGTGACTGGTGCGTGACCGGCTCGATGAGGGTGACCATGTCGATGGTCTCCGACAGCTTCGACAGATAGTCGCGGATCGAGCAGGCGTCGATCGACTCTCGACTCAACCCCTCGACGACAAGTCGCTGGCGGATGATGTCTGGGGCGAGGTCAAGCACGGCGGAGGTCCTCCCGGAGCAGTGGGGCCCAGGAGCCGTCGCGAGCCCTTGGAACGCCGACGACGGCACCTGCAGCAGGTAGGGCGACCGTCGCACCCCATAGGGGGCACAAGCACTCGTTCGGAGCAAGGGGGGCCGACCAGCCGAGAAGCCGCAGTCCGTGCAGATGACGACAGAAAGAAAAGTTCTACATCAGGCTGAGAAGCGATGGGACGCTGGAAGGTTAAGCACTGGTAGTTCTCGATGCCTGATTGGTGATCCGGTCCGGCTATCCGCATCCGGGGAAGAAATGCGTTGACGGGTCCAGGTCGACCAGCACCCGCGCAGGCTATGGGTTATTTGGTCCCGGTTCGACCGTTCAAGCACATTTTCTGGCGATGCCTGCGACGATTCTCGTGCGTCCCCGGTCACCGATCCCCCCCATCGATGACCGGGGCCGCGTTAGCCCCGCAGGCGAATGACCGGGCTCGCAGGTGCCACTCGGCGACCAACGTGCGGAGGTGGCGTAGGCCCGGTCCTCGTCGTTTGTTTCCGGAGCAGCCGCTGGCCTTCTCCCTGCTCGGGGGCCTGGGCAGTGATCCCGTGCCGGCCCCGGCCTGGTTGCTGGGTTCAGCCGGCTGGTTCACACGGTGGGGTCGGGTGTCAGGGTCACTTCTGCCAGCCCTTGGGCAGGACGTAGAAGTCGTCCCAGCTGATCTTGCCCTTGAGGCAGTCGGTGCTGACGTTGGTTCCGGGGTAGCCCCCGGACTGTCCCTTCAGCTGGGTGGACGAGCCGGAGTTGTCGCCGATGT
>JAQSWV010000077.1 GCA_029266455.1 Nocardioidaceae bacterium
CGCGGTGTGGGAGGGGCTGCGGCTGCACCGCGGCCGGATCTTCAAACTTCCTCAGCACCTGGCGCGACTACGGCGCTCGGCGCAGGCGCTGGCCTTCGCATCGATCCCATCCGACGAGGAGATCACCGCACGGCTTCGCGCTGTCCTGGCCGCCAACTCGATGACAGACGACGTGCACATCCGGCTCACACTCACCCGCGGTGTGAAGGTCACCAGCGGCATGGACCCGCGACTCAACCGGTCCGGGGCGACACTCATCGTGCTCGCGGAGTTCAAGTCGCCGGTATACCCCGACGGCGGGATCTCGCTCGTCACCTCCTCGGTGCGCCGCCACCGTCCGGATTCGCTCGACCCGAAGATCCACCACAACAACCTGCTCACGTCGATCCTCGCCAAGATCGAGGCCAACGCCTCCGGGGCCGACGACGCGCTGATGCTGGACGACAGCGGGTTCGTTGCGGAGACCAACGCCACGCATGTCTTCCACGTGAAGGACGACGTCGTCCGCACCTCCACCACCCGGTCCTGCCCGGAAGGCATCACCCGCGAGACGATCCTCGAGATCTGCGGTGCGTTTGCTGTT
The DNA here is from genome assembly GCA_029266455.1 of Nocardioidaceae bacterium. Taxonomy (GTDB): domain Bacteria; phylum Actinomycetota; class Actinomycetes; order Propionibacteriales; family Nocardioidaceae; genus JACCWP01. Next base: position 584 of record JAQSWV010000077.1, read on the forward strand.
CCCGTCGAGATCGACCACTTCTCCCTGACCCAGGTCTATACCGCCGATGAAGTGTTCGTCACGGGCACGATGGGTGGTGTGACGCCGGTGCTGACCGTCGACGGGCGCACCATCGGAGCCGGCCGCCCGGGTCCGTGCGCGAGACGGCTTGGCGCCGCCTACGCGGCCCGTACCGCCGCCGAGGGCACGCTCATGGTCTGAGCTCGTCGGAGCCGGCTGGCCGGCGTCGGGTCGGCTCAGCACCTGTGCGCGGACTTGGAGTACACCCGCCCAGGTCAGACGAGCCTGAGACGTACGAGTACGGACGCGCTACGTGTGGTCGTGGTCGGGCTGTTCGAGCTCCTCGAACGGCTCGAGGGCGTTGCTCACGGTGCGGGGGTCGAGCTGCCGCTGGCTGCGGTACGCCGCGCGCCCCAACATGTTGCTCGCGACCGACGACACCACCAGCGCGGCCCAGACGGCCAGGGTTGCCTCGACCCCGTCGAGGAGGGTGAGGTCCCCCGCTGCGAGATCATGCACCGCTGCACCGATGATGATCAGCGGGAGGCCAGCCGCTGTGGCGGGGCTGAGGTTGTTGACCCGGCTGATGGCGTCGCGGCAGCGCAACACGCCGATCCCCGTGACGGCGAAGAACAGCGACCCGAGCAGCATCAGCAGCCCGGCGACGATGGCGCCCGTGTCGGCCCAGCTCATCGGTCCCCCCGAGTGAGCATGCGGGCGAGGGCGGCGGTGGCGAGGATCCCGCACAGGGTCGCGAGGAGCACCACGTCGTACAGGACCGCGCTGGAGCTCAACACGCCGAAGAGGACGTACACCGCGATCGCACAGAAGAAGAGGAGGTCACCGATCACGGCACGGGTGGCGTCGTCTGGCCCCCGCGCGATCTGTACGGACCCGAGGACCGAGGAGACGATGACCACCACGATGGCGGCAACGACCAGCGCGGTCATCGGTGGCCTCCGCCACGGGTGGCGGTCAGCACCTTGGCTCGCATGCCTTCGAGGTCAGCGTGGACCGACTCCTTGTCCTCCCCGAAGAGCGACTGCACCATCGCCGCGCGCGGCTCGGGACCTTCCTGCGGAGAGACCCCGAGCACGAGCGTGCCGGGAGTGATCGTGATCGAGCTGGTCAACACGCTCACCTCCAGATCCGTGAGGTCCCTCAGGGACAGCTTGACGATCCTGGGCCGCTGAGTGGAGCCGGGCGTACACACGTCGGCGGCCAGACGCGTCACGGAAACCGTGAGCTGCCACGCCAGCCAGGGCGCATAGCCGAAGACGAGTCGCAGCAGCGTCATGACGTGGTCACCGACTCGACGTAGGCGGTGACGTCGAGCAGACCGTCAGCGGCCTGCAGGCACCACTCCCCCAACGGCCCCGGCACGACGAAGATCGCCAGGGACACCAGGAGCAGGGCACCTGCCGGCACCAGGGTCCGGAGGCGCATCCGGGTGTCCTCGGGTACGACGGGCGGCTCCGTGCGCCCCCTGCCCCGTGACGGCATCTCCTCCATGGGGGGTCCCCAGAAGACGTCGGCCCACAGCCGTGACATCGCCAGCAGCGTGCCGATGCTGGCGACTGTGAGGGCGCCGAACACCAGCCAGAGCTGGAAGCCGTCGAGGTCGGCGGCCGCACGCGCGAGGCTCACCTTGCCGAAGAAGCCGGAGGAGGGCGGGAACCCGATCAGGGACATCATCCCGAGCGCCATGATCACGGCGAGCACCGGCTCGCGGCGCATGAGCCCGGCCAGGCCGACGAACTGGTTGGTCCGGTAGGCGTGCTCGATGGCACCGGAGCTGAGGAGCAACGACCCCATGACCAGGATGTGATGGACCATGTAGAACAGCCCGGCGGCGAGCCCGAGCTCGGTGCCGATGCCGACCCCGACGAGGATGTAGCCCACGCCGGCGATCATCTGCCAGGCCAGGCTCCGCCGGATCATCCGTTCCCCGAGTGAGCCGTAGGCACCGACCAGCATGGTGAGGGTGAAGAGAACCAGGAGCAATGTCATCCACTCCGCGGCACCATCGAGCACGGTCTGGTGGATCCGGAATACCGCGTAGATCGCCACCTTGGTGTGCAGCGCGGAGAAGAGCGCCATCACGGTGGCCGACGTGGCGGGGTAGGCCCGGGGAAGCCAGCCGTGCATGGGGACGACGCCCGCCTTGACGGTCAGCGCCAGCAGTAGCACTCCCACCGCCAGCCGGAAGCGTGGATCGTCGGCGTCCATGTCGGTGAGGACCGCCATGTTCACCGAGCCGGCCACGCCGTAGACCAGACCGATGCCGACCAGCAGGATCGTCGACGTCACCAGGTTGATGACCACGAAGAGCCGGCCGACACCGAGTCGCCGCCAGGTGCCGGTCATCGCGATCAACGCGTACGACGGGAGCAGCATCACCTCGATGAAGACGAACAGGTTGAACAGGTCGCCGGTCATGAGCGCGCCGTTGACCCCGGCGGACAGCATCATCACCAGGGTGGGGAAGTAGCGGAGCCGGGCCTCCCCGGTGATCAGCGCGAAGACGATGCAGGCGGTGGTGGTGAGGCCAGTGACGGTGAGCATCACGGCGGTGAACGTGTCGGAGACCAGAGGGATGGCGATCCCCGGGATGAACCCACCGACCTCGTGGGCGAGTACGGGTGTGTCCCTGTGAGTGACGAGCAGGGCGACACCGCCCGCGGTGGTCAGCACCGGGCTGAGCACAACCATCGCCCGGGCGATGCCTCCGGGAACGAGCGCGCCGAGAGCGGCGCCCAGCAGCGGCACCACGACCAGCAGCGGGAGGAGGGAACCGGTCATGCGCGGTGGTCCTCTCCGGTGTCGGGCATGTGCAGGGTGTCGTCGTCGTGGCCGATCATGGCGAGCGCGAGCATGAAGATGGTCACCGCGAGGGTGATGACGATGGCGGTGAGGACGAAGGCCATCGGCAAGGGGTCGGCGGCGTCGGCCGGGTCGCCCGTCCCGGTGAGGGGCTCACCCCGCCAGGCGGAGACCCCGGAGGCGAGCAGGACGAGGTTGGCCCCGTGCGAGAGCAGGGTGATGCCGAAGACGATGCGTACCATTCCCGGCTGACAGAGCAGGTAGACGCCACCGGCGACCAGGATGCCGATGGAGATCGGCAGAACGGTCACACGATCCCCTCCTTGGTCCGGCCGAGAGGTGCTTCGGCCGCAGACTCCGCATCGGGATCGTGTTCTGGTGCGGCTCCGAGCCGGTCGAAGGCCACCATCACCACACCGAGGACGGCGGCGTAGACACCGACGTCGAAGAGCAGCGACGTGCTGAGCTTCGTGCCGGCGACCGTGCCGTACAACGGCTGCAGGAAGGAGGAGTCGGCGTACCCGATCAGGCCGGTGGCCAGTGCGGTGAGCACGCCACCACCGATCAGCGCGATGTGCACCCGCGGTGGACCGACAGCCCGGTCGTCGGGGCGGGACAGGTAGACCAGGGCCACCGCCGCCGAGGCGACGAGGGCCGCGATGAAGCCGCCACCCGGGGCGTTGTGACCGCGCCAGAAGATGACCGCGGAGAGCACGAGCAGGACGGGTACGACCACCCGGAGCAACAGCTGCAACGCACGCAGGTTGCTCTGCGGGTCCGTCAGTGCGGCTCGGGCCTGGGGATCCCGCAGTGCTTGGACGGGTCGTAGTGACGGGCGGTGGGTCCGGCGGGGTGGGTCGAGCGTCCGCGAGGGGACGGTGGCGAGGACGGCAACGATGGCGACCCCGGCCAGACCGAGGACGGCCAGCTCGCCCAAGGTGTCCAGGGCACGGAACTCGACCAGGATGACGTTGACCAGGTTGTCGCCGCCGGTGACCTTCGTCCCCTCGGCGAGGTAGTAGTCGGCGGGCACGGACTTCTCGCGACGCCCGGTCAGGAGCCAGGTGGCCACCCCGGCGCCGATCCCGAGACCGCCGGCCAGGACGAGGGGTCCGCCGGGGCGACGGAGATGGGAGTGACCGAAGCGGCCGGGGAGCCGGCGCAGCACCATCATGATGACCAGGACGGTCAGCACCTCGACCATCAGCTGCGTCAGGCCGACGTCGGGCGCGCCGAGCGCGAACAGCTGCACGGTCACCGCTATCCCCGTGGCGCCGAGCGACACCGTCGCGGCGATACGGGAGTCGGCACGGCAGGTACCGACGACCCCGAGCGCGATGAGGACGAGCAGTCCGACGTCGACAGGACGCCAGAGGTCGGGTTGGGTCGCGGGTACGTCGTCGCCAGCCGTGAGGACCGCGAGACTACCGACCCCGAGGAGGAGGGTCAGCACGATGAGCGGCGGCACCACGTGCCGCCGGGGGTGGTCGGCGGCGACCGACTTGCTGATCGTGCGGCCCAGACGTCTCGCCTCATGGAAGATGCGTTCGAGCGCGTCTGCGCCGGTGCCGGGGAGGAAGTCGTTCTCGACCAGGCGGTAGAGGGCGCGGCGGCGTGTCATCAGGGCCGCGCCGGCCGCGATCGCGGCAGCCGTCACGAGGAGCTCCGGAGCCAGTCCGTGCCACAGCTTCAGCGGGTACGCCGCCGAGCTGCCCATCGCCTGGACGGCACGCTCGACCGGAGTGTTGAAGACACCCACGGTGAGTCCGAGCGGCAACCCGACCCAGATCGGCGCCGCGGCGGGGAGGAAGAGCCGGGCGCTGGGACCGTGGCAGTCCTTGAGCTCCCGCTTTCCGTCGACGAAGGCCCCGAGCACGATCTTGGCGCTGTAGGCGAAGGTCAGGACCGATCCGGCCCCGGCCGCAGCCAGGGCGAGCATCCCCGCCCAGGCGGGGCCCGGGGCCTCCAGCATCGAGCCGAGGATCATTTCCTTGCTCACGAAGCCCAGCAGCGGCGGGATCCCGGCCATTCCCGCCGTGCCGAGGATGACGGTGGCGAAGCTCCACGGCATGATCCGCCGCAGCTCTGGGAGGCGTCGGATGTCCCGGGTCCCGGCCGAGTGGTCGATGACGCCGACCATCATGAAGAGCCCGGACTTGAACAACGCGTGCGCGATCGTGTGGATGACCGCGGCGGTCAGGGCCTTCTCGGTGCCCACGCCGATGGCCGCGGTGATCAACCCCAGCTGGCTCACCGTCGAGTAGGCCATCAGCCGCTTGAGGTCGTGCTGCTGGAAGGCGAAGAGCGCCGCCATCGCGGCGGTGAAGAGACCCACGCTGATCAGGAGCGTGTTCCACACCGGTACGTCGGAGAATGCCTCGGAGAAGCGCAGCAGCAGGTAGATCCCGGCCTTGACCACCGCGGCCGCATGGAGGTAGGCGCTCACCGGGGTGGCAGCGGCCATCGCGTCGGGGAGCCAGGGGTGGAAGGGGAACTGCGCCGCTTTGGTGAACCCTGCGACGGCGACCAGGACGGCCACGACGGCGGTGAATCCCGGGCGGTCCGTCCACACGTCGGAGGTCAACGACTGCGACATGGACGTCGTACCGGTGGTGACGATCATCAGGACGACGGCGATCAGCAGGGTGAGGCCGCCGACGAACGTCATGAACAGGGTGCGGGCGGAGGCGGACTCGGCGCCGGAACCGGACCGGGCGATCAGCAGGAAGGAGGCCAGGGACGTGATCTCCCAGCACGCGAAGAGCAGGATGAGGTCGTCGGCCAGGACGAGACCGACCATGCCGAGGGCGAAGGCGGCCATCCACAGGTAGAAGCCGAGCTGGCGACTCTCCCCCAGGTACTCCACGGAGTACAGGAACACCGCTGCCCCGATGACCAGGGCGATCATCACGAACACCAGGCCGAGCCCATCCAGGCGCAGCGCCAGGTTGATGTCGAGGGCGGGCAGCCAGGCGACCGTCTGGGTGATCTCGCCACCGTCCAGGACCTCCCGCCCGGACGGGATCATGGCGGCGGCGAGGGCGAGGAAACCGATCGCCAGTGGCCACCCCGCTCGACGGCCCAGCGCGCTGGTCAGCGGGAACACGAGAACGGGCGCCGCCGCGAGGGCGGCGAGGAGCCAGACCAGCGTCATCGCGGACCCTTCGTCGGCCTGGCGGAGGTTCGGCGCACGAATCGAGCCAGCCCGGCACGGAGCAGGAGCGATGCTCGTGTGAGGTGATGCAGCCTAACAATCGGCCGAACGACCCCTCCGACGCCCTGGATGAGCCGTTGTTCGAGGGCGGATGGGGGCGCCAGACTGTCAGCCATGAGCACGGTCCTGCTCACGGGGGCAAGCGGGTTCCTCGGGATCCACATTGTTCAGCGCCTCCTGGACGAGGGCCACCGGGTCCGGACGTTCGCGCGGACGCTCACCAAGGTCCGTGCCCACCTGTCGCTGCTCGGCGTGGATCCCCACCACCCGGCTGTCGAGGTCGCCTCCGGTGACATGACGGACCCAGCCGCCGTGCGGGAGGCAGTGGCAGGGTGCGAGCGAGCCATCCACGCAGCCGCCACGTTCTCCTACCGACGCGGCGACGCGGAACGGATGCTCCGTGAGAACAGGCTCGGCACCACCACGGTCCTGGACGCGGCCATCGACGCCGGCTGCACCGGAATCGTGCACGTGTCCTCCTTTGCCGCCCTCGTACGACCGGAGGCGACGCTGGACCACCGGAGTCCGCTCGGCGTCACGCTCGGCCCGTACACGCAGAGCAAGGTCGACTCCGAGCGCGCAGCCCGGGAGCGGCAGGACGCTGGCGCCCCCATCTCCGTCGTCAACCCGGGCGCCGTCATCGGGCCACACGACCCCTACCTGGGCGAGAGCAACGAGGTCGTCCGCGACATCCTGCGCGGGCGACTGCCCACGTGGCCTCGCGGTCGCATGCAATGGGTCGACGTACGGGACACCGCCGAGGTGGTGAGTGCGGCACTCGGCCGACCCGGACGTCGCTACCTGGTGCCCGGCGAGAACGTCTCCCTCCCCCACGCCACTCTGCGGACCGTGACCGGGCACCGCCTCCCCGCGATGCGCATGCCGCTCAGGGCCGCGCTCCCGGTGCTCCAGCTCGGCTACGCCACCGGCTGGTCGTTTCTCCCGCACGCCGTGGAAGGTTCCCGACTCATCGCCAGCGATACCCGCGTCGACTACTCGGCGACGGTCGATGAGCTCGGCATCCGCGGGCGGTCCCTCGAAGAGTCCATGCGCGACACCGTCCGCTGGCTCGCCGAGACCGGTCACATCTCCGCCCGCGCAGCCGGCCAGTGCCTCCGCATCTAGGCGACCACCACCGAGGCCGCGACCGCCCCTTCGAGGAATGGAGCCCAGCCATCCTTGACATGTGACCTATGGGTCACCTATTGTCGGCGGGTGGCCGACGATGACGCAGCGTTCAAGGCGCTCGCCGACCCGACGAGACGCCGCATTCTCGACCTGCTGCATGAGCGGAACGGCCAATCACTGTCGGACCTCGAGGTCGGGGTCACCCGTCACTTCGAGATGACCCGGTTCGGCGTGATGAAGCACCTCAAGGTCCTGGTCGGGGCCGGCTTGGTCACCACCGAGCGCAGCGGCCGACACACCCTGCACTACCTCAACCCTGTCCCGATCCGCCTCATCCACGACCGGTGGATCTCCAAGTACACCGAAGGCCGGGTCGCGGCGCTGAGCGACCTGAAGAAGCGATTGGAGTCGTCATGACCGAGGCCGTTGCCGAGCCCCGACTGGTCTTCCAGATCTACATCCGCGCTGCACCCGAGAAGGTGTGGCAGGCGATCACCGAGACGGAGTTCCGGCGTCAGTACTTCTTCGGCTCGACCATCGAGTCGGACTTTCGGCCCGGATCCCCGCTTCGGTCGCTCAGTCCGGACGGTGAGCTCTGGGGCGACGACATCATCCTGGAGTGCGAGCCTCCGCACCTGCTGTCCCACACCTGGCGCAGTCTGTGGGACCTCGAGGCCATCGACGAACCCGCAAGCCGCGTCACCTGGCGGGTCGAGCCGCAGACGGGCGGAGTGTGCAAGCTCACCGTCATCCACGACCAGCTCGAGGCTTCCCCGGCCACCGCCCGCGGCGTGAGCGGTGGCTGGGCCTTCATCATCAGCGGCCTCAAGAGCGTCCTCGAGACTGGCGAGCCGCTGGCCGCCATGCCCAGCTGACCGAAAGGAACGTCCATCGATGTCCTGGTATCTCTACCGCCTGCACGCACACCGGCCGGACTTCGCCGAGACCATGACCGCGACCGAGATGGCCACGATGATGGAGCACGTCGAGTACTGGCGAGGACCGCTCGCCGAAGGACGAGTCCTCATCTACTCCCCCGTTGCGGACCCCGATCACAGCTGGGGAATGTGCGTCGTGCGCGCCGAGTCCGAGGCCGAGCTCGAGGCGCTGCGCGCCGACGACCCGGCCCACCTCGCCGACATCGGCCGCATCGACTGGCTGCTCCTGCCGCTTCCCGTCGTCATCGACCTGCCCGCCCACGCCTGACACCCGACTACTGAAGGGACAACACCTTGTCGAACCACCCCGTGGCGTTCTTCGAGATCGTCAGCAACGATGCCCCCAAGATCCAGTCCTTCTATGCCGGCCTGTTCGGCTGGACGGTGCAGAACGACGACGACGGCTACGGCCTCGTCGACACCGGAGCCGGCGACGACGCGGTGGGCGGAGGCATCGGCCCCTCGATGGCGCCAGGTGACACGGGCGTCAAGATCTACGTGAGGACCCCCGCACTGGAGGACACGATCGCCCGCGCCCAGACGCTCGGCTCGACCGTCTACCTGGAGCCGATGGATCTGCCGGGCGGCTATGGCCGTATCGCCGTCGTGAGCGACCCGGACGGAAATCCCGTAGGCCTCTGGAGCTGACATCCCAGATGTCCTCGATCTACCGATGCCCCGGCGCCCACCAGGAGTCCACGGGCTCGCCTCAGCAGGCGGCTCGCGGGTCAGCTGACGAGCGCGGTCAGGTAGTAGCAGGTGACCTCGGGGGTCCCTCCGTAGCCCTCGGGCAGATACGTAGCCGGGCCGGTGATCTGCAGAGGCGTCCACACACCCTCGTTCTGCAGCCGTTCGACCACAGCTGGGCAGGTACGGGCGTGCCAGAGGTCCTCGCGCTGTGTCGCGACCACGAGACCACCCGGCCGGGCCACCCTCGCGAACTCTCGCCACACCGCCTCGACCTCCGGGAGGTAGGTCATCACCCCCACACAGATGACTGCGTCGACGCTGTCGTCCTCGAGGGCGAGTCGCTGCTGGAGGTCGGCGTGCTCGAGCGAGTCATAGGCTCCGCCCTGCCGGGCGATCTCGAGAGACGCTTGGGAGATGTCGAGCCCGAAGATCTTTCCGGCGAATCCTCGCGCGCGAAGCGCTCGGCCGACCAACCCGGTGCCGCATCCGACGTCGAGCGCCGAGCCCGCGGCGGGAAGCCGGGTGACGACCGTCTCCGCCACCACCGTGGGAGCCTGGTAGGACCACGAGGCCAGGTCGTCGTCGTAGCTCTGCGCCCACTCGTCGTACCGGTCGGCGACCTCCCGGGCATCGCTCGTGCCTTGGTGCAGCCAGTCGCCTATGGGGACAGCGTCGGGAACCATCGCGCCAGCGTCTCATGCGACAGCAGTGCCGTGCGCTCCCGATGCGTGCGAAAGCCGGAGCCGCCACGACGGCAGGTGACGTCGGTGACGTGCTGGCCGGAGGGGTCGATGCGCGGCAGGAACGTCAGTGCGCGGCGCCTGCCCTCTGGCTGCCGCGGTCGGGCAGCAGACTTCTGAGGGCCACGATGACGCCGCCGAGGACCAGGCCCACCACAGCAGACCCGGCGGTGTTGACCAGCCATGGTCCGACACTGCCGAGCGCCGGCAGGGCGTGGTGCAGGGACTCCTCCAGGTGGTGCACCAGCGCGTACGGCGCATGCCAGCCGAGCTCGTCGAGGCCGACGAGCAGGAGGTGCC
>JAQSWV010000121.1 GCA_029266455.1 Nocardioidaceae bacterium
CTCGATCGTCGCCAACTTCGCCCAACAGAGCACCTTCCGCATGGATGTGTGTGGCGACGTCGTGTGGCGGTTGCCGAATCTCGGGCACCACTCCGTCGGCCGGGACCCGGACGGAACGTTGTGGGTGCCGGGGGAGAACTACATCCCTCCCGACGGCGAGGTGGACATCCCGAACGCCACGCCGCCGTTCCACGACTGGACCATCACGAACCTCGCCCTCGACGGCGAGCTGCTGAGCTCCCACTCGGTCGCGGAGATCCTGCGGGACAACGACCTCGAGTCCCTGCTCTACCTGACCAGCCGGGACCGCGGCGCACCCCAGATCACGTACGACCCGACCCACCTGAACAGCGTGAAGGCCTTGCCCGAGGGCGTCCGGTCACGGCTGTTCGACCCAGGCGACCTGGTCGTCTCGCTGCGCAACATCAGCACCCTGCTGGTGCTGGACGGCGACACCATGAAGGTCAAGTGGCACATGACCGGGCCGTTCTTCCGGCAGCACGACCCGATCTTCCTGCCCGGAGACCGGATCTCTGTCTTCGACAACCGACCGGTCGCCGACGACGACGGCTCCACGGAGAGCCAGATCATGCAGGTGAACGCGCGGACAAAGGAGGCCACCGTCGTCCTCGGCGGGGACGGCCCCGGCGAGGAGCCGTTCTACAGCGGTATCATGGGCGACCACGAGTACCTGTCGAACGGGAACCTCCTGGTCACACCGAGCGACGAGGGCCGGGTGCTCGAGTACACGCCCGACGGCCGCTTGGCGTGGTCGTGGCAGAGCCGTCTTGACAACGAGACCAACGCCCGTACCTTCGAGGCATCAGTCCTCCCGGCGTCCATGGACCGCGAGTTCTTCGAGGAGAAACAGGCCGCATGCGCGAGTTGAACAGGTGGAGGCGCTTCGGCGTCGTGCTGATGGTGCTCGGAACGGCGCTGGCGACCAGCGGCTACATCGGACCTGGCGCCGGAGCAGGTGCCATCGTAGTGCTGCTCGCGGTCGCGCTCGGCGTCCTGCTGCTGTTCGTAGGGGTGTTCTGGTACCCGATCAAGCGGATGGTCCGCTCCCGCCGGGGCAAAGCGCCTGCCGTGGAGGACGCCGGGCGATGACGCTGGTCGTCGCGAGCGCGGCGGTCCTGGGATTCGCGCTGGTCCTGGCGAGGTCCCGTCTCGGCGTCGTCGCGCAGCGGATCGTCCGCGCTGCCCTGGACGGGGTCACCGCCGTGCTCGACCCCGACCGGGACGACCTGGAGAAGGAACGAGCGGCCAGGCGCGCGGGCGTGTGTCTGCTCAAGGGTGCGTTCGGACTGGCCTGGCGGTTCGGTCTCGCCTTGGGAGCCGCTGGCTTGGTGGTCCTCGGCGCGGACGCCAGCGGAGTCGAGCCGACGGAGCGCGTGCTCGGCATGATGGTGGGGCTGGACTTCATCGCCGGGATCTCCGTGGTGGCTGCTGTGGTCTGGTGGGCCTTGGTCAAGGCCGGGGTCGTCAGTCGTCGGCGTCCGGCCGACGAGCCCGCCTACGCCGAGGCCGACCAGCTGTTGCACCGGCTGGCGTTCGCCAACCGGCGGATGGTCCGGGCGGCGGCCAGGCTGGACAACCGGATCTTCCGCCGCTCCATCCAAAGGGTGTCCGTCGCCCCACCGGTGTTCATCGTCTCGCTGCCTCGTGGGGGCACCACCGCCCTTCTCAACGCTCTGCACCGACTTCCCGGGGTGGCCACCCACGAGTACCGAGACATGCCTTTCGTCACCGCGCCCCTGCTCTGGTCGCGACTCGGAGGTGACCGCAGCAAGCGGGTCGAGAAGCGGGAGCGTGCGCACGGCGACGGCCTGGAGATCGGTCTGGACAGCCCGGAGGCCTTCGACGAGGTGCTGTGGCGCGCCCACTGGCCCCAGAAGTACACCGCAGGGCGGATCCAGATCTTCGACGAGGGGGATCTCGACGACGACGCGACCGACGACTTCGCGCGGCATCACGTGAAGGTGGCGCTGGTGCGCCACGGTCTGAGCGCCGACGCCTGTCGTTACGTGTCGAAGAACAATGCCAACATCGGGAGACTGCGAGTTCTCGACCGGATGTTCCCGGGATGCTCCATCGTGGTCGCACTTCGGCGGCCGGCCGCGCACGCGGCCTCCCTGCACCGTCAGCACGAACGCTTCCTGCGGCTGCACGCAGAGGACCCTTTCGTCCGCGACTACATGCGCGACATCGGGCACCTGGAGTTCGGGGAGCTGCACCAGCCCATCGACTTCGCCGACCTCGCCGACCTGGTCGGTGCTCGTGAGCCGTCGGAGCCGGACTACTGGCTGGCGTACTGGATCGCCGCGTTCGAGGAGGTGGCACGCCACCAGGGCGAGGTGGTGGTGGTGCAGCAGGACGACCTCCGCGCTCGGCCGCAAGCCACGATGGAGCAGTTGTGCTCGAGCCTGAGGATCGACAGCGCCGGCACCGACTTCACCTCCGAGTTCCGGCCGGGAGCCGACTCAACGCCGGAGGACCTGTTCTCCCCGGACCTGCTCGCCCGGGCGGATGCCGTGTACGAGCGGGTCGCCGCTAAGGCGATGGCGGCCCGACGGCTGAGAGTGGACCCAACAGCGGCACACAGTGCCTCTGTCGTGGAAGTTTGACGCCGCCTGACCGGGTCGGCGTGTGCTCCTGTGGCGGGGATCCTGTGGCGGGGATCCTGTGGAGGGAGCCCCTGGGTGACCATCCCCCGGCACGGGTCAGTGGATCCGAGCCGTCGCCGAGGAGTGCCTCTGTTGCGGCAGGACGTGGTCATCGACCGGGTGGTGATCGCGCCGATCCAGACTGTCCTCCACTGCACGCAGCAGGTCGAGAGCGGGTGACGGGAATCGAACCCGCACTGTCAGCTTGGGAAGCTGATGTTCTGCCATTGAACTACACCCGCGTGCGCCGTCGACGACATCGGCTCGA
>JAQSWV010000122.1 GCA_029266455.1 Nocardioidaceae bacterium
GAACGGATTCTCGAAGCAGGGATCGTAAATCTGGCCTTCCGCTCCGGTGCAGTCCCAGGCGTCAGGACGATCCAGGGCGGCCGAGGAGGGAAAATCGCAGAGGCCCTCCTCCTCCGTGGTCGCGGTCAGACCCGGATTGAGACCGTCCGGGCCGAATGGCACCACGTAGCGCACATCGGTGCGGGCAGTTGTCCCGGCCGCTGGGGTCGCGTCCTGGGCCCTGACGGTGGGTTGGCCACCGGGTGCGGGGACCCCCAACAGCACGACGACCATCATCACCAGGACGAGCGTGAACCGGCGCATGGCGACCCTCCTGATATCTGTCTGTCCGTGGTGGCTCCCAGTGTGGCGATGCAGGGTGCATCATCGCACCAATCGTTGTGGTCCGCTCTCAGCGCGTTGACACCCACGCGGTCGCACATGGCAGCACTCAACGCCCGGAATCCTGTCCCTTCAGTCTGGCCATGTGCGGGCCGCTCTTGCTACCGCGGTACGAGCGGCAGCACCAGGCGTGACGGATGCTCGCGATCGTGGAAGATCGTCTGTAACGCCGGCAGCATCTCCGCGTCCGCGCCGAGCTCGTGACCGGTGTTGAGGTTGCGGTCGAAGCGCGGGAAGTTACTGCTGCTCACCTCCAGACCGATGCGGTGCCCCTTACGGAAGAGATTGCTGGTCGCCCAGAGGTCGATGGTGTATTCGAGCGGCTCGCCGGGCATGATGGGCCGGGGCGCGTCGGTCCCCTGGCGGTAGCGGGCGCGGATGATGCCGTCAGTCAGATTGCGTGCGTAGCCGTCCGGGTAGATGTCGACCAGCTTCCCCGTGAAATCGGTGTCCGGCGCGGTGGTCGCCGCCCAGAGGTGAAGCCGCACCGGGCCAGTCACCTCGGTGTCCTCCTCCAGTGGTCGCGTCGTGTAGACCAGGACATCGGACCGCGCTTCAACCGGGCGCTGATCGAAGGCGCCGGGGTCGAGAGTTGCCGGGTAGCAGCAGAGCTGCCCGCCGACGGTCGGCACGGGGTGGAAGGGGTCGTAGAGGAAGATGTCGGGCCGGTCGTCGCCGGGCGCTTCATCGGCGAGCGCCCCGTCGCCCGCGCTCGAGTTGGCGTTGCCGCCGCTGCTCAGGAAGAACTCGGTCTCGACCGCCCGCGCCAGCGGCCACTCACTCTCGGAGCGCCAGACATCCTCACCCATGACGAAGAGGCGCACCGGCGGCTCGTCGGAGAACCCTTCGTCGATCCCTTTCAGCCAATAGTCGAAGAAGCGCAGCGTTTCTCCATCGACGTCGAAACTGAGCGGCATCAGGCTCTGCCCGCCCATGGCACCGAAATCAACAGAGCCCGACTTGGAGAGGGGCGGGGTGGTGTGCGTCCAGGGGCCGAGCAGGAGGCGGCTCCCCTCGCGCGCCGCTTCAGTCGCCCCTGATTCCTGGACACCCGTGAAATTGCGCAGCGACCCACCCAGGAAGATGTCGTACCAGCCGGCGATGTTCAGCGCGGGCACGCGCACCTGGTCGTGGCGGTCTTCGATGCTGCGCTCCCGCCAGAACTCGTCACGACTGGGATGCGCCATCCACTCCGCGAAGTACGGAGTCCATGCGGGGTTGACCGGGATGTCGGTCAGCGGCAGCGCCTTCGCCGTCTCCGGCAGGTTGTCGATGGCGGTGATGAGGCCCTGCCGCCATTCAGCGAAGTCCGGCACGCCCTGCCGAGCATTGGTGCGCAGCAGATCGGCCGTGGTGAGAAAGGGGAGCACCCAGTTGCACATGAAGCCCCACTCGAACGCGCCGCCCTGGTAGGTCCAACCCTCGTAGTAATCGGAAGCGGTGAAGGCCGGGGCGATGGCGCGCAGGCTTGGCGGCGCGGCGATCGCGGCCAGCCACTGCGTGGCCCCGACGTAGGAGGTGCCGTACATGCCGACATTGCCGTCCGACCAGGGCTGGCCGCCGCACCACTCGACGGCGTCGTAACCATCGGCGATCTCCTGCAGGAAGGGGTTGAAGTCGCCGTCGGAGCGGTAGCGGCCGCGGCAATCCTGAATGACGACCGCGTAGCCGCGACGGACGGCGCGGAATGTGTCGGTCTGAACGAGCGACAGCCCGCCCGTCTCCTTGTTGTAGGGCGTCCGTTGCAGGAGCACCGGGTAACGACCCTCGGCGGCCGGCCGGTAGACGTCGGTCATGAGGACGGTGCCATCTCGCATCGTCACCGGCACGTCCCGATCGACCCGGATGCTGAATGTCTCGCGCGGTTGCCACTGCACGAACCCTGATCCTCCTGTCGCCGGTCCGCGTTGCCCCGGGCACGACGTTCGCTCTTTCTTCTATCTCTCACTTGCCCTGGAGCGTCTCAAAGTTCACGAGCGAGTGCAACCGTGGAGCCCGGTGTCATGGGATGATCCTCTGGGAGGGAATATGGACGAGACCTATCGCGGATGACATGTGATGGCGGTCAGGATTGGAGGTCGAGACGGTGGCGGAGACATGGGACTGGGAGTTGCTGGCGAGCCCGGCGAGGATCACCGAGGGACCGGTCTGGGACGGAGCCGGGCTTCTGTACACCAGCATCGAGGACAACGAGGTTCGCCGCTACGACCCGGCGACAGGTGACATTGTGACCGTCTTCCACGACACGGGTGCCTCCAACGGTCTGGCACTTGGTCCCGACGGCGCGCTCTACGCCTGCTCCGGGAAGGGGCGTGCCGTCGTCCGCTACGACGTCAGCGGGCTGAAGACGACGTTGGTCGACCGCTTCGAGGGGCGCCGTCTCAACAGCCCCAACGATCTCGTGCTCGATCGGGCTGGGAGCATCTGGTTCACCGACCCACGCTATGGCGACGACCACAGCGACCGCGAGCTCGACCACGACTCGGTCTACCGCATCACTCCGGC
>JAQSWV010000123.1 GCA_029266455.1 Nocardioidaceae bacterium
AGCTCGCCTTCGGCGACCGTCAAGCCGGCGGGATCGTCCTGCTCACGATCCAGGCGTGCTTGCCGACCTGCCGGATGCGGGCGAAGTTGCAGTCCTCGAACAGCTCCACGGTCGCGCTGAACAGGAACCGGTCCTGGGCGTCACGGCCGCTCGTCGTCTCCGATATGGCCTCCACGAGTCCTCCCCCAGCAGAAGCGATCTGCCCCAGCGCTCCTTCGAGCGCAGCTCTGGCCACCCCCTGCCGTCGATGCCGCTTGTCCACGAAGATGCAGGCGATCCGCCACCTCGCTGGTGGTGGTGGCTCCTGTTCATACCCTCGCTTGTGCTTGAGCAAGAGGTCATCTCGTTTCCCGTACTGACACCAGCCCTGCGCGAGACCGCCCTCGTCGAAAACCAGCGCTGCCTGGGCGCGGCCGGCGCTCACCAGCTGGTGCTTCAAGGTTCGTGGGTCGCTGATCCCGCGCTCGTACTCCGGGTGGTGAACGATGCACCAGCATCCGCCGTAGATCCCGTTGTTGCGTTCCACCAGCTCGGCGAACGCCTCCCACGTGGAGATGTCCAGCGGTCGCGTCGTGAGCCGCACGTCATCCCCTGATCGCTGAGGCAGCTGACAGCGGCACGATCTGCACGGCACCAACATAGGGCGGCCCGAGTCGGCTGTGAGCTCGAGCGATGATCGCGCTAGACCTGCACAGTGGTCTTCCCCTCGGAAGCAGCGCGGCGGGTCGCTCGACGTCGGTGCCACCGCTGGACACGGCGTACATACAACGGCAGCAGTTCGTGGCCGAGAGGGATCCGGGCCGCGCGAACCGACCACGGCGTCACCCGCTTCTGGACCGAGAAGCCGTTCGGCAGGATCCAGTAGCGTTCTGCGCTCACCACCTCCGGGCTCGGTTCACGGAGCACCCGCTTCTGAAGGTGGATCAGCAGCGCGGTTCGGCGCACCAGACGACCCCTTTCCAACCGGTACTCGCAGATCTCGCCGTCCTCCCAGGCGTACCGGCGTGGCCCGCTGCCCTGCGGCGCCTCCGGGCGAGTGCGGTATCGGTGGAACGAGATGTCGAAGATCACGTCCTCGTGCCAAGCAGGAACACCGAGGTCCTCGACGATGTAGTAGATGCCGGCCCACTCGTCGAAGTGCATTGCCTCCGGGGCTGTGAAGGCATCGCGAAAGCTGACCTTGCCGACCTCGTGGCGATACCAGCGGGCCTCCTCCGGGGTGTTGCGGTAAAGGCTGAAGTTCCCGCTGAACAGGATCTTGTCTGCTTCGAACGCAGCGCTCGGCAGGTGGTCTCGGATCCGGCCGAAGATCACGTCGAGGTCGCTGTGGCCCCAGAAGTCGTATCCGTCAAGTTCCTCGGCGAAGATCTCGCCGAAGGCCGGTCGGAAGTCGCAGAGCTTGTACGGCTGCTCCAACGACACGTCGAAGTCGAAGAACTCCCGGATCCGCTTCGCGAGGGCATCGAACTCGCACAGCTGTACGGCGACGTTGGCGGGCGCGTCCGGCACTGGTTGATCCGTCAGCAGAAGCCAGGACACGTCCGGGTTTGCGGCCATGCTGCGAACGACCAACGGGAAGTACGACGGACGCTCACCGAAGTAGGGAACGACCAGCCGGATGGAGGGCGCAGTGATCGCGGCCACCGCCCCTGTCTGCTGGGCTGGGGCTGACACCCTCCGCATCTTGCCGCAGTTCGGTGCCGACAAGAGCCAGTCGAACCGATCAAGGTCTCGAGCGCCTCCGCCGGCCGTTGCAGCCACGGACCGACACGTGGGGAACGCGGCCCACGGTGCCGCTGGGCGCCTGGCTCAGTGCCCGCACACGCCGTGGTCGAACTGGTCCCCATGGTCGGGAACGTTCCCGCCCATGGCCAGGGGGATCACACCGGAGATCGGTCCGCCGTTGGCCGCGGAGGCAGGCGTCTCGTTGGTCTGGTTGGCGCCGGCGTTCGATGGGGCGGGGGTGCAGTTCAAGGGCGTGACGCGGTGCACGTGGGCCGAGGCGGTGCTGATGGGGACGAGCAGCAGCGCGGACGCTGTGACTCCGGCGCCGACCAGGGAACGGAGCGTTGACATTGGTCCTCCTCATGGCGGTTGGCTGCGCCGCCCTCCCGAACCGGGAGCTCACGGAGGACGATCGCCTGTACGGAGGAGTACGCGGCCGGCTGGTCGATGGTTCACCCCGCCAGGCCGAGAACCGACAACAGGCGCCCAGACCAGCGTCCACCCGATGAAGACCCGCGGTCAGCCCGGCGCCGGGCCGTGCGACCGGCGGAGCCGGATCCACCGGAAGCCGTATGGCCCGACCTCGAGCTCTGACGGGTCCGTCTCGCCGTCGTACGGGTGGTCCGAGAAGACCTCGACGGGCGGCTGGTCCTCGGTCGGAACGCCCGTGGGGTGCACGACCTGCGGTTCATCCGAGAGGTTGTGCACGAAGAGGACCACGCCGGTCGGGCCCTCGGCCACGTGGGCGAGCACGGCATCCGGCGTCCCGTCGACAACCCGGTGGGTGCCACTCCCGATCTCGTCGCACTCGCGCAGCGAGTGCAGCATCCGCTCGAACCAGCTGAGCATCGAGTCGGGCTCGAGCCGCTGGTCGGTGACGTTGACGTCCTTGAACCCGTACGGCGAGGAGGCGACCACCGGCCGGATCAACCTGCTGGTCGGCGCCTCGGAGAACCCGCCGTTCTCGGTCCCCGACCACTGCATCGGCGTCCGGATCGCATCACGTTCCGGGAGCTCGAGCTCCTCACCCATCCCGATCTCATCGCCGTAGCGGAGCACGGGCGTCCCGGGCATCGTGAACTGGAGGCTGTACGCCATGCGGAGGCGACGCTGGTCGCCGCCCATCATCGGTGCCAGCCGTCGGCGGATGCCGCGCTC
>JAQSWV010000026.1 GCA_029266455.1 Nocardioidaceae bacterium
ACCGACCGCTACCGCTGAACCCCGCATCTGCGCCCCCGCTCGACTATGCCGGCGCGATGCGGCCGCTTTCTCCCCTGACACTGCCCTGCGAGCGTACGTCGTACCGGTCTGCCGGAAGCCGTTTCGCGGCGATCCGCCCCCCTCCCCCCATGGTCTCCCCTCTCGCCCTCTCCGATCAACCGCGCACTACGACGATCGCCGCGCCTGCCACCACCCGCATTCGCCGATCATCCGCGCACTACGACGGCGCCCTGTGGATGACCACCACGGCCATGCCCTTCTTCCGCGACGGTGGGTCGATGCCCACGCCGATCAACGCCGGACGCCCGTTCCGCCGCGACCAGGCCAGCGATCTGGGCCTGAACGCGTACCGACTGACGCGAGATGTGGCCGCTGGGCTACTGCGACGCCCATTGCGTCAGGTGTACGTGGACGGGACGACGGCCGACGACCGTGACCAGCGGATCGCCTGCCTCGCCCTCGTGCTCCCTGAACACGCGGTCGTCTGGGGTCGAAGCGCCGCGTGGGTCTGGGGCGTGAACGGGTTCGGGCCGGACGAGCGGCACCTCATGACCCCCGAGTACGTGGTGCCGCATCATCGCGGTCGCAAACGAGACCGCCGCGTCCGAGTCGTCGAAGCGGCATTGACGGCACCCGACGTGGTGGAGCTCGGCGCGCTTCGGCTGACGTCGCCGACGCGCACCGCCCTCGATCTCGCGAGGCACCTGCACCGGCCATGGGCGCTGGCCGCTCTCGACGCCTTCACGTCGACGGGTCTGGTCGGGGTCAGCGAGCTGAACGCTGGCCTGCCGAGACTTTTCCACCACCCTGGTGTCGTACAGGCCCGGGAGCTTGTACGCCTGGTCGAACCCAAGACCGAATCGTGGGGGGAGTCGGTACTACGGCTGCGGATCATCGACGCCGGGTTCCCCAGACCCGAGGCACAGATCGAGATCCTCGCGCCCGACGGGCGGGTCGTGTACCGGATCGACCTCGGCTACCCCCAACTACGCATCGGGATCGAGTACGACGGGGAAGACCATCACGGCACGCGAGCCCAGCAGCAACACGATGAGGCCCGCCGGCGTGACCTCGGGCGCCGCTTCGGATGGACGGTGCACGGGTACGGTCGCGGGGCCGTGCTCGGACGCAGACCCGGTGTCGAGCTTGCTGTCGGCGAGCTGCTGAGTCTCACACCTCGGCTTCCCCGGCGCTGGTGATCGTCGTAGTGCGCGGATGATCGGGTGCTGGGAGGGGTTCAGCCCGGCGGGGCCGTCATAGTGCGCGGATGATCGGGTGGTGGGAGGGGTTCAGCCCGGCGGGGGCCGTCGTAGTGCGCGGATGATTGCGGGGGGGTGGGGGCGGGGGTGGGAGTACTGGGGTCAGGCGTAGGGGTGGCGGCGGAGGTCGTACGTGGCCAGCTCCAGGCGCTCGGGGATGCCGGCACTGTCCCGCGCCACGGTGAGGGTCTCGCCGGTGAAGTAGGCGTCCAGGCCCCGCCATGAGTCCTCGCCAACGCGGACGAACCGGCTCCGTCGGCCGGGGTTCGCGTTGTCGAGGGTCAGCATGGCGTCGCGGATCACGAGGGTGAACGCGGTGTTGCCCCAGAACCAGGGCCCGAGCAGCTCGTCGGCGCCGTCGACCTCGGGCTCCGGCTCCCACGCCGGAGAGGGCGTCGGCTCATGCCGGTGCAGCGTGTCGAGAAGGCTGGACGCCAGCTGGCCCACGCCGCCGGTCGTGCCGTTGGCCACGGTCACCGCCGCGGTCTGCTCGTCCGGGTCGACCAGCAGCGCCGCGACGAAGCCCGGCATCGAGCCTCCGTGCCCGAACCGCAGCCCGCCGCCGCCGGCGTCCAAGCTCAGCCCGAGGCCGTACGCAGCGCCGAGGTCGCCCGGCTGCGCAGCCGTCGGCACCCGCATCTCCGCCGCCGTGGTCGCAGCAAGCACCGGGGCGGGATCGAGCCAGAACGCCGCCCAGCGGGCGAGATCGCCAACCGTGGCCCACAGCTGTCCGGCGGGCGCCATCGCGCCGGTGTCGGTGTGCGGCTCGGCGTGCAGCCGACCCGACCAGGGGTGCACCGACCAGCCCTGGGCATGCGGCCGGACCGGGGCGTACGTGGTGCGCAGCATGCCGAGCGGCTCGAGCAGCCGCTCACGCAGTACCTCTCGCCACGGAGCTCCTCGGACGCGCTCGACGACGGCGCCGAGCAACGCGTATCCCACGTTGCTGTAGTGGAAGTGCGCCCCTCGGGCGATCGCGAGGTGCTGCCCGTCGAGACGCTCGGGTAGAGCGGCCAGGGCGCTGTCGTCGTGCCGCTCCCACCACGGGCCCGGCGGCTCGGCGGGGAGCCCGCCCGCGTGAGCCAGCAGCTGGCGCATGGTCGTGTCCGGCCAGGGGCTGTCCACCCCGAGCCTGCGCACCGAGTCGCCGAGGTCGAGCAAGCCCTCGTCGCGGCACTGCAGGATGAGCACCGCGGTCATGGACTTGGTCAGTGACCCGATCCGGTACTGCACGTCCGCACCGCTCACCGCAGCCCCCGCCGCCGGCCCTGGCGCCGAACCTCGCGTCGAGTGCCAGACGAGCGTGGAGTGGCGCACGACGCCGGCGACGACCGACGGGAGCCGGTCCCGCCCCTGCACCACGGCCAGGTCGCACTCGAGCGCGTCGGCGGTCGCGGGCCGCGCCGCCGTCATGCGCCCGCCGGCTCCGCCAAGGCCTCGATCGGCGGGCACGCGCACGTCAGGTTGCGGTCGCCGTACGCCTGGTCGACCCGGGCCACCGGCGGCCAGTACTTGTCCTGCGCCCCCGCCGCCGTCACGGCGCCCTGCTCGCGCGAGTAGGGCCTGCTCCACTCCCCGGTGACGGCCGCGGCGGTATGGGGGGCGTGCCGCAGCGGGCTGTCCTCGACCGGCCAGGTGCCGTCGGCCACGTGCCCGATCTCGTCGCCGATGGCGATCATCGCCGCACAGAACCGGTCCAGCTCAGCCAGGTCCTCCGACTCGGTCGGCTCCACCATCATCGTGCCGGCAACAGGAAAGCTCATCGTCGGTGCATGGAACCCGTAGTCGATGAGGCGTTTGGCGATGTCTTCGACGGTCACTCCGGTCCTCCTCGTCGTGGCCCGGAAGTCGAGGATGCACTCGTGCGCCACCAGGTCGTGGGCGCCGGAGTACAGCACCGGCACGTGCCCCCGTAGCCGATGCGCCACGTAGTTGGCTGCCAGGACCGCGACACCGGTCGCCCGGGTCAGGCCCTCGGTGCCCATCATTCGGATGTACAGCCACGGGATCGGCAGGATGCCCGCCGACCCATACGGGGCCGCGCTCACCGGCCCGACGCCGTCGCGGCGGGACTCGTCAGGGTGCAGCGGATGGCTGGGCAGGTACGGCGCGAGGTGCTCGGCGACCGCCACCGGCCCGACCCCGGGTCCACCGCCACCGTGCGGGATGCAGAACGTCTTGTGCAGGTTGAGATGCGAGACGTCGCCTCCGAAGCGTCCGGGCTCGGCATGACCCAGCAGCGCGTTCAGGTTGGCGCCGTCGACGTACACCTGACCGCCATGGTCGTGCACGATCTCGCACAGCCGGCTGATGCCGTCCTCGTAGACGCCGTGCGTCGACGGGTACGTCACCATCGCCGCGGCCAGGTCATGCGCATGCTCCTCGCACTTGGCCGCCAGGTCATCCAGGTCGACCGAGCCGTCCTCGGTGGCGTCGACGACCACCACCCGCAACCCAGCCATCACCGCCGAGGCCGCGTTGGTGCCGTGCGCCGACGACGGGATCAGACACACGTCGCGCTCGCCCTGGCCGTTCGCCAGGTGGTACGCCCGGATGGCCGTCAGGCCGGCCAGCTCGCCCTGTGAGCCGGCGTTGGGCTGCACCGACACCGCCGAGTACCCGGTCACCTCGGCCAGCCACTGCTCCAGCTCCGTCACCACGGCGATGGCCCCGCGGGCGTCCTCGGCCGGTACGAACGGGTGGAGGTCAGCGAGCTCGGGCCAGGCCAGCGGCTCCATCTCCGTGGTGGCGTTCAGCTTCATGGTGCACGAGCCGAGGGGGATCATCCCCCGATCGAGCGCGTAGTCGCGGTCGGACAGCCGTCGCAGGTACCGCAGCATCGCTGTCTCGGAGTGGGCGTTGGAGAAGACCGGGTGGGTGAGGTATGGGGTCTGCCGCTGCAGCGGCTCAGGGATCGAGTCGGGAGTGCTGGTGTCCAGGGCGTCGAGCTCGACGTCCCGCACTCCGAACGCCGTCCAGACCGCTGCCACATGCTCGCGCGACGTCAGCTCGTTGGTGCTGATGCCCACCGAGTCGGCGTCGACCCGGCGCAGGTGGATCCCGCCGGCGCGGGCCGCGGCCACCACCTCGTCGGCGCGGCCGGGCACCCGGGCCACCAGGGTGTCGAAGAAGGACTGTGTGCTCAGCTCTACGCCGTTGTCACGCAGGCCGGCGGCGAGTACTGCGGCGTAGCGGTGCACCCGCTGCGCGATCGCCTGCAGACCGTCCGGGCCGTGGTAGACGGCGTACATCCCGGCGACCACGGCGAGCAGCACCTGCGAGGTACAGATGTTGGACGTGGCCTTGTCCCGGCGGATGTGCTGCTCGCGCGTCTGCAGTGCGAGCCGGTACGCAGCCCGCCCCTCCGCATCGACCGATACCCCCACCAGCCGGCCGGGCAGGTTGCGGGCAAGCCCGTCACGCACCGCCATGAAGCCCGCATGGGGTCCGCCGTACCACATCGGGACGCCGAAGCGCTGGGCCGAACCGACCACCAGGTCGGCGCCGAGCTTCCCCGGCGACTCGAGCAGGCACAGGGACAGCAGGTCGGCGACCACGACGGCCTGTCCCCCGCGCTCGTGCACCGCGTCGATGACCGGGAGCGGGTCGCGGACCTCGCCCGATGCCCCCGGGTACGCCACCAGCACACCGCTCACCTCGCCGTCGGGCAGCCCGGCCGGGCCAGCCGACAGATCGGCTTCCACCACCTCGATCCCCATCGCACGCGCACGGGTGTGCACGACCGCCAGGGTCTGCGGCAGGCAGTCAGAGTCCACGACGAACGCCGCGCCGGCTGCCGCGCCCCGCAGCGACCGCCGTACCAGGGTGATGGCCTCCGCCGCGGCGGTCGCCTCGTCGAGCAGCGAGGCGTTCGCCGTCGGCAGGCCGGTGAGGTCGGCGACCATCGTCTGGAAGTCCAGCAGCGCCTCCAGCCGGCCCTGGCTGATCTCGGGCTGGTAGGGCGTGTAGGCGGTGTACCACGACGGGTCCTCGAGCACGTTGCGCCGGATCACCGCGGGAGTCGCGGTCGGGTGGTAGCCGAGGCCGATCATGGCGACCCCGGGCGTGTTCTCGGCCAGTCGTGCGCGGAGCTCGGCCACCGCCTCCCGCTCGCCGAGTGCCGGGATGGGCCCTCCCGTGCCGGCCGCCCGGATGCCCGCCGGCACGGCTGCCTGCATCAGCGCGTCGAGCGACTCGTACCCGATCGTGTCGAGCATGCGGGAGATCTCCGCAGGGCGGGGACCGACGTGGCGCGAGACGAACGTCTCGGCCGCGTCCAGCTGGGTGAGGGTGGGGCGGTCGGTCATGTCACACTCCGGCGTCGGGGACGGTCAAGTACGTTGTCGCTCCCCTCAGTCACCGCCGTCTCGGCGGCTCCAGAGTGGCCTGGTCCGTGCGGTCCTGGTGCCTGAGAGGTTCCGGGAGGAGTTGCCCCGTCGGCGCTGCGCGGCCCGTGGGCACGGGTCGAGCAGCTCTCCCGCACGGCGTTGTCAGCCGACACCGACGTTACCAAGCGCTGCAGTGGTCCGCTCAGGCGTGGCACCATGCCGACATGCCGCTCGTCGCCGGAATCGACTCGTCCACCCAGTCCTGCAAGGTCGTCGTGCGTGACGCCGACTCCGGTGCCCTGGTACGTGAGGGCCGCGCCGCACACCCCGACGCCACCGAGGTGGACGTCCGCGCGTGGTGGTCCGCGCTCGAAGAGGCGGCGGAGGCAGCCGGCGGGCTCGACGACGTGGGGGCGGTCGCGGTCGGCGCCCAGCAGCACGGCCTGGTCGCTCTCGGGGAGAACGGTGAACCGGTCCGCGACGCGCTGTTGTGGAACGACACCCGCTCGGCCGACGCGGCCACCGAGCTGATCCTGGAGCTGGGCGACGGCGACGAGGCCAAGGGCCGCGAGGAATGGGCGACTGCCGTCGGGGTGGTCCCGGTGGCGTCGTTCACGGTGGCGAAGGCCCGCTGGGTGGCCGACAACGAGCCCGACAACGCCAAGGCGACCGCGGCGATCTGCCTGCCCCACGACTGGGTGACCTGGCGGCTGCGCGGCGGGCGGCTGGGCACCGACGAGCTGACCACCGATGCCGGCGACGCGAGCGGCACGGGCTGGTACGACCCGGTGAGCGGGCAGTACCGCCTCGACCTGCTCGAGCGCGGGCTCGGCCACCGGGCGGACCTCCCGCGCGTGGCCGCGCCGGGCGAGGCGGTCGGCGAGGCCGGCGAGCTGGCAGCCGGCGCCCTGCTCGGACCGGGCACCGGCGACAACGCCGCAGCGGCCCTGGGGCTGGGTGCGGGGCCCGGCGACGTCGTGGTCTCCATCGGCACATCCGGGGTGGTCTCGGGGTCCACCGACGAGCGCATCCACGACCCGAGCGGCATCGTCGCCGGTTTCTGCGACGCCGAGGGGCACCGCCTGCCGCTGGTGTGCACCCTCAACGCGTCCAGGGTCCTGAGCGCCACCGCGCAGCTGCTCGGCGTCGACCTCGACGAGCTGTCACGGCTCGCCCTGTCCGCACCGGTGGGCTCCGAGGGCATCGTGCTGGTCCCCTACCTCGAGGGCGAGCGCACGCCGGACCGCCCCCGCGCCTCGGGCGCGGTGCACGGCCTTCGGGTCGCGAACTCTCAGCCCGCCAACCTGGCGCGGGCCGCGGTCGAAGGCCTCCTGTGCGGGCTCGCGGACGGCATCGACGCGCTCCGCGACCAGGGCGTCGAGATCCGGCGCGCTCTGCTCATCGGGGGCGGTGCGAAGTCGGAGGCGCTGCGGGTGATCGCCCCGTCGATCTTCGGGTGCCCCGTCGAGGTGCCCGCTCCGGACGAGTACGTCGCCAACGGCGCCGCCCGGCAGGCGGCATGGGTGCTGAGCGGCGCCGACTCACCACCGGCGTGGCAGGTCGAGGTCACCGCGGCCGAGCAGGCCGAGCCGACCCCGGCAGTTCGGGAGCGCTACGCCGAGGTGCGCGACCTCACCGAGGGTCGAGACCCGTGACTCAGGAGCCGGGCGCGGGCGCTCCGGGACGCAACGAGGACGCGAACCAGCGCATCGACCGCAACTGGGGTGAGCTGCTGCAGGAGCTCCGGGTGGTCCAGACCGGGATCCAGCTGTTGGCGGGCTTCCTGCTCACCCTGCCCTTCCAGCAGCGGTTCCAGGATCTGTCGACCGTGCAGGAGCTCGACTACCTGGCAGTGGTGGTGCTCGCCATCGTGGCCACCGGGCTGCTCGTTGCGCCCGTCAGCTTCCATCGCGCCGTGTTCCGCCGCCAGCAGAAGGAGTGGCTGGTGCTGGCCGCGCAGAGGTCGGCGCGACTCGGTCTGGCCTGCATGGCGGTCTGCATCGCGGGCGTGGTCTGGCTCATCTTCAGCGTCGTTTTGGGCACGAATGCCGCGAACCTCGCCGGAGCAGCCATCGGTCTGTTCCTCGTCGTGCTGTGGTTCGTCGTCCCCTTCGCCGCCCGGGACCGATGAGCTGTCCACCACCCGCGCCATGGCCCCCTCGGTGGCCCCGCAGGGGACCGCGTCGTGGGACCGGGGTCACCGGGCTGGTGTTCGTCGCGACCGTCGCGCAGCTCGTGGTCGCGACTTTCGTCGACGGCCTTCCGCAGTTCGAGGGAAGGGATTCGGTGCCCGGCTGATCGCCTAACCCGCGCTCATGCTGTGGGTACCGGTGCTGAGGTGGTGGCTGCATGCTGACCGAGCCGGCGTACGGATGTCGGCGACGCCCTGGAACGGCTTCGCGCTGTTGATGGCGCCGTTCCTGATCGACGTCACCGGCGACATCCTGAACCTCTACGACAGCATCGGCTGGTGGGACGACGCCAACCACCTGGTCAATTGGTTCCTGCTGTCCGCCGGGGTCGGGGTGCTACTGCAACGGAGCTCCACCGAGCCGCCGTGGGCGCTGGGGCTGCTGGTCGCCGGCCTGGGCGCCCTGCTGGCGGTCGGCTCGGAGCTCGCCGAGTGGTATGCGTACATCCGGCACGGAACCGAGCTGGCCACCGCGTACGAGGACACGCTGGGCGACCAGGACCTGGGGTGCCTGGGAGCCGCTGCTGCGGGAGCTTTCACGGCTGCGGGAGCCGACGAGGCGAGCCCTGACCGTCAGGCGTTGCTGACGCGCGCCAGCCGACGCGCGGCCAGTTCGTCGGCGGGGTGCACGTCCTCGTCAGCAGCGACCAGCCGCTCGCTCGGCAGGTCGGCGAGCGTGCCCTCGATCTCGCGCCAGACGCCGCCGATGGCGATGCCGAACACGCCCTGTCCGCCCTGCAACAGGTCGATGACCTCGTCCGGGGAGCGACACTCGTAGACGCTGGCTCCGTCGCTCATGAGCGTGACCGTGGTCAGGTCGTCGGTGCCGCGCTGGCGCAGGTGCTCGACGGCGGTGCGGATCTGCTGCAGCGACACTCCCGCATCGAGCAGCCGCTTGATGATCTTCAGCAGCAGGATGTCGCGGAAGGAGTACAGCCGCTGGGTGCCCGACCCGGTCGCGCCGCGCACGGTCGGCTCGACCAGCCTGGTGCGGGCCCAGTAGTCCAGCTGGCGGTAGGTGATCCCTGCCGCGCTGCAGGCGGTCGGCCCCCGGAAGCCCACGTCGTCGGCCACCGGCGAGACGTCGTCGTCGAACAGCAGACCCTGGTCCCCGGCAGCTCGGGCCGCCTCCGCCCGGAGCGCCCGCTCCGCGGAACTGTCGTCCTGCGTGCCTTCCACCGAGACCTCCAGGGTCCGATCCGCGTCAAGTTACACCAGCGACGTTCGGCTCTCCACCGTACGGACCGGCCCCTGGGGCGTCAACGACATCGGGAGCAGCGCCGCGGCGTGTCGCCTGATCGGGCGACACGTCCCCTCCGGCAAACCCTAAACCTCGACTTGAGGGTTAGACATCGGGGGGAAGGGCCCGTCAGGTGCCGGGCTGGAAGTCCTCGGGAGTGACCTGGTCGAGGAACTCGCGGAACTTCTCGACCTCCTGCTCCTCCTCCTCCGGCACGGCGAGGCCGGACGACTCCAGCACCTCCTCGTCGCAGACGATCTTGGTACCGGTTCGCAACGCCAGGGCGATGGAGTCGGACGGGCGGGCACTCACCTCCGTACCGCCGTCGAAGACCAGGACTGCGTAGTAGACACCGTCGCGCACCTCGGTGATCCGGACCTCGTCCAGCTCGCGCCCGAGGGCCGTCAGCAGGTCGCGCATCAGGTCGTGGGTCAGTGGACGAGGGGGTGTCACGCCCTGCTGGGCGAAGGCGATGGCCGTCGCCTCCACAGCGCCGATCCAGATCGGCAGGTATCGCGCGCCGCCCGACTCGCGGAGCAGGACGAGCGGCTGGTTGGTGGGCATCTCGACGCGAACCCCGACCACGTCCATGTCCTTCACGAGAATCACAGTACCCCCGGCTCGCGGGCGCCACCGGGCGAGCGCGCCGGTGCGGGGGTCGCGTTGAACGTCGTCGGACAGGTCAGCCGGATGACCGGGCCGCCGCCGTTTTCGGAGCGGCTTCTCCGGGCCGCGTTCCATCGCCGAGCCAGCCGCACGACCAACACCGGGACCAGCCGCAGGGTGGTCAGCGGGGGCCGAGAGCCTGGCGCACGAGCGCCGTGTGCAACCGCAGGGTCAGTGTCGACAGCTGGCGCACGGTCTCGTCAGCTCGCGCCTGGGCAGAGGCGTCGCGTTGCCGGCGCTGCGGGGTCACCACCTGCTCGACCAGGTCGGCCTCCCGGTCGGAGGCGGACTTGATCGAGCGTAGGTGGCGTGGCTCCAACCCGTACGCCGCGAGCTCCCCCACCGTCGTGGCGACCAGCAGCGCGGCGGCGTCGTAGTGGCCGTGCCGACCCGGCGCCAGCAGCCCGAACCCCTCGATCTGCTCGAGCAGCTGCTCATCGATCTGTGCGGCGACGAGCAGCTCGGTGCGTGACAGCCGAAGGTCCGGGCCCTCGCCACGCCCCGGCTCGGGCTCCCCGGCCAGCACCACCATCGGCACCTGTGGCGCCTGCGGCTCGCCGCCCGGCCCTGCTGGCGGCACGAACCCGCGGTCCATGGCGTCCAGGTGCTCGCGGATGACCTTGAGCGGGTAGTAGTTCTCGCGCTGGGCGGTGAGCACGTACCGCAGCCGCTCCACGTCGTCGGCGGAGAACTTGCGATAGCCCGACGGGGTGCGCTCCGGTTCGACCAGTCCCTCGGCCTCCAGGTACCGGATCTTGGAGATCGTGACGTCGGGAAAATCCGGCCGCAGCTGGCCCAGGACTTCGCCGATGCTCATCCGCCGCCGTGACGACGGCAGCGAGGTGGTCACCGCTGGTGTCCCACCGAGTCTGCTGCGCTGGGGTAGTAGACGAGGCGGAACTTGCCGATCTGCACCTCGTCGCCTCCGCTCAGCAGGATCCCGTCGATGCGGTCACGGTTGACATACGTGCCGTTGAGGCTCCCTACGTCGGACACGGTGTACCCCTGCGGACCGCGCCGGAAGGTGGCATGCCGACGGGAGACGGTGACGTCGTCGAGAAAGATGTCGCTGTCCGGATGACGCCCGGCCGTCACCTCGTCGGTGTCGAGCAGGAACCGGCTGCCGGCACTGGGCCCGCGCTGCACGACGAGCAGGGCACTGCCGGCCGGGAGGCCGTCCAGCGCGGCTGCGTCCTCCGCGCTCAGTCCGCTGTCCTCGGTGGTCTCCTCCACCGCGCCGAACGTGATGGTCGACGTCGCGTCACTGGGCTCACCAAAGCGGTCGGTGGTGGCCAGCCGGTGGCCGCACTGGGAGCAGAACTTCGCGGACGAGGGGTTCTCGTGCCCACACTCGGTGCAGAACGGCATCGGGCTCCTCCACGGCCGCACCGACGGTGCGCGCCAAGTCTCAAGCGCTGGTTGACGTTGACGGTAGCCGAAACCTACGGCCCGGGTAGGGACCGATTCAACACGCGTCCCGTGTCGCTCAGTCGCCGACCTGCGTGGCGTAGGCGGCGGCGTCCAGCAGCTCCTCGGCCGCAGCCGGGTCGTCGAGGCGCAGGCGGAGCAGCCAGCCCTCGCCATAGGGGTCGGAGTTGACGAGCTCCGGCGTCTGGTCGAGCGCCTCGTTGCGCGCCGTGACCGTCCCCGCGAGCGGGGCGTAGAGGTCACTCACCGACTTGGTGGACTCGAGCTCACCCACCGAGGAGCCGGGAGCCACGGCCTCGCCCACCTCGGGGAGGGACACGTAGACGATGTCCCCGAGCGCCCCCTGTGCGTAGTCGGTGATCCCGACGGTCACGATGTCGGAGGCGCCGTCTGCGCCGTCGTCACCGACCCGGACCCATTCGTGCTCGGCGGTGTACTTGAGGTCGTCGGGGAACACGGGCGCTCCTGTCAGCCGAAGTCAGGTCGAGGGCTGGACGAAGTCGGTCTCGGCCTCCGGGGCCAGCGAGGTGATCCGCACCTCGTCTGGGGTGTCAACCGTGACCGTACCGCCGACCACCTCGACGTCGTCGGTCAGCCCACCCCGGAACGCCACCGCCGCCGAGAGTGTGTCCGGGTTTCCGATGGCCTCGATGACGTACGGAGCCGTCACCGTCTCGCTGCCCACCGTGAGCCGTCCGTCGCTCAGGCTCGTTCCGTCCCCCACCGCGGTCTGGGCCACGACCCGCGCGGTGTCGTTGATCTCGATCGCCTCGGCCCCGGCGTCCCGCAGCTCCTGGATGGCGTTGAGCAGTTCCAGGGAGCTGACGGAGTCCGTGGGATCGTCGATGGTGATGACCACTCCGGGGCCGGCCACGCCCACCGTGCCGGCGAGGACCTGCACCGCCTCGAGCTGTGCCTGGGCCTCCTCCAGGGCCGCCGCCCGCTGGTCGGTGCTGGCCACCAGCGAGTCCCGGGTGGCGCGCAGCTCCGCCAGCTGACGGGACGATCGGTCCTGCGCGGCCGACAGGGTCTGAAGCAGCTGGACCAGGTCGTCGCGCCGCGTTCCGGCGTACGGGGTGTCGGAGTTCACCGCGTTGACCTGCACGGCCGCGGCGAAGCCCAGGAGCGCGAGGAGGACCCCTGCGACGGTCTGCCCGCGGCCCGGCCGTCGCCGCAGCGCGGTCAGCAGCACTTCTCGGCCGCTGCGCGCGGACGTACGGCTCGTCTCCCGGCGGTCGTGCACGGGCTCGGTGTGCCGCACCGGACCGCTACCGGACCCGGTCGCCGGGCCGGTCGCCGGCTCGGGCACCGGGTCGGGGGTCGACGGGTGGTCAGGCATGCAGCAGGTGCCTCCGGATGGCCGCGGCGTTGGAGAAGATGCGGATGCCGAGCACGACCACCACCCCGGTCGACAGCTGGCTGCCCACGCCGAGCTGGTCGCCGAGATAGACGATGAGCCCAGCCACGAGCACGTTCGACACGAACGACACGACGAAGACCTTCTCGTCGAAGATGTCGTCGAGAAGCGCACGGAAGGCACCGAACGTCGCATCCAGCGCGGCGACAACGGCGATCGGCAGGTACGGCTGGAGGGCGACCGGTACCGACGGCTCGAAGAACAGCCCGGCTACCACGCCGACGACCAGGCCGAGCAGCGCGATCACTGCTCCTCCTCCACGTTCGCCTGCCCGTCTGCCAGCGTGCCGAGGATGGCCGGCGAGAGGCCCGGAAGGGTGAGCGCGTCCGCGGTGTCGACGCGGAAGCCGATCCCGGCGATGGAGCTGAGGTCGGTGAAGTGCTGGCCCGCCGGGGTCTCGAGCAGCCGCGCAGGGAGCGTCGACGGGTCACCGACGGCGGTGACGACATACGGCGGCGACAGGGACCGGTAGTTCACGGTGATGGCCTGTTCGGCAGTGCGGATGGCGCTGCGGCTGGTGAGGCGCTGGCCGTTGATGGCGACAGCCTCTGCGCCCGCCTGCCACAGCCCGTTCGCCAGCCGCTGCAGGTCCGAGTCCTGGATCTGGCCTGTCGCCGGCGCCCCCTCGGCGGCGTCATTGATCGTGATGCGCACCCCGGGCCCGCTCACGGGCTCCACGCCGGCGGTGCTGGCGAGCGACTCCAGCCGAGCCTCCAGCGCGACCGCCTCCTGGCTGGTCTCCTGGGAGGCGATCTGCAGCCTCTCGATCTCGGCGGTCAGGTCGGCGACCCCCTGCTGTGCACGCTCGAGCTGCGCCTGCTCGCGCTCGATCCGGTCGATCAGCGCCGTTCGGTCGGCGTCGGCCTGGACGGCAGCCTGGCGGGTCTGCTGTGCCGCCACCGTGAGCATCACGGCCAGTACGGCCACCGCTGCAGCGAACACCGTCAGTGTTGCCCGCCGCGACCCCGTCGGACGCGGAGGGTCGGTGCTGCGCCGCGCCGCCACCAGCGGGTAGTCGTCGTCGATGGCCTGCTCGGCGATCCGTGCGAGCAGGTCTCCGGGGGGCGGCTGCCGACTCATCGTGCCTGCTCGGTCACGGGCGTCGACGGCGGCGAGTGCGGTGGCGTGTTCGCCAGCAGCGTCCGCACCTGCCACGCGTACAGGAGCCCGCCCCACCAGTACAGGCCGACGCCCCAGATCGCGAACGCCCAGCCGAACACGTCGGCGAGCGTCGCCAGGTCACCGGTGTCGTCGCCGAGCAACAGCAGCGGGAACGCGTACAGCAGGTTGGCGGTGGCGGCCTTGCCGAGGAAGTGCACCGGGAGCGCCGAGTAGCCGCGCGTGCGCAGGAAAGGGATCAGTGCGAAGAGGAGCACGTCGCGCAGCGGGAGCAGGACCGCCAGCCAGACCGGGATGATGTCGCGCAGCACCAGACCGATCACCACCGACAGGATGTAGAGCCGATCAGCGACCGGGTCGAGCACCTGGCCGAGGGCGGAGGTCTGGTTGAGCCGGCGAGCCAGATTGCCGTCGAGGTAGTCGGTGAAACCCGAGACCATGAGGACGACCAGCGCCCATACGTCCTCCTCCGGGCCGAGCACCAGCCACAGGAACAAGGGGACACCGGCGAGGCGAAGGATGCTGAGCAGGTTGGGGACGGTCAGGACGCGGTTCCCCGGGCGCTCTGCACGCTCCGTTCCTCCCTCGTCGCTCACGCACGCAGCCTACCGACGACGGCGACGGCGACCCTGCTGCCGCGCAGCCGGCCAGGCTCGGCCCGTCACAGGAACGGGAGTGGGTCGAACTCCTCGAGAGGGATGATCCGGACCCGGGGAAGCAGCGTGTTGAACGCTCGCACCTCGGTCTCGACGTCGATGATCTGCAGGCCGTCCTGCGTGAGTGCCTTGATCCGCGTGCTGACGAACTCCGGGAAACCGACGACGGCCACCCGGCGTTCCGGGCCGAGAAGCGCCTTGAGCTGCGGCACGAAGTCGGCGTCGTGCGACAGCAGGACGACGTTGCCCGGTCGCTCGGCGATCGCATCCAGCGTGCGCTGGATGCCGACGTCGACAACCTTCTCCTGCGAGTCGCCGGACAGCGGGATCGGTCGGAACTCCATGGCCATGAGGGCTTGCACGAACGAGGCCGGCAGCTCCCCGCGGGAGGCGTTGAGGAAGAACAGCGCCTTGACGGGGGCGCCCCACTCGGCCACGTAGCCACGCACCCGCTCCCACCGCGGGCGCTGCTCCGGCGAGGGCCGATGCCCGAGCACGCTCAGCCCGAGGGTGGCGTCGACGTTCTCCCCGTCGACCAACAGGTACGTGACCGGCGCGCCGCTGAGGTTCGCGGGAGGCGGCACGGGCTCCGACATGGCAGCAGCCTAGGTCGTGACGACGGTCGCGCGGGCGGAAGCCAGTCAGGAGCGGCGGGCGGCTCCAGAGTCGTGCCAGCGGAGCGGGCATGACCGCGACGCTCGTTGGTCGGCGCGTGGCGACGCAGACCTCGCGGCGCGGGCGGGCCGCGCCGGAGGGGGCCAGGTGCCACCATGAGGCCCGATGACCTTCACGACGCGACCCGAGCTGATCGGTACCCACGGGATGGTGTCGACGACGCACTGGATAGCCACGGCCGTGGGTCAGGCGGTCCTCGAGGCGGGGGGCAACGCGTTCGATGCGGCCACGGCGTCGGGGTTCTGCCTCCAGGTGGTGGAGCCGCACCAGAACGGCCCCGGTGGCGACCTTCCGGTGCTGTTCGCCCGCCCGGGCGACGTCACCCCGACTGTGCTGTGCGCTCAGGGACCGGCGCCGATGGCCGCCACCGCGGCGGCGTTCGCCGACCTGGGGTTCGACCTGGTGCCTGGATCAGGTCTGCTGGCGGCGGTCGTCCCCGGTGCGACTGCGGGCTGGCTGACGCTGCTCCGCGACCACGGCACGATGGGGCTGCGGGACGTCCTCGGCTACAGCATCGGCTACGCCCGGGCCGGGTATCCGGTGGTGCCGGCGATGAGCGCCTGCATCGAGGGCGTCGCCGACCTCTTCCGCAACCACTGGACCACATCGGCGGCCACCTACCTCCCCGGCGGCCACCCGCCCGCGCCCGGCACGCTGTTCCGCAACGAGGCCCTGGCCCGGACGTACGAGCAGCTGGTGCACAGTGCCGAGGCCTCCGACAGTCGTGAGGCCGGCATCGATGCCGCGATCACGGCCTGGTCTGAGGGTTTCGTGGCTGCCCAGGTGGACACCTTCATGCGCAGCTCGTGGCTGGACGCCAGCGGCGAGCCGCACGCGGGGCTGCTGACCGGGTCAGACCTGGCGCGGTGGCGCCCCTGGTACGAGCAGCCGCTCGGCCTCGGGTTCCGTGGCCACACGGTGTACAAGCCCGGCGCCTGGAGCCAGGGGCCGGTGCTGCTCCAGCAACTGGCGCTACTCGACGGCTTCGACCTCGATCCCGGCACCGCCGACACCGTCCACCTCGTGGTCGAGTGCGCGAAGCTGGCCTTCGCGGACCGGGAGGCGTGGTACGGGGACACGACGGACGCCCCGCTCGCCGCATTGCTCTCGGCCGACTACGCGACCATGCGGCGCCGGCTAGTGGGCGACGCCGCCTCGTACGACCTGCGACCGGGTTCGCCGGACGGGCGCGAACCGAGGCTGCCGCGCCTGGTCACGGCACCGCCAGCCGTGCGGCTCACCGACGCCGCCGCCGGCGAGCCGAACGCTGCGACCACTGACGACAGCCGCCCTGACGCAGCGGCACGGACCGACACCGTGCACGTCGACGTCGTCGACCGCTGGGGAACGATGGTGTCGGCGATGCCGAGCGGAGGCTGGCTGCAGTCGTCGCCGGTCATCCCCGAGCTGGGGTTCGGCCTCGGCACCCGCCTGCAGATGACCTGGCTCGAGCAGGGACTCGCCAGCAGCCTGACGCCGGGTCGACGACCCCGCACGACCCTCTCGCCCACGATGGTGATGCGGGGCGACCAGCCGGTGCTGGCCTTCGGCTCCCCCGGCGGTGACCAGCAGGACCAGTGGCAGCTCGGCCTCGTCCTCGAGCACCTCGTCGCTGGGCACGACCTGCAACGTTCCATCGACGCACCGGCCTTTCACACCGCCTCCTTCCCCAGCTCGTTCTACCCGCGCGAGTCCGAACCCGGCGTCGTGGTGGTGGAGGACCGGCTGGGCGCCGACGTGGTCGCCGCCCTCGAGGCACGTGGCCATCGGGTACGCCGGACCGGCGGCTGGAGTCTCGGCCGGCTCTGCGCCGTACGCCGTGACACCTCACGCGGGACGCTGCATGCGGCTGCGAACCCTCGAGGCATGCAGGCGTACGCCGCCGGCCGCTGAGGACGCGGCCTGGAACCGAGCGTCCGCCCTGCGCTCAGCAGGGACGCGGCTCGGGGTCGGGCGACCGGCCAGCGAAAGTGGACGATCGGCCACGTTGTGGTGCGAATGGGCGGTGGAGCCGGGACGCGCTGCTCTACTGGACGTCACGCGCTCCCCCAGGGAGCCACCGACACCCAGAAGGCGTGACATGACAGACGTGTTCCTCACCGTGTGCACGGTCGTCGGGATGGTCACGCTCTACACCCTCGTGGCCGGGAGCCTCGTCGTGTGGGTCCTGCGCCTGCTGCGCCGCCGTCGGGCCAGGCTCGCTGGCCGGCTGGCCGGCGGGGCACCGATGGGCATCGACCGCCGCGCCCGGTCGTGGGACGAGCTCCCCGAGTGGGTCAGCCAGGACCGCGAGTGGGCCGCCGCCGTGGTCGTTCTCGGATCCGCGTCCATCGCCGAGCGTACTGCGGGGCACGTGGACTTCGCCGAGCGCCAGGTCGACTGGACGGGCCTGCGCCGCTCCGCCGACGAGTGGGATCTGCACGCACGCACCCTCGTCGAGGTTGCTGATGCCCTCGCGCACGCCAGGTCCTACGGGCCCCGGAATGACCAGTATCCGGCGCAGCCGGTCCCCGACGCGTCGGACCGGTTCCACCCGGCTCCCTGACCGCATCCGCACCTGTCGCTGGACGCCTGACCGCACCTCCTCGGGGCGCCAGATGCTCCGTTCCGACGTGCACCAGGCATCCTTGGGTCCGTCGGACGTGCTGGTCCCGGGGGCGGTCGACACGCAGCCAGCGAGGCGGCGAGGGACCGTCAAGGCATACTGACGCCGCTATGAAGACCAACAGACGGGACGGTCGTGAGCCAGACGAGCGCCACGAGTGATCCGGACGACGGGCGCGGGCACGCGCCGGGACGTCCGCGGCGGGCCAGGTCGCTGCCGGGCGTACTCGGCCTGACGGCCCTCGGCGCGCTGCTCCCGGGGACAT
This sequence comes from Nocardioidaceae bacterium, assembly GCA_029266455.1. GTDB lineage: Bacteria > Actinomycetota > Actinomycetes > Propionibacteriales > Nocardioidaceae > JACCWP01. The sequence continues at coordinate 17,871 of JAQSWV010000026.1, forward strand.
CGTTCCTGGTGCTCCGGCGCCGCTGGCTCGGAGCCTGTGTGCTCGGAGTCTTCCTCGTGCTGGTCGGTGTCGTCGCCTACGTCCTCATGGAGCGGCGGTCGACGCTGCTGCGACTGCTGGTACAGCCCAGATGGCTCACGATCACGGTCGTCGCCCTGTCCATCGGCTTCGTGGCGTGGGCGCTCGTGGTTCTCCTCAGTGATCTGCTGTCCCGCCCGCGCAGCTTCGGCACCGGCCAGCGGATCGGCGCCACCACCTTCACCGTGCTGGTGTGCCTTGTGCTCGCGGCGCCCTTCGTGCTGGCCGTGCGCTACGCCGAGGCGCAGCGCACGTTCATCGACGACGTGTTCGTCTCCACGGCCGACTCGAGAAGTCCGACGCGCCCCGTGGTGGGCGATCCCGAGCAGGACCCGTGGCACGGTCAGGACCGCGTCAACATTCTTCTGCTGGGGGGCGACGCGGGGCCGAAGCGGGCCGGGACGCGCACCGACTCGATGATCGTCGCGAGCATCGACGTGGCGACCGGGGACGCCGTGTTGTTCGGACTGCCGCGCAACCTCGAGGATGTGCCGTTCCCGCGGGGCACCCGGTTGCACAAGCTCTACCCCTCCGGCTTCTCCGGCCCGGGCGATCCGCTGGAGTGGATGCTCAACGCCGTGTACCCCCGGGTTCCTGAGCTGCACCCTAAAGTGCTGGGCAACAGCGACAACGAGGGTGCCGACGCTCTCAAGCTGGCGGTCAGCGGTGCGCTCGGCATTCCCGTCGACTACTACGTCCTTGTCAGCATCCCCGGCTTCATCGAGCTGGTGGACGCCATCGGCGGGGTCACGGTCAACATCAACCAGCCCATACCCATCGGCGGGGTCACGGGCGTGCGGGCGCCCGACGGGTACCTCAAGCCGGGGCCGAACCAACGCCTCAACGGCTTCCAGGCGCTGTGGTTCGCGCGCGGACGCTATGGCCTCGACGACTACGACCGGATGCGCCGCCAACGTTGCCTGCTGGACGCGGTCATCGACAAGGCCGACCCGTACACGCTGCTCAGCCGCTACGAACGGATCCTGGATGCGGGTCGCAACATCCTGCGCACCGACGTCCCCGGCGAGCTGCTGCCCGCCTTCGTCGACCTGGCGTTCGAGGTGAAGGACGCGAAGATCCGGAGCGTGGTCTTCGCCCGCAGCAACAAGTTCGCGCCCGAGGCGGCGGACTTCGACTGGATGCACCGGGTCGTCGACCGTGCGATCAGCAGCGGCGGTGGCGGGGGCGGCGGCGGCAATGGCGGTGGCAAGGGCGGCGGTCAAGGCGGTGGTGGGCTCGGCTCGGCCATCGACTCCCCCGAGTCGTCCTGCGACTACAAACCCGTGCGCTGACCGCTCCGACCGTCCGGAACCGGCGACGACGCGATCACGGGCGTGGTCCGTGCCATTCCGCTGGTCCTACCCGTGCTGGGCCCGACGCTGCCATAGTCGTCGCACCTGACCCGGTAGCGCACGAGGAGTCAGCATGGGCGAGCAGAGCTGGAAACCGCTGTTCCGAGGCCCTACGGCCACCGTCACCGAGGTGATGCGAAGCCCCACCTTCGAGGCCTCGCGTGCGCAGGCCCGGTACATCCTCGAAGACCCGGCGGAGCTCCTCGGCCTCGCCGAGCGAGTGGAGGCGGTCGATCAGACCGACGCGCCCCTGGCCGCCATCTCGGACCAGGTCGCGACAGCGGTGCGCTTCCTGCGCGCCAAGGCAGCCGAGCTCCAGACGTCGCTCGAGCCCTCGGACGACGAGGACGCGGCTGTCCCCGGCGCGGTCGTGTCGCCGGAGATCGCCATCAGTGCCGCTCGCGAGCGCCTGGTCGTCGCGGGGTTGCTCTACCTCGTCACCCGCGACGACCTCGTTCCTGACTTCCAGGCCGGCGGCTACATCGACGATGTCCTCGTCCTGAGCTGGATCTTCGGCGCGGCCGTGGACGAGCTCGACGCCTACCAGGACCAGCCTCCGACGGCCATGAGCTGACCGGGTGCCATCCGCGTCTTGTGCAGGCGCTCCCGCCCCCTCCCCTTCCCTTCAGGGCGACGATCCGCGACTTGTGCAGGCGCTCCCGCCCCTTCAGGGCGACGATCCGCGACTTGTGCAGACTCTCCCGCCCTTTCAGGGCGACGATCCGCGACTTGTGCAGGCCGCCAGAACGCCCGAATGCTTGTTGAGCCTCCGCAAGTGCCGGCCCGCTGCCCGGTCGAGATGAGGACTTGGAGATCAGGGTCCCGAAGGGGTCACTTGCCAATGCCGTCGGGGGTCGGTTTTCAGGCGCCGTCGACACTGCACAGGTCGCGGATCGTTGCTGGGGTGTGGGTGCCTGCGCAGGTCGCGGGTCGTCGCCTGGGGTGTGGCGCCTGCACAGGTCGCGGATCGTCGCCGGGGGACGGGATGCATCGTCGCCTGGGGTGTGGCGCCTGCACAAGTCGCGGATCGTTGCTTGGGGTGTGGGTGCCTGCACAAGTCGCGGATCGTCGCCGGGGACGTTTGGGATTGCCGCCCAGGATGTCCGGCAAGGTCGGGAGGCCGAACGACTCAGCCGACGTGTTGACGATCAACCGAGTCGGTGGCTGCGCACCACCTCGGCGTACCAGTGCCCGCTGTCCTTGAGGGTGCGCTGTTGGGTCGCGTAGTCGACGTGCACGATGCCGAAGCGCTTCGAGTACCCGTACGCCCACTCGAAGTTGTCCAGCAGCGACCAGACGTAGTACCCGCGTACGCCCGCACCGTCGGCGATCGCACGCCGCACGGCGTCGAGGTGCTGACGGAGGTACGCGATGCGGTCCGGGTCGTGCACCGCGCCGTCGTCGCTGACCGTGTCGGGGAAGGCCGCGCCATTCTCGGTGACGTAGAGATCCAGCTCGGGGTAGTCCCGCGTCAGCCGCATCAGCAGCTCGTACATGCCGCGTGGATCGATGCTCCAGCCCATGTCGGTGTGCGGACCGGGCTGTGAGGGGAACTCGATGTCAGCGCAGGCGGGCCAGGCGCTGGCCGAGCCGGTCTCCTGCCCGTCGGCTCCCTCAGCTGGCAGCCCACCGCCAGACGCGCGTACGACGGTCGGTGTGTAGTAGTTGAGCCCCAGTGCGTCGAGCGGCTGGTGGATCGCGGCGAGGTCACCGTCACGGACGAAGGCCCAGTCGGTCACGGAGGCGGTGTCCTGAAGCACGTCGGCGGGGTAGCTGCCACGCAGCGCCGGATCGAGGAACACGCGGTTGTGCAGCCCGTCGATGCGCCGCGCGGCTGCGGCGTCATCCGCCGAGTCGCTGGCCGGCCGTACCCAGCCGAGGTTGAGGGTCAGGGCGACGAGGGCATCCGGCGCCGCCCGGCGCACCGCGGTGGTCGCCAGCCCGTGGGCGAGGTTGAGGTGATGGACCGCCGCCAGCGCTGCCGCCGGATCTGTCCGCCCGGGTGCGTGCACGCCGCTGGCATAGCCGAGGTAGGCCGCGCACCACGGTTCGTTGAGCGTGATGAAGGTGCCAACGCGGTCGCCGAGCCGCTCGGCCACTACCTCCGCGTACTCGGCGAAGCGCTCGGAGGTGAACCGGTTGGTCCAGCCGCCGGCATCCTCCAGTGCCTGCGGCAGATCCCAGTGGTAGAGCGTCACCACGGCCTCGATGCCGGCACCGAGGAGCTCGTCGACCAGCCGGGAGTAGAAGTCGACGCCCATCTCGTTGACCGGGCCCAGCCCCCGCCCGGTCACCTGCGGGGTGATTCTCGGCCACGCGACCGAGAACCGGTACGAGCCGATGCCCAGCTGCCGCATGAGCGCGACGTCCTGGGCGTAGCGGTAGTAGTGGTCATCGGCCACATCGCCGGTGTCGCCGCCGTGCACCTTGCCCGGGGTATGGCTGAAGGTGTCCCAGATGGACGGTGTGCGGCCGCCCTCGTTGACCGCACCTTCGATCTGGTAGGACGCGGTCGCGGCTCCCCAGACGAATCCGGGGGGGAAGGCACCGGAGGTGACGGTCGCAGTGGTCGCATCGGGCGTAACGCTCGCATCGTTGGGGCTCGTCGGATGGGGCGCCATCCTCCGACTGTTCCACAGCGTCGCAACCGACAGCACGTGGTCTCCCCGCGGTGCGGCCCACCGGTAGCGTGGCGCCGTGGCCGCCCCGACTCCGTCGTCCGAGCACTCGGTCCTCGCCACTGTCGCCGGCCACCCGTACGGCTCCTTGCGCGACCGACCCACTCCTCGCTCCGAGCGCTACGCCCTGGGCAGGGCCCTGCGCAAGAAGGTGCCGCGGTCGTCGCTCGGCATCTGGCCACCCTCGGACGAGAGGCGCGACCCGATCGACCAGATCAACGAGTCGCACGAGGGCCGCCTCGACTGGCTGGTGCCGGTGCGCGTGGGCAGGATGCTGGCCTCGCCGTACGGCTTCCTGCGCGGCACCGCGATCGTGATGGCTGCCGATTGCGCGGCGCTGCCGGCGACCGGGATCACGCCGGTGATCTGCGGCGACGCGCATGTAGGCAACTTCGGCTTCTACGGATCCCCCGAGCGCGAGCTCGTCCTGGACCTCAACGACTTCGACGAGGCGCACCCAGGCAGCTGGGAGTGGGACCTGCGCAGGCTCACCGCCAGCGTGTGGGTGGCGGGACGACAGAACGGCTTCGCCGAGCACCAGTGCGAGCGAGCCGCCGCCTCGTGTGTCGCCGCCTACCGCGAGCAGGTCGGCCACCTCGCGGGTCAGCCGCTGCTGTCGCGTTCCTTCGAGCGGCTGGACCTCGACCGTCTGCTGGACAGCACGTCGACCTCCTCGCTGGCCAAGGCGATCAAGCGCGCGGCCAGGCGGGCCAGGACCAAGACCAGCGACCGGGCGGTCCCCCGCTTCACCGAGCAGCACACCGACGGCCAGCGACGCATCGTCGAGGAGCCGCCGCTGATCACGCAGCCCGCCGCCGAGGAGTCCGAGGACGTGGCCGCCGGGCTGGACGACTACCTCACGACGCTGGCGCCGCACTGGCGGCGCGTGGTCGGCGGCTACACGTTGCTGGACGTGGCGCACAAGGTGGTCGGCGTCGGCAGCGTCGGCCTGCGGGCCTATGTGGCCCTCTGCGAGGGCACCAGCGACGACGACGTCGTGTTCCTGCAGCTGAAGCAGGCCCGGCGGTCGGTGGTCGCCCCTTTTGTGCACGGCGACTCAGCCTGGCACGAGCACCAGGGTCAGCGTGTCGTCGAGTACCAGCAGGCGCTGCAGACCGTCAGCGACCCGTTGCTGGGCTGGACGACCGTCGACGACCGCCAGTACTACGTACGCCAGTTCCGCAACATGAAGGGGACGGTCGCGCTCGACAAGATCCGGCCGCGGGCCCTCGCTGACTACGCCGGCATCTGCGGGCGGCTCCTGGCCAAAGGCCATGCGCGCACCAGCGGTGCCTCGATGATCGCCGGGTACATGGGCGGGTCCGACAAGGTCGACCGCGCGCTGTGCCGGTTCGCACGAGCGTACGCGGATCAGACCGAAAGGGACCACGAGGCGCTCGTCCTTGCCGTGGCTCGTGGTCGGCTGCCAGCCGAGCGGGGACTGTGAGCGGAGGCAGGGTGCGACCGTGAGAGCGGGACGCCCCCTGAGACAGGCGTCGTCGGCTGACCGGGCGCCCAGGCCGCGCAACGTACGAGCCCATGCGGATGTCGTCGCGGTCGTCGCCGTCGGCGGAGCCCTGGGCAGCCTTGCTCGCTGGGCAGTGGGGCTCGGCCTCGGCGCGACTGGCGGGGAGTTCCCCTGGGCCACCTTCGTCGCGAACGTCAGCGGGGCGTTCGCGCTTGGCGTCCTCATGGTGTTCGTCCTGGGCGTGTGGTCGCCTTCGCGGTACGTGAGGCCGTTCTTCGGCGCCGGGATCCTGAGTGGGTACACGACCTTCTCCACCTACATGCTCGACACCCACAGCCTTGTCGTCGCTGACCGCGTGGCGCTCGCAGCCGTGTACCTGTTCGCCACGCTGATCGCGGGGCTGGCCGCCGTGTGGATCGGTGTCGTGCTTGCCCGGTGGATCAGCGCCTCTCCCCCGGCCCCCGGAACGTCGTCGTGACAGTGGTGCTGGTGCTGGTCGGCGGCGCGTTGGGTGCCGTGCTGCGGTATCTGACCGACCTGTTCGTGCCGTCCCGTCACGGCAGCGTGTTCCCCTGGGCCACGTTCATCGTGAACGCGGCCGGTTCACTCATCCTCGGAGTCACCGCCGGAGCCGTCGCCGCCATGGACGGGCCGGAGTGGGTCCTGACCATGGTGGGTGTCGGAGTCTGCGGAGCCATGACCACCTTCTCCACGTTCGGATACGAGACCGTGAGACTGCTGGAGGAAGGCTTTGTGCTGCCCGCCGCGCTCAATGTCAGCGCCAGCGTCACCGTCGCCATGACCGTGTACGTCGGTGGCTGGGCACTCATGACCGGGCTGACATGACCGGCAGCCAGACGCAGGAGAGGATCAGCCCGTGACCTCCACCACCCAGGCACTCTGGCCGCCGCTGCCCTACCAGGAGTGGGAGCCCACGAAACAGACGCTGCATCGCTACGCGCAGATCCTCGGCAAGATACGGATGACGCTCGTGCCATTCCGCAATCACTGGTGGCACGTCACCCTGCTGCCGGCGACCCGTGGGCTGAGTACGGGACCCATGCCGTACGGCGGGCGAGACGTGGAGATTCTGCTCGATCTGCTCGACCACCGGCTGCTGATCGGCACCAGCGACGGCCAGCAGCGGGAGCTCGAGCTCAGACAGCGCCCATCGTGCGCGGACGTGTATGGTGCCCTGTTCGCCGCGCTGCACGAGGTCGGGGTGGAAGTGCAGATCAACCCCGAGCCCTTCGACCTCGGTGACAGTCCGGCGTTCCCCGACGACCGACTGCACGACACGTACGACGCCGACGCGGTCCACCGCTACTGGCGGATCCTCGCCGGCACCACCCATGTGCTGACCGAGTTCGCGTCACGCTTCAACGGCAAGGCGAGTCCGGTGCAGCTGTTCTGGCACAGCTTCGACCTCGCGTACGCCCGCTACTCCGGTCGTCGGGCGCCGGTGCCGGCGTCAGCCGACCCCGTCACCGCCGAGGCGTACTCGCACGAGGTCATCGCGTTCGGCTTCTGGCCCGGCGACGACCGGCGCACCCCTTACCCAGCGTTCTACTCCTACACCGCACCTGAGCCCGACGGACTGGCTCTGAGGCCGCTCGAACCCGCGCAGGCGGAGTGGCAGGACACCGGGTCGGGCCACCTTGCGGTACTGGCGTACGACACGCTGCGAGCGACGGCAGATCCGCACCAGGAACTGCTGTCCTTCTATGAGAGCGCCTATCAGGCCGGCGCCCGCAGCGCATCCTGGGATCGGACCGCGTTCATGTCGCGGGGCGTCGGGGCGCCGCAGGACTACTGAGGACTTCCTCCGTCGTCGATGAAGCGTTGCGCCACGAGCACGAGCTCGCTGACAGCCAGCGTGTCCCGGACGAACCTGGGAAGAAGGCCGGACCGGACGAGAGCGCCGGCCCACACGCTCGTACACGCGTGACAGGAGATCAGGTAGCCGAGCTTGCTCTGGTTACGCGGAAACTGGTCCCACACCTTCTCCCGTACCCCGTTGGCGATGGCGTCCTCGACCGCGAGCCGCGTGAGGCGCTTCGCGGCCATGACGTCGAGAGCCAGGCTGAACACCGGTGTCACCGGAACCTCCGCATGCGGGTGGGCAGTGGCGGCCCGGCCGCCGCCTCCTGAACTGGGCGTCCCAGCGCGCGCAGCGCGGCGTCGCCTGGTGCATCTGGTACCCAGCGACGCACGATTCACACCATCGTCAAGGGTGGACGGGGTGCGTTGGACCGCACGAGGCTCAGACACGCTCGGTACCAGGAGTCCCTCGACTGCCGCAATCGTTCGCGGTGAGTGGCGAGGCCGTCGCTCCTGGAGCCGCGCTCCGCAGCGCGTCCCACCTGCTGGGATGGGAGTATGTCGCCTCGTGACTGACGGTGCACCGGACCGCCGAAAGGGACGTCATACCCCGGACCTGATCCCGCTCCGACAGGCAACCAAGACATGGTTCGCCATCTCGTTGCAGACCTTCGGCGGACCCGCCGGTCAGATCGCGGTGATGCAGCGCATCCTCGTCGACGAGAAGCGGTGGGTCGGTCAGCGCCGGTTCCTGTTCGCGCTGAGCTACTGCACCCTGCTGCCCGGTCCGGAGGCGCAGCAGCTGGCCACCTACATCGGATGGCTCCTCAACGGCGTTCGCGGCGCCCTGGTCGCCGGAACCTTGTTCGTGCTCCCGGGGGCGGTTGCCATCTTGGTGCTGTCGGGCATCTATGTCGGCTACCGGGACGCTCCGGTGATCGAGGCCCTCTTCCTCGGCCTGGCCGCGGCGGTTCTCGCGATCGTGGTTCAGGCAGTGATCACGGTGTCGCGCCGAGGCCTCGGGCATCCGGCGCTGATCGCCGTCGCCGCAGCGTCCTTCGTCGCCTTGACGTTCTTCGGCGTCCCGTTCCCCGCCGTGGTGCTCGCTGCGGGCGTGGTCGGGTGGCTGCTCGGCCGCCACCTACCCGCGCTTCGCGGACCGATGGCCGAGCGACCCGTCGACGGTACGGCCCCGCTGATCAGCGACAGCGCGCTGCACACCGAGCGACCGACGCTGCGCCGCAGCGGCTCGATCCTCGCGGTCGGCCTCACGCTGTGGGCTGCTCCCGTCGCGGCCTTCGCCGTCGTGATCGGCCCGGACAGCGTCTTCGTCGATCAGGGGCTCTTCTTCTCCGGTGCCGCGCTGGTCACCTTCGGAGGCGCCTACGCCGTGCTCGCCTACGTCGCCCAGCAGGCGGTCCAGGTCTACGGTTGGCTCGCACCGGGCGAGATGGTGCGGGGGCTCGCTCTCGCGGAGACCACCCCCGGACCACTCATCATGGTCGTCCAGTTCGTGGCGTTCCTCGGCGCCTACCGCGACCCCGGAGACCTCAACCCCTGGGTCGCGGCAGTCCTCGCATCCTTGCTGACGACCTGGGTGACGTTCGTGCCGTGCTTCCTGTTCATCCTGCTCGGTGCCCCCTTCGCAGAGAGGCTCCGGCACAGCCACACACTGACGGCGGCTCTCACCGGCATCACCGCCGCCGTGGTCGGCGTCATCGCGAACCTCGCCGTGTACTTCGCACTGCACACCTTGTTCGCCGACACCGCCCGCATCACCAGGGGACCGCTGGACCTCGAGGTGCCCATCGGCGGGATCCAGTGGGCCACCGCAGCGGTCGCCGTCCTCGCGGCATTTCTGACCTTCGTCCGCGGCTGGAGCGTGCTGAGAACTCTCGGGGCCTGCGCCCTGGCCGGCGTCCTGGTGTACGCCCTCGGCGCTGGCTGACCGCTCGGACCGGACCGTGCCGCCGAACGGCGTCGGACAGGTACTGGCCCGCCCCCTAGCGGTGTGCCGCCAGCGGCACGGTGTCGGCCCAGGACGCTCCCATGTCATGAGCCGCGTCGTCCTGGTAGCCCCATGCGGTCTGCCAGTCGCGCATCTGTGCGATCTCGGCTTCCTGGGCTCTGATGATGTCCTGCGACAGCTCCTTGATCTCGTCATGCTCGGCGCGGCTGTCGGCCAGCTCGGCCATCTCGATCGCGCCCTCGTGGTGTTCGATCATGGCGGTGATGAAGGCGGCGTCGAAGTCGTCGCCCTCCTTGTCGGTCAGCTGGGATGACATCTCGGTCATGGTCATCTCCTCGCCATCGGTGCTGTCCGTCCCGCCATCCTCGAGCTGGGCGGCGATCGACACGACGAGGCCGCCGAGCAGGAAGCCGATGATGCCGAACAGCAGGGGCCGGGTTTCCATGGTGGTGATCCTTCCGGAACAGTTCTCGACAGTCAGTGGACGACGGACGACACCGACTGAGCGTGGATGTGAGCAGGCGCTGTCGCCGTGTGGTCAGGCATGGTGGGCGTTCTCGCTTGCTGGCTGCTTGCCGTGGTCCATGCCCATGTACGCGTGGGTGAGGGCGTGGCCCTTTCCCTTGCCGAGCAGGTAGCGGTTGACCGGGAACGCGGCGAAGAAGGCCGCCGTCAGCGCGAGCGACATGCTCAACCAGAAGACCGGGTTGACCAGACCCGACTCCATGGCGCCCGGGATGGCCAGCATCACCAGGTTGTCGACGACCTCCATGGTGGCGATGGACAAGGTGTCGGCCGCCAGAACGACCGAGAAGGCGGTCGCTACTCCCAGCCCCGCCTTGAGCAACGGCAGCGTCGACAGCAAGTAGCCGAAGAGGAAGGCCAACGTCACGGCCAGGGCGATGGTCTGCAGGGTCGAGAGCCCGAGCGCAGTGCCGATCATCAGGCCAGCGATCTCACCGATGGCACAGCCGGTGAGGCAGTGCAGCGTCGCACTGACGGCCATCGCGTTGCGGCTGTCTCTCATCGTTCCTCCCATACCCCCAGGGGGTTCCCACTATACAGGGGGAGGGTATACCTGACGAGACCTCCTCTCGTCAAGTCCTGTCGGCCGGACCGCGCTGCGGGGTCAGGCCGCCGGGGTGGCGAAGTCGAAGCGCGTGTAGCCCCGTCGGGCCAGTCCAGCCACCCTGGTGAAGTCACCGCCGATGGACAGAGCGTGGACAGTGTCGGGGTTGAGCGCAGTTCGGGTCACGCCCATGGCCCAGACGCCGAACGCGCCGTTCGCGCCGGGGTTCCAGCCAGTCACCTCTCCGGTACTCGGGAGGAAGGAGGCCAGCGCCACTCGGCTCAGCTTCAGCTCGGGAACGGTGTTGAAGTGGCCACCGATGTACACCTCATCGTCAGTGGCGACGATGGCCTGCACATCGCCACCGGTGCGGATGCGGTACTCGGGGGTGCCGCCCTTGCTCGGGTCGTACGCCCAGGTCCGGTTCGAGGTGGTGCCGAAGAAGAGCCGCCCGCTGGGTGTCGCGTCCATGGAGATGACCACCCCGCCATCGCTGGGCGCGAAAGCCGTCGCTGCTCCGGTCGATACGTCGAGCTCGGCGACACCCGGTCTTGCGTGGCCGGCGATGGTGGTGAAGGCGCCGCCCGCATACAGCCGACCGCCGCCCTCCGACAATGTCAGGGCACGTACCGTCGCGGACGGACGAGGAGCGAAGGCTGTGTCGACGGCCCCGGCGTTGTTCTGGTCGACGGCGGCGAGTCGCGGAACGGCGCGGCCACCGATGCGGCCGAAGCTACCGCCGACATAGAGGCGGTCGCCGGAGTCGGCAACGAGCGCACGCACCAGATTGTTGTTCGTGCTCGTCGTCCACCCCGGGATCACCTCACCGGTATTGGGCGTCACGGCCGCCAGCCGGCCGCGGTCGACGTCGCCGACGGTGGTGAACGCGCCGCCCATGAATACGGTGTCGCTGTCCGACGATGCGGCGAGCGCATAGACAACGCCGTTGGCAGAGGGGTCCCAGCCGAGGTCGAGCCGGCCGTCGGCCCTGATCGCCGCGACGTTCTGGCGCGGCACGCCCGAAACCGAGGTGAAGTCGCCCCCGATGTAGGTGCGATCGCCCACCTGCGTGATGGCGTAGACGACCCCGTCCACCTTGGCCGTGACCGCCGGAAGGGGTGAGGGGCTTGCGGACGCTGCCGGTCCCGTCACCAGAACTGCCGCGGCAAGTCCCGCGGCGAGCAGAGCAGCCGTTACGCGGCTCTTCGAGCGGACAGACTTCGGGGTCACTGCAATCACTGCTTCCAGCCGGAGGGACGGTCGAACCGTTGACACGGGACCGTCGACCCCGACCCCCACAATGCACCTTAGGCGAAAAAGACGGAGCTGTCCGGGCATCGATGAAACAGCCAGGCGCTGCCGTCATTGCCGCTGTGCCTGCACCGGTGGTACGCACGAACCCCGTTGACGCCGCCCTGGATGATCTCGACCGCTTCCCGCCTGCGTGTGTGTCAGCTCTGCTGTTCGGAGCTCCAGAGCTGCCACACGGTCGTGCGGACCGAACGTGGCTGCTCGAGGACCACCTGGACCGCATGGGCGACGTCCTCTGGGCGGAGGTAGGCGTCCAGCTCGGACGAGCCCTCTTCGCGGCCGGCTCCTATCGCGAACTCAGTCGACGTCCCGGCGGGGCAGACGAGGCTGACCCGGATGCCTTCCCCGCGCAGCTCACGGTCGAGCGATCCCCCGAGCCCGACCTGCGCATGCTTGGTGCCGGCATACACCGCCTCGTCGTCCCCGCCTCGAAAGCCTGCCACCGAGCTGATGATGACGATGTCGCCACCGTTGCCGTGGGCGCGCATGTGGCGCACGCCGGCTCGAACCGTCCAGACCGTTCCCAGGTAGTTCGTCTCCGTCATCTCCCGCAGCACCTCGTCGTCAAGATCCAGGATTCCGCCGTACGCTCCGATGCCCGCGTTGGCGACGACCGTGTCGACGCGGCCCCATCGCTGCGCTGCGGCGTCGACCAGGGCCTCGTTGTGCGCGACATCGCGGACATCACCCACAACCCCGACGACCCGGTCGGCACCCAGCTCGTCGGTCAACGCCTCCAGGCGCTCGCTGCGCCGCGCCGACAGTGCCACGTTGGCGCCAGCGCCGACGAGGGCGCGAGCCGTGGCAGCGCCGATGCCTGAGCTCGCACCGGTGATCACCGCGACGGAGCCCTCGATGGATCGGTGGGGCGTGTAGGACATGGCATGCCTCCCAGCATGTAGGGCGTGACGCGGTACTCGGCACAGAGGGACATAGACATCTTGCATGAACGGCCTCGTTCCGACCGATGTCCTTCGAGCGCTAGCTCGACGTCGGTTCGCGCACCGCCGCGGCAGTGTTCGCCTTCGAGCACCGACTGGTCTGACGTACGGCACCCGGGGAAGGTCCTGTTGCCTGAAGGCCTCAACGGCTTGACTGACCTGCCGTCGCACCGCGACGATCTGTGCGTACTCGTCTACTCCTCAATTGTCCGGATTGTCGGGTCGTTTGGGAGCCTGTCTCCTGGCCCGCAGGGAAGGGAAGCGCCGTCCATGGAGTCAGTACTTGTCGGAGTGGACCGCAGCGACGGCTCGCGACGGGCGGTGAAGTTCGCGTTGGACCGGGCCCGGGTGAACTCGTGGCGGGTGGCGCTGGTGCATGTCATCCATTGGTCGCCGTACTCGTTCAGCACACCCCAGGAGAACGAGACCAGGCACGTCAGGCGCCAGGCCGAGATCGAGCAGGCCCAGACCGAGATCATCAACCCGCTGCTGAGGTGGATCGACTCCGAGGTGCCGGATCATGACATCGAGGTGACGACCGAGATTCGTCACGGCCGGCCGTCGGAGATGCTCGCCGACCTCGCCGAGGAGGGCCCCTACGACCTTCTGGTGGTAGGCCGGACCGGGGAGTCGCACCTACGCGCCGCGATCTTCGGGAGCACGCCGTACCGCCTTGTCCAGCATGCTCCCGTTGCGGTCGTGGTCGTCCCCTGAGTTCCGAGCGGCCTCCATAGCGCGGGCTGCCGGGCGCCTCCGGCGCCGAGCCAGACCGACATCAGTCAGGCATGCCCAGATGTCTGCGGGTGCGAGGTCGCGACGGGTGTCGTACGAATACTGCACTGCCCTTCTCAGTCTCATGGCGACCCGAAGAGGTGCTGATGTCCGCGCGCGAACCAGCCGAGATGGCACAGCTGGCGACCAAGACGGGGGTGAAGAAGACCAAGCAGACCTGGAGCCGGGTGCTGGTCAGCGCCTTCCTCGCAGGTGCGTACATCGCATTCGGCGGGTTGGTGGCCATCACGGTGTCGTCCGGCATGGACCCCGCTGTGTGGGGAACGCTGCCGTCGCTGTTCACCGGTGTGGCGTTCACGCTCGGTCTGGTCCTTGTCCTCATCGCGGGCTCGGACCTGGCCACCGGAAACATGATGCTGGTGCCCCTCGGCGCGATGCGCGGGAAGCTCGGCATGAGCGACATCGCGGTGAATCTGACCCTCGTGCTGCTCGGGAACCTTGTCGGCGCGTTGTTCGTGGCGTACTTCCTGGCTGTTCAGACCGGCGTCATCGGGGACGTCGGAGCTGACACTGGTAGCGCGGCTCTCACGTACGAGCGGCTGGCTCAGATCGCCGACGACAAGGCGATCGGACACTCGGCATGGGAGACGTTCCTGCGTGCGGTGGGCTGCAACTGGCTCGTCTGCCTCGCGGTGTGGATGTCGCTCGCCTCGCCGTCGGTGTCAGGGAAGATCCTGGCGCTCTTCTTCCCGATCATGGCGTTCGTGGCCATGGGCTTCGATCACGTGGTGGCCAACATGTTCTTCCTGCCCGCGGCGATCTTCGCCGGTGTTCCCGGGCTCGGCTGGGACGACGCGATCGTGAACTGGGTGCTGGCGGCTGGCGGCAACCTTGTCGGCGCCGTCGTCTTCGTGGGCACGTCGTACTGGTACCTCTTTCTCAAGGATCAGCCCGACGAATCCGCCACCCGCGAGTCTGAGGTGGCCGAGCACAGCTGAGGCCCGGTGTCCGGCTATGGCCGGCCAAGTTCCGCAGCGCCGCAGCGGTAATGACCACTACGGTGACCAGTCGTGGATGACATCGCCGACCTGTTCCGCTTGGCGGCGGATGAAGCAGCGACGTATCGCACGTCGCTGTCCGACCGCGCTGTCGCTGACACCCCGGACCTCGGCCGGCTGCGCGCGGCCCTCGGCGGCGAGCTGCCCCGCCAGCCCACCCCCGCAGATGACGTCCTGCGGCAGCTCGTGACGGCGGCCGAACCCGGAGTCGTGCACACGGCGGGTCCGCGGTTCTTCGGTTTCGTCATCGGTGGGGCCCTCCCGGCGGCGTCCGCCGCCGAGATCGTGGCAGCCGGATGGGACCAGTGCGCCTTCAACACGGTGCTGTCGCCGGCGGCGATCGTGGTCGAGGAGCGCGCCGGTGCGTGGCTGAAGGAGCTGCTCTGCCTGCCGGCGGGGGCTTCGACGGGCTTCGTCACCGGGGCGCAGGAGGCCAATACCGTCGGGCTGGCGGCCGCCCGCCATCATGTGCTCTCCGAGGCTGGCTGGGACGTCGAGCGGGACGGGCTCTCGGGCGCGCCGAGGGTACGGGTGGTCGCCAGCGTCGAGCGCCATGCCACCATCGACCGCTCCCTGCGTCTGCTCGGCTTCGGCGACGCGGTGATCGAGAGCGTCCACACCGACAGCAATGGCGCGATCGACACGCACGACCTCGCGAGAGTGCTCGAGGACGGTCCCGGAGGTCCGCTGATCGTCTGCCTGCAGGCGGGCAACGTCAACACCGGCGCGTGCGACGACCTGCGCTCGGCGTGCGACATCGTCCATCGGCACGGCGGCTGGGCGCACGTGGATGGCGCGTTCGGGCTGTGGGCATCGGTCAGCCCGCGGACGCGACACCTTGTCCACGGTCTGGTCCTGGCCGACTCCTGGGGATGCGATGGTCACAAGTGGCTGAACGTTCCCTATGACTGCGGCTTCGTGTTCTGCTCCCGGCCGGCGGTCCACCAGGCTGCTGCCTCCTATGCGGCGGCGTACCTGGTCGGGTCCGGCGGTGTGGCGACGGCCGGAGCGGACCTGACCCTGCAGTCGTCGCGACGCGCGCACGGGTTCGCCGTGTGGGCGGCCCTCAGGGAGCTGGGGCGCGACGGTGTGGTCGAACTGGTCGACCGCTGCTGCCAGCTGGCTCGCCGCTTCGCCGATGCTCTGGCCGCGGCAGGCGCCGAGGTCGCCAACGAGGTCGTGCTCAACCAGGTGCTGGTCTCGTTCGGCTCGGACGAGGACACCGACCGGGTCATCACGGCGGTGCAGGGGGGTGGGGTCTGCTGGATGGGTGGAACCACCTGGCGCGGGCGCCGCTACATGCGCATCTCGGTGTCGAACTGGGCAACGACCGAGCGCGATGTCGACCGGTCCGTGGCCGCCATCCTCGAGGCCTCCCGCTCGATCGGCTCTGTCACGAGCTGACGACCTCTCACGGCCGGTGGGTCGGGGGCGGTACCGACCGCCGCCGGACGCTGCGCAGGAGGGCCGGCTGCCGTGCCAGTCGCTGACGGCGGGCCCGCTCATCAAGGTCGAGCTCGGCCAGCAGACGTTTGATGGTGGCAAGGAGGGCGAAGTTCAGCTCGGCGCGGACCGGGTCGTCGTCCACGAGCAGGAAGTCCGTGATCCGGGCTCGGGCCTCCCCCAGCTCCAGGACCGCATCGCGGGCCTGCTCGACGTCGGACACCTGCGTCCGCCCAGGGCGCGCGTCGGCGCCGACCAGGCGAGCGAACGCCCGCAGGGCGCCCGCGAACTCGTGCAGCGCCAGCGCCACCGCCGCCCTCAGCTCGGGACCGACCGAGCTCGCGGAGTCCTCGAACGCCTCGGTGGTGTCCACGATGGAACGGAACATGCTCCGGATGGCGACCGCCGAGTGCTCCAACGCCTCCAAGCCATGTCGGAGTCCGGGGCCCGGGTCGACCGTGCCGGCAGCCCGCAGGTTGAGACGTCGGCTCTCCTCGGCGCGAAGCAGGGCCGTACCCACCTCCGGGATGCCGTGCGTGAGCCGGCGGGCGTCGTCCAGCCAGGCGAGCGCCGTCTCTCGCAGGTCGGTGCCGGTCGCGTCTTCGTCCGCCAGCCGTTCACCGGCGCGATCGAGCAGATCCGCCAGATCGTTCCCCAGTCCCTCGATCGCCCTGCCGGCGTCCACTGCCCCGATCTTCGGCGGGAAGAGAAGGTTCGAGGCGACGCCCACGGCGGCGCCCACCAGGGTCTCGCTGAACCGCTCCCACGCGGCCGCGTCGGCGGCCAGGGATCCGACTCCGAGAACCAGCATCGCGCTGATCGGCACCTCGATGAGGTTCGCGCCGATCCGCATCAGCTGGCCGATCAGGATCGACACCGCGATCATGATGGCGAGACTCCACCACGTCAGGTCCACGACGGTCGCGAACAACGCAGCCACGGACACTCCGATGACCACGCTCAGCACGCGGTCCGCGCCGCTGGCAAGCAGGCTGACGGGCGTCAGCTGCACCACCAGCAGGGCGGTCAGCGGTGCCAGTAGCGGCTTGGTGTCCGGGAACAGCGCGTGCGCCGTGACGTAGGCGGCGGTGGCGGCAGCCGTCAGGCGGAGCGTCCAGCCCAGTGCCGGCACGCCGCCCCGACGGAACCGCTCCCGGGCCACGGTGACCAGGCGTGCGGTGACGTCCCCGACGGACCTCATCGGGCCATTCTCGGTCACGAGGGAGGCGTCGTGCAGTCGGACACAGATCGCACGGAGTCGACTGCGGGCGGTGTGAGGGCGCGGGCGTCGTCAGGCGCCGCGGCTATTGCGCGCTGTCTCCGGACACGAGGCCACCGGTGTCCGGGGAGTCGCCGGCCACCTCCTCCTCTCGCTCCACCGACTCCCGGGTAACCATGGCCTCGCGACGAACACTCGGTGAACGTGGTCGCCCGGCGCCTCGGCGGGAGCCTGGTGTCGGTCAGGCGCTTGTCAGAGCCGGCCATGCCCTCTAGATTCGCCCCTCATCGGGGGTCGATGTCGTGCACGTCGGAGCGTTCTCCACGCCACCTAACGGCTCGCGCCGTGTCGTCCCGGAGGGGCCGTGCCAAAGCCGACGATCCTGACCGTTGATGACGACCCCGGGGTATCCGCGTCCATCTCGCGGGACCTGCGATCGCGTTACGGGGATGAGTACCGGATCGTCCAGGCGATGTCAGGGGCTCAGGCTCTCGAGGTGCTTGCCGAGCTCGCGCTGCGGGCTCGCCCGGTTGCCCTCATCGCTACGGACCAGCGGATGCCGGAGATGACCGGTATCGACATGCTCACCGAGGGAAGACAGCACGCCCCGGACGCCAAGCTGCTGCTGCTCACGGCGTACGCCGACACAGAAGCAGCCATCCAAGCGATCAACGACGTCGGCTTGGACTATTACCTGCTCAAGCCGTGGGACCCGCCGACGGAGCGCCTCTACCCAGTGGTCGACGACCTGCTGGGCGACTGGCGGCAGGCGCACCCGTCCGACGCCGGTGGGCTGCGTGTGGTGGGCCACCGGTGGTCGCACCGGAGCCACGACGTCAAGACCTTCCTGACGCGCAACCATGTGCCGTACCAGTGGCTCGAGATCGACCGGGACGAGGAGGCACGCAGGCTGTCGGAACTGGCGGGAGTGGGGCCGGACGACCTCCCGCTGGTGCTCCTGCCCGACCGAGAACCTCTCCAGGCCCCGTCGAACCTGGACCTTGCGACCGCCCTTGGTCTGCGGACGCGGGCCGAGCAGCCGCTCTACGACCTGTGCATCGTCGGTGGTGGCCCCGCGGGACTTGCCGCCGCGGTGTACGCGGCCTCGGAGGGGCTGCGCACCGTCGTGGTCGAGAAGGAGGCACCGGGCGGGCAAGCCGGCCAGAGTGCGTCGATCGACAACTACCTCGGCTTCCCGAGAGGACTGTCCGGCGCGGATCTCGCGCACCGCGCCGTCGCTCAGGCCGCGCGTTTCGGCGCGGAGATGCTGCTGGCTCGGGACGTCGTGGGGCTCGAGACGCGCGGACCGGTACGAGCCGTGCGCTTCGACGACTCGGGGGAGCTCGAGGCGCGCGCCCTGGTCGTCGCGAGCGGGGTCTCCTACCGTCGGCTGGAGGGGCCGGGCCTGGCTGAGCTGGGCGGGCGGGGCGTCTACTACGGCTCGTCGGCGAGCGAGGCGAGTCAGTGCGAGGGCGACGACGTGTATGTCGTCGGCGGCGCCAACTCGGCGGGTCAGGCGGCGCTGAACTTCGCCCGCTACGCCAAGCGTGTGGTGATGGTCGTCCGCGGGGCTCGGCTCGAAGACACGATGTCGTTGTACCTCGTCGCGCACATCCGGGCCACGGACAACATCGACGTGCGCCTGCGCGCCTCGGTGGTGGCGGCTCACGGGGAGGGGCACCTGGCTTCGATCACACTGCACGAGGAGGGCTCGCCGCCGCAGGAGGTGTCCGCGAGCTGGCTGTTCGTCTACATCGGCGCCTCACCCCGGACGGACTGGCTCGGCACCAGCGTCGCGCGCGATGCGAGAGGCTTCGTCCTCACGGGGCAGGACCTGCTGGCGTCCTCGTCGACGACGCCGTGGCCGCTTGCTCGCGCCCCGTACGCCCTCGAGACCAGCGTCCCAGGCGTGTTCGCCGCCGGGGACGTCCGCCTGGACTCGATGAAGCGAGTGGCCTCGGCCGTGGGCGAGGGCGCGATGGCGGTCTACCTCGTGCACCGCTACCTGGCGACCACGTGATCACGACCGACGAGCTCCGCGGGCTCGCGCTGTTCGCCAAGGTGGAGGAAGACGATCTGCGCGACCTCGTCGCGCTCGGCTCGGAGGTCGTCTTCGCCGCCGGTGACGAGCTCTGGACGCAGGGCACACCGGCGGACTACTGGTGGGTCTTGTTGGAGGGCCGCATCGACTTGGCGCGAAGCATCGGGCAGGAGGAGACGCTGCTCGGGGCGATGGACGCGCCAGGCCGGTGGGCGGGTGGCTTCCGCGCCTGGGACGACAATGGGGTCTACCTCTTGACGGGTCGCGCGTCTGCGCCGGGCCGGCTCTTTCGCGTCCCGGCGGCGGCCCTGAAGGACTGGACGAGCGCCTGGAACCCGTTCGGTGCCCACCTCATCGAGGGGGTGTTCCGCACCGCACGCACCGTCGAGGCCGTCGCCCGGCAGCGGGAGGCGCTGGTCGCCCTCGGCACCCTGGCGGCCGGGCTGGCGCACGAGCTGAACAACCCGGCCGCAGCGGCGACCCGAGCGGTCGACGCGCTCGGAGACGCCTGTGAGGAGCTGCTCTCGATCGTCGGCCGCCTTGCGTCGGGGTCGATCTCGCGGGAGCAGCTCGGTGCGGTCGACGTCTTGCGTCGCGAGATCGCCCGCGGCCCAGTGGGCACGGAGCTGAGCCCGCTGGTGCTGGCCGACCGGGAGGAGGCCCTGTCGGAGTGGCTGGTTGGACACGGCATTGAGAGCGGGTGGGTGATCGCTCCCCCGCTCGCCAGTGCCGGCGTCGACATCGAATGGTGCGAGCGGGCCGCCGATGTGCTGGGTGACGCCCTCGACCCGGGGCTGGCGTGGGTTGCGGGCACGCTGACTGTCCGCACCCTGCTGTCCGAGGCGGCAGAGTCGATGCACCGCATTTCCGGCCTCGTCGGCTCGGTGAAGGACTACTCACAGCTCGACCGCGCGTCGATCCAGCAGACCGTCGTCATCGATGGGCTCGAGGCAACGTTGGTCATGCTGGCGCACCAGATCCCGGACGGCGTCGCCGTGGTCCGCGACTACGACCCGGCCACCCCGGTGATCGAGGCGATCCCCGGCGAGCTCAACCAGGTGTGGACGAACCTCATGACGAACGCCGTCGACGCCATGGCCGGGACCGGAACGCTCCGGCTGTCGACTCGCCCGGAGCGGGATGGCGTCGCCGTGGAGATCGGCGATACGGGGACGTGGGCGGATCCTAGCGCCAAGGACCGAGCTTTCGAGCCGTTCTTCACGACCAAGAGCGTGGGCCAGGGCACCGGACTGGGTCTGGACATCTCCCGGCGCATCGTCGTCGGTCGGCACGGCGGCGACATGGCCATCGAGATTCGTCCCGGTGAGACGGTGCTGCACGTGTGGCTCCCGAGGCACCCGAGACCGGTACGGCCCTGACCGCCCGACAGAGCACCGCGTCGGCTCCCTCCCTCGGCCGTCGCTCAACCACACCCCTGACCAGGCAACGTGCCGCGTGCCCTTGTCGTACGGACGCCCTAGCGTTCTGCCATGCCGTCCGGCACCACGTTCGAGGAGCTGTTTCCCGGGCCTGGTCTCGACGCGAGCACGTGGCTCCCGCACTACCTGCCCGCCTGGTCATCCCGGGACTCGACCCGGGCCAGTCTGCGGGTCGACGATGTCGGCCTCTTGGCGGTGCGGCGTTACTGTCCTCCATGACGCGGATCCCGCCGTCGTCTGCGACAGCATCCCCGCCGAGCCAGGACCCGTCCGGTCCCCGGCCGCGGAGAACGGGCAGGGCGAGCGATGAGTGACGTCGACCGTGCCACTGGGATGCCCTTGTGCGGCTGGTCACTCAGGAGGTGCTGGAGGCCGAGCAGTCGTACCTGACGGACACCGGTGTCCTCGTGACGACAGCGCGCACGGCGACCGGCACGTTCTCGGTGATCGACTGCTTCCTCCTGCACCCGGGGGCGCGGTTGGAGGCGGAGAACGCGCCGGGGCTCGGCGAGCTGCTGCGCCAGAGGGCCATGGTGCGCCGGTGCCGCTCCGACGTCCAGCCTCCCCGAGGAGATCGGCGGTGTGCGCAACTGGGACTACCGCTACACGTGGGTCCGCGACGCCGCGTTCACCGTCTACGCGCTGCGACGGATCGGTCTGCTGGCCGAGGCCGAGCGATTCCTGGGGTGGGTGCTCGACGCGGTGGAGCGTGACGGCAGCCCCCGGGTCCTCTACGACCTCGACGGCAGGCAGCCACCGGCTGAGCGGGAGGACGTCGAGCTGCGCGGATACCGGGGCTCGGCGCCGGTCCGTCGGGGCAACGGGGCAGCCAATCAGGTACAACACGACGTGTACGGGGAGATCCTCGACTGCGCCTACCAGTGGTCTGCCCGGGCGGCACCCCCGACGGCCAGCTGTGGTCGCAGCTCACCTCCCTTGCCGACACGGCTCGGCTGCAGGCACGCGAGCCCGATCACGGCATCTGGGAGGCACGGAGCGCGGGTCGGCCCTTCACGTACTCGGTGGCGATGTGCCAGGTAGCCCTCGACCGGGCGGCCAGAATGGCGCGCCGCCACAGGCTGCCCGGTGATGTCGAAGGCTGGGCCCGCGCCGCTGACGAGCTGCGCCGGGTCATCGTGTCTGAGGCCTGGGACGAGGAACGCCGGTCGCTGACCGAGCAGCTGGGTGGCGGCGGGCTGGATGCCAGCCTGCTGACGTTGCCGTTGCGCCGGGTCATAGCCGCGGACCACCCTCGCATGGTCTGCACGACGCGCGCCGTAGCCGACCATCTCGGGGCGGGTGACGGGCTGCTGTACCGCTGCCTTCCCGACCAGTCCCCTGACGGACTCGACGGCCATGAGGGCGCGTTCCTCCTCTGCAGCTTCTGGCTGGTGGACAACCTGGCCGCCCAGGGAAGTCTCGACGACGCGCACTCCCTGTACGAGTCGCTGTGCGCGCGAGGCGGCCACCTCGGCCTGCTGCCTGAGGAGATCGACCCGGGCAGCGGCTCCTTCCTCGGCAACTATCCGCAGGCCTTCAGCCATGTGGGAGTGATCTCTTCCGGGATCAACCTGACCCGCAAGCTCAGGGCACGTGCCGTGTGACCCGTGGACGTGGCGCCTCGGCGGTGCCACCGTGGGTTCGTGACCCGCGCCGTCGACGCCGACTACCTCGTGGTGGGAGCGGGGGCCATGGGCATGGCCTTCACCGACGCCCTGACCGACCACGCTGACGTCCGGGTGGCCCTGGTGGACCGCCGCCACAGCATCGGTGGACACTGGCTCGAGGCGTACCCCTTCGTGCGGCTGCACCAGGCCTCTGCCTTCTACGGGGTCGCATCCACCCTTCTCGGCGGCGGTCAGCTGCAGCAGCGTGGGCCCGAGGAGGGCCTGCAGGAGCGGGCCTCGCAGTCGGAGATCTGCTTCTACTACGCCCGGATACTCGACCGGATGCTGGAGTCGGGCAACGTCGAGTACTTGCCCAACTGCGACTACCTCGGCGACCGCACCGTCGTCTCGCGCATCTCGGGCGAGCGGCTGGAGGTGCCTGAGCCGTGCCGGATCGTTGACGCCCACTACCTGGCCCCCAGCATCCCCGCGGAGAAGCCGCCGCCGTTCGGCGTCGCCGAGGGTGCCCGGGTAGTACCGGTCAACGAGCTCGCACGGCTGGAGGAGCCGCCCAGCCAGTACGTGGTCGTCGGGTCGGGCAAGACCGCGACCGACGCCTGCATCTGGCTGCTCTCGCGCGGTGTGGATCCCGACGCGATCTGCTGGGTGCGGCCCCGGGAACCGTGGATGCTGAACCGGGCCGTCGTGCAGCCGAACCCCGAGGTCTTCCTCGGCATGGCCGCCGAGACGATGCAGGCATCCGAGCACGCAGCCTCTCTCGACGACCTGTTCCTGCGACTCGAGGCTGCCGGCATCATGCTGCGCATCGACCGCACCGTGATGCCGACGATGGCCAAGACGCCCACCCTCGCCACCTGGGAGCTCCAGCACTTGCGCAGCCTCGAGAATGTCGTGCGACGAGGACACATCGAGTCCGTCGAACGCGGCAAGCTCGGCTTCGCCGACGGAACGGTCGCCGTCGCGGACGACGCCCTCGTCGTGCACTGCGCGGCGGACGGCTTCAAGTACCCTCCGCTCGTCCCTGTCTGGCGCCCCGAGACGATCACGCTGCAGCCGATCAGAGCCGGCTTCCCATGCTTTGGTGCAGCACTCATCGGGTACGTCGAGGCGACCCGCAAGGACGACGACGAGAAGAACCGGCTCTGCCCCCCCTCGCCGTACGGGAACTCGATGACCGAGTGGGCCAGGATGAACGTCCTCGGAACCCGAGCCGCACTGTCCTTCTCGGCCGACGCCGACATCAAGAACTGGTCCGACCAGGTGGCGCTCAACCCCGCCCGCATCCCCCCAGGCCACGCCGGATCGGCGGCACTGGACGATGCCCGTGAGCGCCTGGCGAGGCACACGCGGCCAGCCCTGGCCCGGCTCACCGAGCTGCTGCAGCGCGCTCAGTGAGTGCCTCGGTGAGTGGGCCCCGGCCGATGCCGCCCCGGTCATGTTCACCCGACCAGCTCCTTCGCTGAACGCGGTTCCGGCGCCGGCAGGTGAGTGCTCAGGCGCCAGCTCGACCGGTGATCAGCCAGGCGGAGGCAGCGAAGAGCACACCCGCGTCAGTCTCGTGCTCGATGAGCGTGCGCCGCAGTGCCTCCAGCGCCCGCGCTTCGCTGTCCGGATCCAGGTCCTGGGTGAGCCCTTTGGTGACCCCGACGGTGCTCACGAAGGCGAACGCGTCGTCGGCGTCGACGCCGAGCACCGTCGGCTCCTCGACTGCGTCGAGGCGGATGTCGACGAAGCCGGCCGCTCCGAGTACCCGGCGAACATGCTCGGCATCCGCCAGTCCGAACGGTCCGGGCACGCCTGGCGGTGGTTCCGGTAGCTGCCGGCCGATGGCCAGCGCGGTGCGTACTGCTGTCAGCCACTCGTTGCGTGCGAGCTCCCGCCACGCCAGCAGAGCCAACCGGCCGTCGCGGCGTAGGGCTCCGGCAATGTTCGTGAACGCTGCTGTGGGATCTGCGAAGAACATCGCGCCAAAGCTGCTGAGCGCGATGTCGAATGCGTTCTCGGGAAAAGGAAAGACCTGCGCATCCGCCTGTTGGAAGCGGATGTTGGACAACCCCTCTCGCTCGGCCGCCTGTCGTGCATGCTCGAGCATGCGCGCCGACAAGTCGACACCGAGGGCTGAACCGGACGCGGCGATGCGTGCTGCGTCTCGAGTTGACCTGCCGGTGCCGCAGCCGACGTCCAAGACGACATCGCGGCTGCCGATGGGGACCGCATCGAGCAGCCGCTGCCAGCTGAATCCGGCGGCCCGCTCGTAGTGGTCCGCATGCTCGGTCCAGTGCTCGCCCTCGGAGCCGTCCCACGCAGCGGCCATCTCCACGTTGGCGATGGTCGACATGATCACCTCCCTGATCAGATGAGGGCGATGGCCTTGCGCACCTCGTTGACGACAAGCGCTGCGAACGCCGCTTCGGCCTCGGTCTCCTCGGACATGGCGGGCACCTTAGCCAGGGTTGAGGGTCACCGTCACGGCTCACGAGCTCACCAGCCTCACCAGCTCACGAGCAGGCATTGTCCGCTGATCGGGCCGTAGGGGCAGCGGTCAAACTAGGGCTCATGGCGGACTTGACGGCGATGGCCCGTGACGGTGACCTACGCGGATTGCGCGAGGCGCTCTGCGAGTACGACGCTCCTGGGATCGTGGACGAGTTCGAGCGGTTGGACTCCTTCGCGCGCGCGGTTGCATTCAGGTCCCTGCCGAAGGATCTCGCGTTGGCGACCTTCGAGGATCTCGACCCCCCGCTTCAGCGCGAGCTTCTTGACGAGCTACGCGAGGAGGCGGTCGTGGAGCTCATCGCCTCCCTCGATCCCGACGACCGCGCGGGTCTGCTGGAGGAGCTGCCGGCCGGTGTCGCCGCGCGGCTACTCTCGGGGCTGAGTGAGCACGAGCGCTCGATGACCACCACTCTGCTCGGCTACCCGCCCGAATCAGCGGGACGCCGCATGACACCACAGGTGGTCTATCTCCCGACAGGTCTCACGGTGGGTGAGGCGCTGAACCATGTGCGCCGCAACGAACCGGACGCCGAAACGATCTACGCCGTCCCGGTGGTGGGCCCTGGACGGCGTGTCGAGGGCGTCGTCTCGCTGCGGCGGCTGCTCGTCACGGACGACGCGACCCCGGTCTCGGCGGTGATGTCGCAGCCGATCACGGTCGAGGCCGAGGAGGACCAGGAGGTGGCGGCCCGCCTCGTACGCGATCACGGTCTGGTCGCAGTCCCCGTCGTGGACGCGGAGCAGCGGCTGCTGGGTGTGTTCACGGTCGACGATGCGATGCGGGTGCTCGAGGCCGAGGAGAGCGAGGACATCGCGAGGTCGGCGGCTACCGCGCCCCTGCGTCGGCCGTACCTGACCACCACGGTTCTGGAGATCGTCCGCAGCCGCATCATCTGGCTGCTCGTCCTCATCGCCGCCGCAGCGCTCACCGTCAACGTGCTTGACTACTTCGAGGAGACGCTCGCCGAGGTCGTCGCCCTGGCCCTGTTCGTGCCGCTACTCATCGGCACCGCCGGCAACACCGGGGCACAGACAGCCACGACGGTCGTGCGCGCCATGGCGGTGGGCGACGTGCGCTTCAGCGAGATATCACGGGTGGTGAGCCGCGAGGCACTGGTGGGGATCCTGCTCGGCACCGCGCTGGCCGCCGTGGGGTTTCTCCCGGCGATTCTGGTCGCCGGGAGGGAGATCGCGGTCGTCCTGGCTTTGGCGTTGGTGGTGGTGTGCACGCTTGCGACAACGGCGGGTGCGTTCACGCCGATGCTGGCCAAGCGGATCGGGCTGGACCCGGCCGTGGTCAGCGCTCCGTTCATCACCACGTTCGTCGACGCCACCGGACTCATCGTGTACTTCCTCATCGCGCAGGCCGTGCTCGGCGTCTAGCCGGCTGTCCGTCCCGCGCTGGGTGCTGTCCGACCATGGCTGCGGGTCCGGTCCCGCTCAACGTCGGACGGATAGGCTGAGCCTTCATGGGACTGCCACACACTCAGCGAGGCAGTCTGTTGCGATGAGCGATGAACATGCCTGAACCCGTACGGATCGCGATGTGGTCCGGCCCTCGGACCCTGTCCACGGCCATGATGCGGAGCTTCGAGAACCGCCCCGACTGCTCGGTCGTCGACGAGCCGCTGTACGCCCCATACCTCGTCGCGACGGGTCTCGACCACCCTGGTCGGGACGACGTGATCGCGTCGCAGCCGTCGGATCCAGCCGTGATCGTGGCCGGGCTCACGAACGGACCGGTGGCGACGCCTCTTCAGTACCAGAAGCACATGGCTCACCACCTGCTTCCCAGCTTCCCGCGCAGGCCGCTGTCTTCGCTGCGACACGCATTCTTGGTCCGCGACCCCGAGCGTGTGCTGACGTCGTACGCCAAGGTCCGCGAGGAGCCGACGTTGGAGGACCTCGGGCTCCCCCAGCAACTGGAGCTGTTCGAGACCTTCGGTGGACCGGTTGTGGACGCGGTCGACGTCCTAGGCGATCCTCGGGGGACGCTCACGCTGCTGTGCGCCGCGCTCGGGATCAGCTTCGACGAGTCGATGCTCTCCTGGCCGGCAGGACCGCGGGACACCGACGGGGTGTGGGCCCGGCACTGGTACACCAACGTCGAAGCGTCGACAGGCTTCGCCCGTTCTTCGCCCGCATCGGGCGATCCCCTGCCCGACCGGTTCGCGCCGTTGCTGGAGCGATGCCGCCCGTACTACAGCGCGCTGGCGCCGTACCGTCTCTCCCCGAGAGGACCTGATGCTGCAGACCTTCGACAGGCGCAACCGTGACCTGGTTGTCGGGATCAACGACCGGCTGGTCCACCGGGACGAGGCCGGCGTCAGTCCGTTCGACTCGGTCGTCCAGGGCGGCGACGCGGTGTGGGAGGGGCTGCGGCTGCACCGCGGCCGGATCTTCAAACTTCCTCAGCACCTGGCGCGACTACGGCGCTCGGCGCAGGCGCTGGCCTTCGC
>JAQSWV010000027.1 GCA_029266455.1 Nocardioidaceae bacterium
GGCCCCGAGGGCGCGACCGTGCTGCTGATCAGCGACGGGCACGCCAACGCCGGCATCACCGACGCCGACCAGCTGGCGTCGATCGCCACGACGTACGCGGGCAAGAGGGTGTCGACCTCGGCGCTGGGATACGGGCTCGGCTACGACGAGCGGCTGCTCTCAGTCGTCGCCAAGGCCGGGCGCGGCAACGAGCTGTTCGCCGAGGACCCCGATCAGGCCGGCGCGCTCATCGCCGGCGAGGTGGACGGGCTGCTCAGCCAGACCGTCCAGGCGGCGTCGCTGCTGGTCCGCATGTCGCCGCACGTCAGGGGCGTCGCGCTGGCCAACGACGTGACCGCCACCGGCACCAAGGACGGGCTGCTGGTCGAGCTGGGCGGCTTCTGGGCCGACGAGGAGCGCAAGCTGCTGCTCACCTTCGACGTGCCCGGCATGCCCGCCCTCGGGCTCACCCAGATCGCGACGCTGGAGCTCACGTACGTCGACGTGGCCACGATGCTCGAGCAGACGGTCGCGCTCCCGCTGCACGTCAACGTGGTGCCCGGCGACCAGGCGGCGGGTCGGATCGCCAACCCGCTCGTCGTCACCGAGATGGCGTTCCTGACCGCGCAGGCCCGGAAGCGGGACGCGTCGCGCCGGCTGTCCGAGGGTGACCACATCGGGGCCGTGGCCGGCCTGTCCGACGCCAGCGACAACCTCCACGCCGCCATGGCCGTGGCCCCGCCCGAGGCGATGCCCGAACTGCAGGAGGAGTCGGACATGATCGAGCAGCTGCGGGCCGAAGCCGAGTACGGCGACCGGAACCTCACCTCGAAGCGGCTGTCCGCGGATTCATCCCGCAAGTCGCGGACGCGCGGCCGGCGCCCGGAGAGCACCTGATGACCGCTGCACCGCGCATACTGCTCGTACCCCGCTCGCCCTTGGAGACCGCCATCGACCGTGACACCCAGCCCCGCCTCCGGGTCGCCAACGCCGACTTCGTCACCCCGCGGCTGCTCGTGGGCGGCGACCTCGACTACCGCGACGAGAAGGCAGTCGCGCAGCTCGCCGAGCTGGTGTCGATCGGCGTCACCCACATCGTCGACGCCCGTATCGAGGCCAGCGACGAGGACTTCGTCGCCGCCCGCGTCCCCGCGATGGCGTACCTGCACCATGGCGTCGACGACGCCGGACAGCGCATCCCGGCGGCGTGGTTCGACGTGGGCGTCGACTTCGCTGTGTCCGCACTTGAGGACGATCCCGACGCGATGGTGCTGAGCCACTGCCACATGGGCATCAACCGCGGCCCGTCGCTCGGGTTCGCGATCCTGCTCGCCCAGGGCTGGAACCCCATGGACGCGCTGAACCGGATCCGGACGGTGCGCCCGATCGCTTTCGTCGCGTACGCCGAGGACGCGCTGCACTGGCACCACGGCCGTACGGGCGGCAGCTCCCGCCAGCTTGCCGGCGACCTGCGCAGGCTCGCCGAGTGGCGAGAAGCGAACGAACTGGACATCGAGAACGTCATCCGCGGCATCCGCCGCCAGGAGGCACGCGGACTGTGACTCTCAACAGCACCGTCACCGACCGCGCCTGTCATCCCCGCGCCCCCAATCGCGCGCCGCCCGATCCGCGCCGCCCGATCCGCGCCGCCCGATCCGCGCCGCCGATCCGCGCCGATCCGCGAGTTGTGCAGGTCGGGCACCGCAGGCCCACGCTGAGCGGTCACCTTGGCGCTGTTCGTGCCACTCTGAATACACAACACACGGGGGCAGTCATGGACAGCACCACTTCGGATAGATCCGCTGGCGTTCTGCTGGCGCAGGCGTGCGGCGACGCGCTTGGCGTCCCCTACGAGTTCCGGGCTCCACCCCTCGGCGAGGACGAGCTCGCCGAGATGAAGGGTGGCGGGCTCGGGCCGTACGAGCCCGGCGAGTGGAGCGACGACACCCAGATGGGGCTGTGCATCGCCCGAGTCGCTGCCAGGGGCGCTGACCTGAGCAGCGACGAGGCCCTGGACGAGATAGCCGAGGCGTTCCTCGATTGGGGCGCTCACGGTGCGAGTGACATCGGTAATCAGACGCGTGCGGTGCTGTCTGCGGCTCGCCGAAGCGAGGGACCGGTCGGCAAGCGGCTGCGAGATACGGCCGCGACGCATGCCGCCCGGAACTCGCGGAGCGCCGGCAACGGAGCGCTCATGCGGACGTCGGTCGTCGGCCTGACCTCACTCGACGACCGGGACGCGACCGCGAGGGCGGCCCGAGCCGTGGCCGAGCTGACCCACGGCGACCCACTGGCGGCCGAGTCGTGCGTGCTGTGGAGCGAGGCCGTGCGGGTGGCGGTGACCGACGGCCGCTTCGACCTGTTGTCCGGCCTCGACCTTCTTGCCGACGACCGTCGTGAACAGTGGCGCGACTGGATCAACCAGGCGACCGGTGCGGATCCGCGTCAGTTCACCCCCAACGGCTTCACGGTCACGGCCCTGCAGGCGGCGTGGGCGGCGATCACTTCGACGCCCGAACCCGGCCTTGATCCCGCTGCGGGCTCGTACCCCTGCCTGCATCTGCAGCACGCGCTACACAACGCCGTGCGGGTGGGCAACGACACCGACACCGTCGCCGCCATCGCGGGCGGCCTGCTCGGAGCGCGTTGGGGCAGCTCGGCCGTGCCGTGGAACTGGCGGCGCGCGGTCCACGGCTGGCCGGGCATGGCCGTGCGTGACCTGGTATCGCTCGGCATCCTGACCGCCGCACGCGGGGCGTCGGGGCCGAACGGGTGGCCGATGGGCGAGCGCGTGGAGTCGTCGCTGTACGACTACACCCCCCATGCCGCCGTCCGGCACCCGCACGACGAGGGCGTGTGGCTCGGCACCGTGTCAGCGAGCGGGCACGATGCGGACGCGGTGGTCTCTATGTGCCGACTGGGAGCGGGCCAGGTCCCAGCGCCGGGTGTGGATCTCCGCGACCACGTCGAGGCGTGGCTTATCGATAGCGAAGACCGTGACAAGAACCCCAACCTGGACTTCGTGCTCGCCGACATCGCCGCCGCCACGGCCGGGCTCCGCGCCGAGGGCCGCCGAGTGCTCCTGCACTGCGTGCGAGCCGAGCAACGAACGCCGTCGGCCGGGATCGCGTACGCGCGGACGATGGGCGTGACTGCCGACGAAGCGCAGGACGCGATCCGGGAGGCAACCCCCAACGCACGTGGGTACGGCCGGTTATGGGACGCCGCACGGCAGGTTCCCGCAGCCACCCCCGCACACTGACCATCATCTGCCCATCCGCGAGTTGTGCAGGATCGCCTCGCGCTGACTGTCACATGGCGGGCGGACTCGGTAGCCGGTCGGGGCGCGTGTATGGACGCGCCGCATTTCCGGTGTGAGGCAAGCGTGGACTTGCTCGGCACTCCGAGTGGGTGCCGGCCGGCAGAGCGGCACAGGGATTCATCATCTTGCGTGTGGTTCCAATGGGCCCAAGTCAGCCTCGACCGACGCATGTCCTCCCGGGCCCCGAAACCCGATCATGAGGGTCTCGACCTGCGTGGTGGACTCCTCGATGGTGGCCGGGGGCGGCGTATCCACTGCTGTCGTGCCACGGTCAGTCAGTTCGCAGCTCGAGTGGAAGTCGCACTTCGGCTGTCAGAAGCGATGCGCTGGTCGGAGGACGCGAGGGCGAACTACAGGCCCGTCCGCTCCGTTGGTTCGTCGGGGTAGCCGAGGGGCTGTACCTGTGAGTACTCGCCAAGGTGATGCCTTGCCAGAGTTGAGCTGACCATCCCCTGCCTTAGCTGCAACCGCTGGTACTCCCGCATCCCTCACACACGAAGCAGCTGCCCGCTGGCCGCATCTTCGTGCCACAGGTGAAGCACAGCGGAGAGTCGACCGCGGAGCCGGTGATCTCCTCCAGCAGCTCGGCGGTGGTGTGCGCGGTGACCGGCGCTGGCTTGGCGGTCTCCTCGACGACACTCTCGACCGGGGCAGGGGCGGACGTCTTGAGCGACTCAGCTTCCGGCAGCTCCTCGACCAGCTCGGCAGGGGCCTCGTACGAGCCGGTCTCCAGCTGGCGCTGA
Organism: Nocardioidaceae bacterium; assembly: GCA_029266455.1. Lineage (GTDB taxonomy): Bacteria > Actinomycetota > Actinomycetes > Propionibacteriales > Nocardioidaceae > JACCWP01. The sequence continues at coordinate 4,045 of JAQSWV010000027.1, forward strand.
CGCTCCTCGGCCGAGTAGATGCCCAGGGACGCACGCCGCTCGAACGGCAGGTGGTCCAGCGCCAGCCGGCGGAAGATGTAGTCCATGATCGACTGGCTCATCCGGATGTCCGGGTCGTCGGTCAGACCGGCTGGCTCGAACTTCATGTTGGTGAACTTCTGCACGTAGGTCTCGAGCGGCACCCCGTACTGCAGCGAGATCGAGATCGCCATCGAGAACGCGTCCATCACCCCGGCCAGGGTCGAGCCCTGCTTGCCCAGCTTGAGGAACACCTCGCCCAGGCCGTCGTCGGGGTACGAGCCCGCCGTCATGTAGCCCTCCGCCCCACCGACGGTGAACGACGTGGTCACCGACGGGCGCGACTTCGGCAGCCGCTTGCGGATCGGCGCCGCCGGCACCGGCACCTCGACGACCTTCTCGGCCGTGTTGGTCTTCGCGGTTGCCAGCGGCTGGCCGACCTTGCAGTTGTCCCGGTACACCGCGAGCGCCTTGAGGCCGAGCTTCCAGCCCTGGAAGTACACGTCGGCGATGTCCTCGACCGTCGCGGACTCGGGCAGGTTCACGGTCTTCGAGATCGCGCCGGAGATGAAGGGCTGCGCAGCTGCCATCATCCGCACGTGGCCCATCGGCTTGATCGACCGCTCCCCCATCGCGCAGTCGAACACCTCGTAGTGCTCCGGCTTGAGCCCCGGTGCGTCGATGACGTGCCCGTGCTCGGCGATGTACTCGACGATCGCCTCGATCGTCTCGGTCGCGTACCCGAGCTTGGTGAGCGCCCGCGGCACGGTCTGGTTGACGATCTGCATCGACCCGCCGCCGACCAGCTTCTTGAACTTGACCAGCGAGAAGTCAGGCTCGATGCCAGTGGTGTCGCAGTCCATCATGAAGCCGATGGTGTTGTGGCTGACGAACCCGCCGGCAACGTACGTCACGTTATCGGGTACCGACAGGTCGAAGGTCGGCTGAAGGCCGCCATCCTCGTTGGCCGTGACCGGCTCGAACAGGTAGCCGAGCGCATGGGCCAGCCGGGGGTCCGGCGTCTCGGCCTGGATCATCCGGGCGGTCTGACGAGACACACCGCCGTGCTTGCCCAGAGCGGAGATGAGCACGCTGCGGTGCGCAGAGCCGCGCGGCACGATCTCGTCCCACACGGCGCGGGGCAAGTGGATGCGGTCGCGGTTGCCCGACTGCGGCGCCTCGACCTCGGGCAGCAGCGCGTTCTTGCGTCCGCTGATGAAGCCGACGCACTCCTCGAACGCCATCGCGTGGTCGAGGTTGCGCAGTCGCACCTGGAAGACGGGGCCACCCCAGCCGCTGACCGTCTCGCGCGTGGTGGTTCCCATGCCCAGCGCCAGGAGCAGCGTGCGGATCTCGGCGGCAAAGGACTCGGACGAGGTCGAGAGGCTGGGCACCTGCGCGATCACAGTGCCATCGGCCTCGAACACGCCCCGCAGGAACGCGGCGTACACCTCGACGTCGTTGGTCTCCAGCACCGCGGAGGGCACTCGCGGGGTCCAGCCCTTGCCGGCGTGGCCGTCACGAGGGGACAACCTGGCGAAGCCGGCAGCGGTCCACCAGCGGGCCAGCCGCACCGACGACAGGACGACCTCCTGGTAGCCCTGCTGCTGGGTGACAACAGGCTCGAGGTGGAACAGCTCCTTGCTCAACAGTCGGATCCGCTCGACCACGTCGATGTCGGTGTCGGCAACGGTCAGGCGCACGCCCTTGGCATGCAGGCTGCCGTCGCCCATGAAGTAGCCGACCAGCTCGGCCAGCTGCGCCGTGACCTGGTCGGGAACGATGACGTTGCGGTCGCCGGCGTAGTAGGCCTGGTCGAGCACAGGCAGCGGCACCCGACGGGGCTCACCCACCATCGTGCCGAGCTGGACGGGAACCACGTCGTCTGCGGAGACGTCGGCCATCCGCTTCCACACCCAGTCGCCGGACTGCGGGTCGACGACCTTGATGCGGTGGGTCAACGTGCCCTGGATCCGGTAGCCGCCGGCTGTCACGATCCGCCGCGTCGGTTCCTCACCGTTCACGAAGAACTTCGTGGCCTGCCGCGGCCCCTCGTCGGTCGAGACCTCAACGTCGAGGTCCTGCCAGCGGTCGCCCCACACGTCACCCAGCTCACCGAGGCGCGCCAGTCCACGGTCGGTGGTCACGAGCGTGTCGGGCGTGAGGCAGCCCGTCGGGGCCAGTACTGAGGCCTGCGCGTTGCGCCAGCCGTTCTTGGCCCCGATCGCCAGGCCGTCGGCCCACGCCTTGGTGGCCTCGCGATGCACGTTGCGGTCGATCTCGTGCAGCGTGCGCACCTCGTCGTTGGCCGGACTGCTTGTACGCGGTACCGGTCATGAGGGAGGTGATCGCCGCCGCGAACGCGCGACCGCCCTCGGAGTCGTACGCCAGCCCCGAGGCCATCAGCAGCGCGCCAAGGTTGGCGTACCCGATGCCGAGCTGGCGGTACGCACGGGTCGTCTCGCCGATCGCCTCGGTCGGGAAGTCGGCGAAGCAGATCGAGATGTCCATCGCGGTGATCACGAACGCGACCGCCCGCGCGAAGGTCACCGCGTCGAACGAGCCGTCGTCCTTGAGGAACGTCAACAGGTTGAGGCTGGCGAGGTTGCACGACGAGTTGTCGAGGTGCATGTACTCCGAACACCCCGGGTCGGCGCACTCCCACGCGGCCTGCGCCATCTTGCCCCACAGCTGCCTGGCGTCGACGCTCTCGATGACCTCGCCGGTGAGGCGGCCGGTCAGCCCGAAGTCGGTGCCATCCTCGACCGCACGCATGAAGGAGTCAGTCACACGTACCGAGTTGTTGGCGTTCTGGTACTGGACGCTGACGATGTCGCGCCCGCCGAGGTCCATGTCGAAGCCCGCGTCGCGCAGCACGCGGATCTTGTCCTCCTCGCGGGCCTTGGTCTCGACGAACTCCTCGATGTCGGGGTGGTCGACGTCCAGCACGACCATCTTCGCCGCGCGCCGGGTGGCGCCGCCGGACTTGATGGTGCCGGCGCTCGCGTCGGCGCCGCGCATGAACGACACCGGGCCGCTGGCCGTGCCGCCCGAGCTGCGCAGGAGCTCCTTCGACCCGCGGATGCGCGAGATGTTGAGGCCCGATCCCGAGCCCCCCTTGAAGATCAGGCCTTCCTCGCGGTACCAGTTCAGGATCGAGTCCATGTTGTCGTCGACGGCGAGGATGAAGCACGCGCTCACCTGCTGCGGACTCGACGTGCCCACGTTGAACCACACCGGCGAGTTGAAGGCGAACACCTGGTGCAGCAGCATCCAGGTCAGCTCGTGCTCGAAGATCTCGGCGTCGTCAGGCGTCGCGAAGTAGCCGTTGTCCTTGCCGGCCTTGACGTAGGTGAGCACCACCCGATCGATCAGCTGGCGCAGGCTGGACTCGCGCTCGGCGCTCCCGACCGCGCCGCGGAAGTACTTGCTGGTCACGATCGTCGAGGCGTTGACGCTCCACGACGCCGGGAACTCGACTCCGCGCTGCTCGAAGACGTTGGCGCCGGTCTTCCAGTTCGTCTGGACGACGTCGCGCCGCTCCCAGGTCACCTCGTCGTACGGGTGCACGCCGGGGGTGGTGTAGAGGCGCTCGATCGTGAGCCCCTTCGCCTTGCTCGAGGCCTTCTTCTGTGCGGCCTCGGAGCCGACGGTCTCGGTCATCTGGTTCTCCTCGATCGAATCGTCTCGTCCGTCAGTGCTGCTGGTCCTGCTGAGAAGTGGTGCCGCCGGCGGGGCGCGCCTTCCCCTGCACGCCCCGCCGGCGGGTCTAGGTACGGCCCGGTGGGGCCGGCGCGTCGACGTCGTCGGTGGGCTGCGGGTCGCCGGCGCGCTCGGCCATCAGGCCGGCCACCTCGTCGGCGAAGTCGTCGACCGACTCGAACGCCTTGTAGACGCTCGCGAAGCGCAGGTACGCCACGGCGTCGAGCTCGCGCAGCGGGTCGAGCACCGCCAGGCCGACCTCGTCGGCCGGTACGTAGGCGGCCCCGGCCGCGCGCAGGGCGGTCTCGACCTCCTGGCCGAGCCGGGCCAGGTCGTCGTCGGTCACCGGGCGGCCCTTGCAGGCCTTGCGGACGCCGTCGATGACCTTGTCGCGGTTGAACGGCTCGGAGGCACCGGAGCGCTTCACCACGGCCAGCTGGATCTGCTCCACGGTGGTGAACCGCCGGTCGCACGCCTGGCAGGCCCGGCGACGCCGGATCGCGCCGCCGTCGTCGGCCACGCGCGAGTCGAGGACCCGGGTGTCGGTGTGCTTGCAGAAGGGGCAGTGCACCGTCCGACTCCTCCCTCGTGCGCGCCTCTCGACCCCGTTCTGGGGACGAATCTGTGGATTCCTGGGGATGGAGCCCCGTTGGCCTGTGGGTAAGTCTACCTACCCTGTGACACAACCTGTGGGGAAACCACACCGGTGTAACCACCAGATGTTGGGAACCGTACGCCTGCGCTGCGGGCATGGCAACACTCTCTCGCCCGCCACCGACACTTTCTTTCTGCCGCCGGTATCGGCGCAGGTCAGGGGGTTGTCTGGGTCGCGACTCGGGCGTGTCGCGGGGCCGCCGTCGAGGCGGGACGAAGCTCTCGAACAGCACACGTCGCGCCGAACCGAGGCGCCATGAGAGGCCCGGCAGAGCCGTCGGGGCTTCGCCGCGTACGAGGGTCTGCCCGAGGGGCGACGTCAGCGCTGGCGGACGCCGCTGAGGACTCCGTCAGGAGCTCACCACGGTCTGGTACTCGGGGTGCTTCTCGACCCAGGAGTTGATGAACGAGCACTCCGAGCGCACCGACGTCTCGCGGCCGCGCAGCTGGTCCAGGACGCTCCGCACGAGCTGGGAGCCGACGCCCTCCCCTTCGTAGGCGTCGTCCACCTCGGTGTGGGTGAACACGAGCTGCCCGCCGTCGATGCGGTATGCGGCGACACCCGCGAGGCTGCCGTCGTCCGTGCGCGCCTCGAAGCGGTGGTGGTCGGGCGCGTCCACGACGTCGATGTCCATGCCCCCAGCCTGCCAGCGGGGTGTCCGAGCGCACGCGCAGCCCCCATGGGCACGGGTCTGCGGCCACCGTCGTGGTGCGGCGCGACCAGTGTCGCAGGCACCGGCAACAATCGGTGCCATGACGACGATCGCGCTGTTCCACTCCGTGCTCGGTGTCCGCCCCGGCGTCCTCGACGCCGCCCACCTGCTGCACGCCGCCGGTCATGACGTGCACGTCGTCGACCAGTACGGCGGGAAGGTGTTCGACGACTACGACGAGGCCGGGAAGCTCGCCGACCAGATCGGCGCTCATGGCGTCCGCTGCCGAGGCCGTGCGGGAGCTGCCCGAGCAGCTTCAGCCGAGGTGGCAGCCGGTTCCTGAGCCGAGGACCGGGATGACCGCACCGGTCATCGACCGGCCGGTCGCTCTGTCTGGCCGGCGGCCCGGGGTCGTCGACCGCAGCAGCACGCGATCCGGCGCGGTCGGGCACCGCGCCCCTCCGGAGGAGCACGAAGTGACCGCCGCCAATGTGACACCTCGCGCCTACGCGGACGCCGCGACGTCCGTGCCATCCGGCGTTCAGCCCGGCCCGTACGTCGCCGAGCCCGGAGGCGGGGAGTCCGCAGGCACGGTCCGTGTTCGTCATCGGCATGCGCATCAACCGGCTGCGCGCGGTGCGCTCGTGGTGGCCTGTCTTCGCCGCGATGCCGCGGATGCTGTCCGAGCTCTCCGCGGATCCCGACTCGGGTCTGCTCGGTGCGCGCAGCTACTTCTCCGGCCGGGTCGTGATGGTGCTCCAGTACTGGCGGTCCGTGGACGCCCTCGGCGCCTATGCGCGCGACCCCGCGCGCCAACACCAGCCGGCCTGGATGCTGTTCAACCGGGCACGGCGGGCAGCGGCGACGTCGGCATCTTCCACGAGACGTACGAGGTGGACGCGGCGTCGATCGAGACCGTGTACGCCAACATGCCGCCGTTCGGGCTGGGGCTAGCGACCTCGACCGCTCCTCGAGGCACCCGGCGCGCCAGCCGTACCGCCAACCGGGTCCGTGGCTCGGAACCGGCAGTGCCCACGGCCCCCTGACTCGCCTCGGGTGACGGCCTCTGGCGACCGCCCTTTGTGGCGTACGTCACCCTCGGCGATGACGTCAGCACGATGCCGCAGCCGGTGGGATTGCGCTCCGGTGCGAGCGCACTACGTTCGAGGGTATGGCTACCGAATCCGCCCGCTACGGCGCGTACACGACACCCGGACTGTCGAACGAGAACGGCCATGAGGTCGCCAAGCTTCTGCAGGACCGGCTGAACGCACTCAACGACCTCCAGCTCACGCTCAAGCACGTGCACTGGAACGTCGTCGGCCCGCACTTCATCGCGGTGCACGAGATGATCGACCCGCACGTCGAAGAGGTGCGCGCGATGGTCGACGAGACCGCAGAGCGCATCGCCACTCTCGGGATGGCCCCGATCGGCACCCCCAGCGCCATCGTCGAGCACCGCACCTGGGACGACTACTCGCTCAACCGCGCGACGACGAACGAGCACCTCGGCGCGCTCGACGCCGTCTACAACGGCCTCCTCGAGTCGCACCGCAAGGCCCAGGAGACGGTCGGCGAGATCGACGCCGTCAGCGAGGACATGCTGATCGGCCAGATCAAGCAGCTCGAGCTCTTCCACTGGTTCGTGCGCGCCCACCTGGAGACCGTCGGTGGTGAGCTGTCCACGGGCAGCGAGAGCACCGAGAAGGGCGCCGCCCAGGCTGCTTCGGACAACGCGGACGTCACCGGCTGACCGACTCGTCAGCGTCACACCGTCACTGGTAGAGCGAAACCTCCACTCCCCGGGCGCTGCAGCGCTGGGGAGGCGGAGGTTTCGCAGCCCACCCTGCGAAACTTCGGGGCAGGCCGCCGCCACGCGCTGCGGGTCAGGACGCCTTGCGGGCGGTGAGCAGGAGGTACTCCCAGTCCATCACCGTGTCGCCGTCGTTGCGGATGTAGCGACGGGCGAGGTCGGCCAGGTCGCGGTCGAGCGCCTCCACCTTGGCGGGGTCGTCGGCGATGAACCGATAGACCACGATCGTGGGTCCGTAGTTGGCCTTGAAGTAGTCGCGGAACGCTTCCGGCTCACCGAAGTGGTCGACTGGCACACTCTGGCGGGTGCTGGTCACATCGGTCACCCGGTCGCCGAGCAGCCCGCGCACATGGTCCTCGCTCCCCCACAGCGGCGGCGGCTGGGCGCCGGGCGGGGGCGGCGGGGCGTACGGCTTCATCGTCGCGAACATCTGCCCGATGAAGCCCTCGGGCGTCCAGCTCAACAGGCCGAGCGTGCCGCCCGGCCGGCACACCCGCACCATCTCGTCGGCGCTCGCCTGGTGGTGCGGCGCAAACATCGCACCGATGCACGACATCACCGTGTCGAACTCGCCGTCACCGAACGGGAGCGCCTCGGCGTCGGCCTGGCGCCACTCCAGCTCGGCACCCTGTTCCTCCGCCCGTCGCCGGCCGATCTCGAGCAACTCTGGGGTGAGGTCGCTCGCCACGACGCTGGCGCCCGTCAGCGCCGCGGGGATCGCGGCGTTGCCCGTACCCGCCCCGACGTCGAGAACCTTGTCGCCGCGGCCCACGTCACACGCCTCGACCAGCACCGGTCCCAGGGCGCCGACGACTTCGGCCGCTACCGCGGCATAGTCCCCGGAGGCCCACATGGTCCGGTGCTTGGCCTTCAGGGCGCGGTCGGCCTCGACCTCGTCCATGACGTCGCTCATATCGACTCCTCCTGTCTTGGCGCCTCGTTGCGCCTCGAACAGGATGCTCCTGCTGCGGCGTACCCGTCACGAAGTTTTTCTCGGCGCCGGATCGAGGGCCACTGAATGTCGAGGGCGGCAGGCTGGCCTCGCCGCAGCAGTTTCAGTGCGCCACGACCAGACGCCGACTCGTCACTGCCACAGCGGAACTCTCGCCTCTCGGGCGCTGCAGCGCCCGAGGAGTGCCGCTTTCGCAGCCCACCCTGCGAAAACAGCAGCGCCACAAGCCGCCCCCTACGGCGAGGCGGCCGGAGGGAAGCAGGGCGCCCCCCGCACCCGTGCGATCCGCCGCTCCGGGTCGACGCGCACGCCGCTCATCGGCGTCAGGTCGATCATCAGGCCCGCCTCGGGGACGGCCTGCCCGACGACGCTGTGCCCGCCGCCGCGCACCCCGATCTCCAGGTCGAGCTCGCGGGCGGTGCGCACCGCGGTCACCACGTCGCCGATGCTGGCGCAGCGGACGATCAGCGCCGGGCGGCGGTCGATCATCGCGTTCCACACCGAGCGCGCCTGGTCGTAGCCGTCCTCCACGGGGAGCAGGACCTGCCCGTCCAGCCGGTCGCGGACGACACCCAGCACGGCTGTGCTCACCGACGTCACCATGGCCGGGCACCCTGTCAGTGGCCACCCCCACCAGTCCACGTCCGACCGCGGACGTCCGATGAGTTTGGCTGTCGGTGCCAGTCTTTACGGTGGCAAGATCAACCAGCGAGGTGGAGGACTCTGATGGCGTCGCAGGCGCACCTGGCGATCGAGGCGACCGGCCTGGTCAAGCGCTTCGGCGAGACATCCGCGGTCGACGGTGTCGACCTGGCCGTCCACCCCGGCACGGTGTACGGCGTGCTCGGCCCCAACGGCGCCGGCAAGACCACGACGATCCGGATGCTGGCGACACTGATCCGGCCTGACGAGGGCACGGCGAGGGTGCTCGGCCACGACGTCGTGACCGAGGCGGCCGCGGTACGCGCGTCGGTGAGCCTGACCGGGCAGCTCGCCTCCGTCGACGAGGACCTGACCGGCCGCGAGAACCTGATCCTGCTCGGCCGCCTGCTCGGGCTGAAGCGCCAGGACGCCAAGAACCGCGCGACCGAGCTGCTGGAGGCGTTCGGCCTGTCCGAGGCGTCCGGCCGGCTGGTCAAGCACTTCTCCGGCGGGATGCGGCGCCGGCTGGACATTGCCGCCAGCATCGTCGTGACGCCGCAGCTGATGTTCTTGGACGAGCCGACCACCGGCCTCGACCCGCGGTCGCGCAACCAGGTCTGGGAGATCGTCCGCGCCCTGGTCGCGGAGGGCACCACGATCCTGCTGTGCACCCAGTACCTCGAGGAGGCCGACCAGCTGGCCGGTCGGATTGCTGTCATCGACCACGGCCGGGTGATCGCCGAGGGCACGCCCAGCCAGCTGAAGGCCTCCGTGGGGTCTGGGTCGCTGCACGTCCGACTGATGAATCCCGAACAGCGGCCGGAGGCCGAACGGCTGCTGGAGCACGCCCTCGGGACGGTGGTCCTCGAGGCCGACCCGGCTGCCCTCTCGGCCACCTGCGCCGGTGGCGACGACGCCACGCTGGCGCTGTCCCGGCTGAGCAGCTCGGGAGTCCGGGTGGCCGACTTCTCGCTCGGGCAGCCGACGCTCGACGAGGTCTTCCTCGCTCTCACCGGCCACCCGGCCGACGCACCAGACGACGGCTCGACGAGCCTTCAGGAGGAGCACGCAGTATGAGTGTCACCCCGACCGCCAGTCCGTCGCGGCCCGCTGACCCGACTCAGGCAGCCGACCTGGAGGCAGTCCGCCGGGCCATCTCCACCACTGCGCGGCCTGCCCCGGCGAGCCCGCTCTCGTCCGTACTGACCTTCAGCTGGCGCGCCATGCTGAAGATCAAGCACGTGCCCGAGCAGCTGCTCGACGTGACGATCACACCGGTGATGTTCGTCCTGATGTTCACGTATCTGTTCGGGGGCGCAGTTGCCGGGTCCACGGCCGCCTACCTCGACTACATCCTTCCCGGGATCCTTGTGATGTCCGTGCTGTTCACCACGGTCTACTCCGGGGTCGGGCTCAACACCGACCTGACACGAGGAGTCGTCGACCGGTTCCGCTCGTTGCCGATCTGGCGGTCCGCCCCTCTGCTCGGCCCGATGCTCGGCGACAGCGTCCGCTACGTGCTCGCCGGCGTCGTCATCATCGTGCTGGGCGTCGCCCTCGGCTACCGTCCGGAGGCCGGCATCGGCGGCGTCGTGGCGGCACTGGCTCTGGTGGTCGTCTTCTCGTTCGGCCTGTCCTGGGTGTTCACGACTCTCGGGCTGCTGATGCGCACGCCCATGGCGGTGATGAACGCCGGCTTCATGGCCCTCTTCCCGCTCACCTTCCTGTCCAACGTGTTCGTCGACCCAGCCACCCTTCCGGCGCCGCTCGAGGCGTTCGTCGACGTCAACCCGATCTCGATCCTGGCGACCGCTGCGCGTGGACTGATGGAGGGCACGGCAGTCGGTGGCGACATCGCCGTCGTGCTGGCGGTGGCGCTGGGGCTGACGCTGGTGTTCCTGCCGATCACCACGCACCTCTACCGACGCGGGTGACCGCCCGTCGTCGCCCAGGTTGAGCCGGCCCGGTCAGACGGCTGAGTAGCCGAAGAGGCCACTCAGGGGGCCCGGTCACGCATCGACGACCACGGGAATGACGACCGGGCGCCGGCGGTACTTGCGCAGCGCCCAGTTCTCGGTCTCGCGACGCACCACGTCCTCGACCTCGGTGCGTAGCGGCGGCGACGTGGTCAGACGGCCCAGCGCCTGCTGGAGCCGCGGCACGACCTCGCCGAATGCCGTGTGCTCGTGCACGAAGCCGTGGGTGAGGAAGTCGGGTGGCTCTGACAGGGAGCCGTCGGGCTCGAGCAGCAGCACCACCGTGACCACGCCCTCAGTGCCGAGCTTGCGCCGCTCGGCCAGCGAGTCCTCCGTCGCGCCCCCGACGGTCATGCCGTCGACGTAGATGTGGTCGGCGGGCACGTCGCCGACGATGCGCGCCTTCCCGTCCACGAGATCGATCACGTGCCCGTCCTGCGCCAGCACAACGCGTTTGCGGTCGACCCCGGTGGCGATCGCCAGGTCGGCGTTGGCCCGCAGGTGCCGCCACTCGCCGTGCACCGGCAGCACGTGCCGCGGACGCACCAGGTTGTAGCAGTAGACGAGCTCGCCGGCACTGGCGTGCCCGGAGACGTGCACCTTGGCGATCCCCTTGTGGATCACGTGCGCGCCGAGCTGGGAGAGCCCGTTGATCACCCGGTAGACCGCGTTCTCGTTGCCGGGGATGAGCGAGCTGGCCAGCAGCACCGTGTCGTCCTCGCCGACCTTGATCATGTGGTCCTGGTTCGCCATCCGGGCCAGCGCCGCCATCGGCTCGCCCTGCGAACCCGTACAGATCAGGCAGATCTTGTTGGCCGGCATCGACTCGAGCGCCTTGACGTCGACGATCACGCCCTGGGGTATGCGCAGGTAGCCGAGATCCTTGGCGATGCCCATGTTGCGCACCATCGACCGGCCCACGAACGCCGCCTTGCGGCCGTGCGCCTTGGCCGAGTCGAGCACCTGCTGGATCCGGTGCACGTGGCTGGCGAAGCTCGACACGATGACGCGGCGCGGCGCGGTGCGGAAGACCTGGTCGATGGCCGGGATCAGGTCCTGCTCGGACATGGTGAAGCCGGGGACCTCGGCGTTGGTCGAGTCGACCAGGAAGAGATCCACTCCCTCCTCGCCGAGGCGGGCGAACGACCTCAGGTCGGTGATGCGGCGGTCGAGCGGGAACTGGTCCATCTTGAAGTCACCGGTGTGCAGCACCAGCCCGGCCGAGGTGCGGATCGCCACCGCCAGGCCGTCGGGGATCGAGTGGTTGACTGCCACGAACTCGCAGTCGAACGGCCCGAACGACTGCCGGTCCCCCTCGGCGACCTGCACGTTCGGCGGGCGCAGACGGTGCTCGGCCAGCTTGGCCTTGAGAAACCCCAGAGTGAGCCGGGAGCCGACCACCGGGATGTCCTCGCGGAGCCGGAGCAGGTACGGCACACCGCCGATGTGGTCCTCGTGGCCGTGCGTGAGCACCACGGCGTCGATGTCGTCGAGGCGGTCCCGCAGCCAGCTGAAGTCCGGCAGGATCACGTCGACGCCCGGTTGGTGCTCCTCGGGGAACAGGACCCCGCAGTCGACCACCAGCAACCGTCCCCGGTGCTCGAACACGGTCATGTTGCGGCCGATCTCCCCCAGGCCGCCGAGCGGGACGACGCGCAGGCCGTTGCGTGCCAGCTGGGGCAGGGACCGGGGCGCACGGCGGTGAGTCACCCCAAGACGCTACTCAACGGGTGCCGACCCGTCGATCACCGGCCGCGATAGCGCCCGTGGCGGGGCGTTATCCGCCACGGATCGCCCCGCACCTTTTCCCAGGTGCCCGACGAACGGCGGACTTACCGAGAAAGGCATCATGCCGGGATTCACCGGCGCCCGAGTGCACGATATGTCCAGCCTGCGAGACGCCAGCGCTCCGCATCTAGACAATTGCGACCATCTATGATTATACGGCCTGATACGCGGCCATTGATGCGGTGCGGGTCGAGGGTCACGAACTCGTTCCAGTCGGTCAGGTGCAACAGCACCTGCGCGCCGGTCACGACGGTCGTCAAGGAAGCGGCGTACTCCAGCGCGGGGAAGGCGCGTCGCGCGTTGTCCATCGCCGCGGGGTCGTAGACGCACACCCGAGCTCCGGCCAGTCGGAGCCGCTCCGCGACATCCAGGGCGGGCGAGTCGCGGATGTCGTCGGAGTCCGGTTTGAACGCGGCGCCGAGGACGGCGATGCGCCGGCCGGTCAGGTCACCCCCGCACTCTTGCCTGGTCAAATCCACGACGCGGGCACGACGGCGCCCGTTGATGGCGTCGACCTGGCGCAGGAACGACACCGCGTCGCTGACCCCGAGCTCCTCCGCCCGGGCGATGAAGGCCCGGATGTCCTTGGGCAGGCATCCTCCGCCGAAACCGAGTCCGGCGGAGAGGTACCTGCGGCCGATGCGTGGATCGTGTCCGATGGCGTCCGCCAGCGCCGTCACGTCTGCACCGGTGCGCTCGCAGAGCTCGGCCATCGCGTTGATGAATGACAGCTTGGTGGCGAGAAATGAATTCGCGGCGACCTTGACCAGCTCGGCGGTGGTCAGGTCCATGGGGAGAAAAGGCACTCCACTCTCGATCTGCACGGAGTAGATCTCACGGAGGATCTTCTCCGCCATTCCTGACCGAACTCCCACCACAATGCGATCGGGTCGCAATGTGTCCTCGACCGCATGACCCTCCCGAAGGAACTCCGGATTCCACGCAAGGTCGATCTGGTCATGCGGAGCACTCAGGGATTCCAGCTGCGACCACAGCCGCTCCGCGGTTCCCACTGGCACCGTGGACTTCCCGACAACCAGGCTCTGACGCCCGAGATGGGGTGCGAGTCCGGTGAGCGCGGCCTCGACCTGGCGGAGATCGGCACCGAGACCGCCCGACTGCTGCGGCGTGCCGACGCAGAGGAAGTGCACGTCGCCGGACGCGCCGGCCTCGGCCAAGGAGGTGGTGAAACGCAGCCGTCCACTGTCGACATGGCGCCGGACGATGTCGCCGAGACCCGGCTCATGGAACGGGATTGAGCCTGCGGCCAGTGCGGCCACCTTGGTCTCGGAGACGTCCACGCCGACGACGTCGAAGCCTGACTCGGCCATGCATGCCGCATGCGTGACGCCCAGATACCCCGTGCCGACCACCGTCACCCGGAAGGACACGTCGATCCCCTCGTCCTGTCCCTTGCCACCCTCCGCCGACCGTGGCGCGCCACTGACCGGGGATAGGGACGTCCCCGCCGGGCCAAGGCCTTGTTGGATGGGGAACGTACTCGCCCCCGCGCCACTCGTCATCGATTCAGCGACGAATAATCGGCACGTTCAGCGATGAGTGATTGAGGCGCTTCACCGGGTGAGCAAGACTTCCTGCGTCGGTGACCTCTCGTGACGGTGCACATACTTTCAGTCCGCTCGGCCATCTCCGCGCAAAAGTTCATCCAAAAGTCATTGCCTCTTCCGCGGAAGTTTCCCTACCGTTCGAGTTTCGGGGAGCAATTCGGGATTCTTCATGGAGCAGGGTGGTGGGTCCGTTGGGCCATGTCCTGGTGACTGGAGCCGCCGGGTTCATCGGCAGCCAGTTGTGCGCAGCGCTGGTGGCGCGAGGCTGGAGCGTGCGCGGCCTGGACGCGTTCAACGACTTCTACGATCCGCTGGCCAAGCGACGAAACGTCGAGCACCTGCTCGAGAGCCCGGCGTTCGACCTCCTCCCCGCGGACCTGGCCACCGCCGCGCTCGACGAGGTGCTCGATGACGTCGACGCGGTGGCGCACCTGGCCGGCGAGCCGGGGGTGTCGACCTCCTGGGGACCGGCCTTTCCCCGGTACGTCGACCGCAACGTCCTGGCCACGCAGCGGTTGCTGGAAGCCGTGTGCTCGCGGGGGCTGCGCCGGTTCGTCTTCGCATCCAGCTCGTCGGTGTACGGCGCGGGCAACGACGTGCTGCGGGCGCGCGGGGAGCCGCGGCCGACCAGCCCGTACGGGGTGACCAAGCTGGCCGGGGAGGCCCTGGTCGGCTCGTACGCCTACTCGTTCGGACTGCCGGCGGTATCCCTGCGCTACTTCTCCGTCTACGGGCCACGGCAGCGACCGGACATGGCCGCTCACCGGTTCATCGAGGCACTGCTGGACGGTCGGCCACCCACGGTGTTCGGAGACGGCACCCAGGTGCGCGACTACACCTACGTCGGGGACGTGGTGGACGCCACCATGAGAGCGCTGACCGCCGACCTGCCACCGGCGGCGGTGCTCGACATCGCCAGTGCGTCGCCCGTCGACGTCCGCACGCTGCTCGCCACTCTGCGGGAGCTGATGTCCGCGGACGATGTGCCCGTCACCAGCTGCGAGGCGCGGCGTGGGGACGTGCCGCGTACGGCGGGCGACATCTCGATGGCCCAGGAGTGGCTGGGCTGGTCCCCCACCGTGGACCTGCGCACCGGGCTGGCCCGCCAGATCGAGTGGCACAGGGGCCTGCGGGAGCAGTGGTCTGCACCGCACCACCTCACCGACCGGCCGCTCGCAGCGGCGACCGGGGACTGAGGCATGGCCCGGCCGACTGCACCGCGACTGCTGATCTACTCGCAGGACGGGCTCGGCCTGGGCCACCTGCGCCGGACCACCCTGCTGGCCTCGGAGTTCATCGACCACTGGCCGGGCGCCAGTGCCCTCACGATGTCCGACTCGCCGCTCGGCCAGTTCTTCCCGCTCAGCTCCGGGCACGACTATCTGAAGCTGCCCTCGATCGTCAAGGCCGGCCCCGGCGACTGGCGACCGGTCTCGCTGGCACTGTCGTTCCCCGACGTGCTCGAGATGCGCCGCGAGATCATCCGCGGCACCGCGCTGGCGTTCCGACCCGATGTGCTGCTGGTCGATCACATGCCCCACGGCGCGATGGGCGAGCTGCTGCCCACGCTCGAGACGCTGCGGTCCCTGCCCGTACGGGTGGTGCTCGGCCTGCGGGACATCCTGGACGCCCCCGCCACCGTGCGTCAGCGCTGGCGGCTCGAGGGGGCGTTCGAGGCGGTCGAGCAGCACTATGACCAGGTTCTGGTCTACGGCTCGCGGGACGTCTTCGATGTGGCGTCCGAGTACGGGTGGCCGCGGGCGGCGAGCGCAAAGCTGCGCTACTGCGGGTACGTCTGCTCGCCGCCACCTCCCCCCACCCTGGCCCAGGTGACCCGCGCACGGTACCGGCGGCCGCTGCGTGGTGCGGGTGACCTGATCGTGGCCATGGCGGGCGGAGGAGCCGACGGCAAGTCGCTGTTCGACACGCTGATGAGCGCCGTGCCCGCACTCGTCGCGCAGCGGCACTGCATGGTCGTGCTCGTCACGGGACCCTTCCTCCCCGCAGCCGAGCGGCGTGATCTCCTCCGGCGCGCTCGCGGGCTCCCGGTCCGGGTGATCAAGAGCCTCAGCGACTCGCAGGGGCACCTGGACGCCGCCGACCTCGTCGTCGCGATGGCCGGATACAACACCACCGCCGAGATCCTGAGCCTCGGCAAGCGGGCGCTGCTGGTGCCGAGGAGCGGGCCCAGTGCGGAGCAGACGATGCGGTCGAGGCTGTTCGCCGACAGGGGCTGGATCCGCTGGCTGCCGCCCGACCTGCTGTCCGCGCAGACGATGAGCGAGGCCATGCTGGATGCGCTGACCGCACCCGGACAACCGGACGGCCCCGCTCCCGACCTCGGTGGCCGGCGCGCGGCAGCCAGCCAGCTGCTGAACGGCACGCCTCCGCCTGCCCAGGTCGACGCCGACCTGTCGCTGCCGGGGGAGCCGGTGCCGGCGACCGCGTCGGTCGTCGATGCTCCGCCGGTGGGCCACGTGACCGGCGCGCGGGAAATGGCGTGACGACCCGGACGCACAGCACTGCCGGTACGGAGGCGCTGGACGGAGCCCTGACCGGTCGACTCGGAGCAGGTGGGGTTCGTCGGGTCGTCCTGGCTCCGCTGCAGCACGGCCTGGCCGATCTGCTCGGACACTGCCTGCCGTCCGATCCACCGCCTTGGGACGTCGAGCTGGTGCGCACGAAGTTCAAGCCGGGGCGCAAGCTGACGGCCTACTACCGGGTGACGTTCTCCTCGGTCACCCGGCATGTGGCGCTGAGCTGGTCGGTCCAGCCACTCACCACTGCGGTCGACGTCAGCAGCGTCGAGGACGAGGCCCGACGCCTCCATGTCCTGGCACCCTTCACCCGTCTGGCGGCCACCTCCGACGATCGGCGCACGACCCTGCTCGTCGGTCCTGCCGATCCACGTATGCCCCAGCTGGTCGGCCTGAGCCAGCAGGAGCACATGGCCACCGCGATCGCAGAGCTGGCCGGCGCCGGTTCGGCGCAGGCCGCAGCCGTGGGGATCGCCACCGTGCGTTACCGGCCGGGCCAGCGGCACGTTCTCCGGGTGGGTCAGCCGACCGGCGGCGACGGCACGACCTTCGTCAAGCTCGACCGGGACGACAGTGGGGTCCGCGCCGTGGCGGTGGCCCGAGCCGTGGGACCGATCCTGGCCGATGGCTGTTCGCACGCGGCGCTGGCCCAGCCGCTCGGCTACGACCTGGTCGACCACGCCTCGATGTGGCGGCAGGCGCCGGGCGCTCCGCTCCAGAGGTGGCTGACCGGCGGCAGCTCCTGCGGGTCAGGGCTGGTCGGGCTGCTCGGTGCCGCGCTGCGGGTGCTGCACGACAGGGGTCCGGGGCCGGCGTCCGGCGCGTTCGACGCCGTCGGCGGCCTCTCGGCCCACGACGCCGCGGCCGAGCTGGCCGCGACCCTGCGCGCCGGGGAACACCTCGACGTACTGCTCCCCGAGCTGGCCCAGCGCTACCGTGCGCTGGCCAGGCAGGTGGCGGACCGGCTCGAGCGGCTGCCGGGCGAGGCGCCCACCTTCACTCACGGCGACGTCAAGTGCGACAACATCATCAGCGACGGACGCACGCTGTGCCTGCTCGACCTGGACCGTTGCGCCTGGGCCGACCCGGCGCTCGACCTGGCGAAGGTGCTGGCCGACCTGCGGTGGTGGGGCGCCAGCGACGGCGCGGACGTGTCTGTGCTGACCAGCGCGCTGGTCGTCGGCTACGGCGACTGCGACCCGCACCGCTGGGCGCGGGCGCGGACTCTCGCCGTGCTGTTTCAGCTCAAGCTCGCGGCCCGGCGCGTCACCGTGGACGACGTCGCCTGGGCGCGGCTGGTCAGCGCGCGGGTACGGGACGCAGAGATCGCCTTGCGGGTGGAGCAGCCGTGACCACCATGCTGGCTGCGCCGGTGCGGCTGGACGAGACCGGAGCCGGCTGGCTCGCCGCCCGCGATCCTGCGCTGACGGAGCTGCCCGCGGTGGTGACCGAAGCCGCTCGCTCCGGTTGGACGCTGCACGACGTGCAGTGGATCCCCTCCCAGCGGTGCCGGCTCGCCTACCGCCGATCCGCCGGAGGCGGCACCGGATCGTTCGTGGGCGTCGACATCACGCGCTCCGGTCGATCCGCGTACGACTACCGCGACGACGTCGCACTGGCCGGTCTGCCGGCGGTGAGCGATGCCGACGCGGTCGCGGACCTGCTTGCCCCCGCCCTGGGCGTCCCGGTGCTCGGCTGCCGGGTCGCGCCGGTACGGTACCGGCCCGGAGCCCGGTGCGTGCTGCGCTACGACCTGGAGACTGCGAGAGGCTCGACCTCCGTCTACGCCAAGGTCCTCCCGCCCGGCGGCTACGCCGAGGTGTCGTCGGTGCACGCCCTGCTGGCCGGCGAAGCCCGTCGCTCAGGCCTGGTCGCTCGTACGGTGGTCGAGTGGCCCGCGCTGGGCGTCGTGGTCGGGCAGGCGGTCACCGGCCGGTCGCTGTCGCACGTGCTCGCAGACCCTGCGCTGCCCGCAGCGGAGCGGATGGGCGTGGCTGCGGCGCTGGGGCGCCGGCTCGCGGAGCTGCACGCGCTCGACCCGGGGCCCGCTCCCGAGCGGTCGGCCTCGGACCAGCTCACGTCGCTGCGCAGGCTCGTTCCTGCAGCCCGCTGCGCGGATGACGTCCTGGGAGGGCACCTCGCCGAGACCGTCGACCGGCTCGAGCCCCGCACCCCTCCCGCTATCGACCGGGTGCTGGCCCACGGCGGCTTCCGCCCCGGCCAGGCGGTCCGCTCGGACTCGGGAGAGGTGACGCTGCTCGACCTCGATGGCGCCTGTCGAGGCGAGGCGGCACGCGACCTTGGGACGGCGCTGGCACACCTGACCTGGCAGGGCGTCACACAGCCATCGCTTCGACCCGCCCTGGAGGCGGCCTCGAGTGCGTTCCTTGCCGGGTACGAAGCAGCAGCCGGTCGCCTCGACCCGGCGGCACTGACGTGGTGGCGGGCAGCAGCGCTGCTGCAGGTGGCGGCACGCAGGTACCGGCGACTCGATGTCGCCGACTGGCCGCTGTGCCCCGCCCTGATCGGCATGGCTGCTCGCCTGATCGACCAGCAGCTGCCCGGTGCGCCGCCCGCCGACCGACCGGATTGTCCCGCTCTCAGCACGGTGACGAGCCCGGCCGACAGCGCGGGCATCACTCCGTCCAGCGATGACCTGCTGGCTCCGGGGCGGATGACTGCCGCCCTGCGCCCGGCACTCGCGCCGGTCGCGACCCACCCGGAGCGGCTGGCCGTCGTGGCGGCGCACCGGCTGTCGTCGGCACCCGGCCGCAGGTCGGTGGTGCGGTACCTGGTCACCGGCCTGGACGGCCCCGAGCCGGTGGCGCTTGTCGGCAAGGCGTACGCACAGCAGGAGCACGCCCGGCAGACGCACCATCAGCTTCAAGCCCTGTCCGACGGGCCCTTCCGCACCGGCCGCATGGCGGTGCCCCGGCCGGTTGCCCTGCTCCCTGAGCTGTCCCTCGTGCTGTACCGACCGGGCAGGGGCGAGCCTCTGGACCGGATCACCGACCCCACCCGTGCGCTGCGCGGGATGCGGGAGGCGGCGCGCTGGCTGGCCGCCCTGCACGACTCCGACGTCCGGATGCGCCGCCGGCTCGACCTCGGCCGAGAGACCGCCAGCACCCGGCAGTGGGCGGACGCCGTCGCCGGTCGGCACCCTGACCTGCGCGAGCCCGCCGGCCGGCTGGCTGCCGACTGGGCGACCGGCCTGCAAGCGACGTCTGCCGGTGTCGAGGTACCGCTGCACAAGGACTTCCATTCCGGCCATGTCCTGCTCGGCGCCCAGGTGTGCGTCATCGACCTCGACGAGGCCCGCCACGGCGACCGTGCATTCGACGTGGCCCACTTCACCACCTACCTCGCCGCCGCCGGCGACAGCGAGGGCACGCTGGCTGCAGCATTCGTCCAGGAGTACGCGGCGCGCACCGGACGAGACGGCCTCGCCCGAGTGGACCCCGGCAACGGCCCCGACGGAGGCGCCGTGCCGGCGTGGACGGCCTACACCTGGCTCAAGATCGCCAAGCAGCTCACGGTAGGCAGCGGACCCTGGCCGTCGGACCACCCGGTGCGGGAACGTGGACCGGCCGACGCGGTCGAGAGGGGACTGGCATGCGTGCACCCGTGATCTACCTCGTCCGCAGCTGGCCGCGGCTGTCCCAGACGTTCATCGTGAACGAGGTGCTGGCCCTCGAGCGTCGAGGCGTCGACATCAGCCTGTTCAGCATGGTGCGGTCAGGTGAGGAGCTGGTCCAGCCGCAGGTCGACGACGTTCGCGCCCGGGTCCACTACCTGGACGACCCTCGCAGCCCGGTCCGGGCGCTGATCGACCACCTCAGCGTGCTCCGGTCCTCGCCGCTCGGCTACCTGCTGGCGGTTGCCTACGCGGTGCGGCACCCCGAGCTGTCCACCGGCTATGCCAACTGCTCCACCCTGGCGTGCTTCGGCTCGGCGGTGCGCCTCGCCGCGGCGATCGGGCGGCTGCGCAGCGCCGGACATGGACCGGCTCACCTGCACGCGCACTTCGCGCACGACCCGGCATTGGTGGCACTGATCGTGCGCCGGCTCACCGGTGTGCCCTACAGCGTCACCGCACACGCTCGTGACCTGGTGCAGATACCGGCGGCGAGTCTGGCCGCCCGCTCTGCCGGCGCCACCACGCTGGTGACCTGCTGCCAGGCCAATGCCGATTACATCGCCGCAACCCTGTCCGGCACACCGGCCGACCACCAGCCCGCCCACCAGCCCGACACCCAGCCAGACCACCAGCCAGACCACCAGCCCGGCCACCAGGCCGGCGGCCGGCGGACCGCGCCGGTACAGGTCATCCACCACGGGGTCGATCTCGACCACTTCCGACCACCGACGTCCGACGACATCGGGGAGCCTGGCGGCACCAGCGGAACGGCCACCGTGGTGACGGTCGGCCGCCTGGTGGAGAAGAAGGGCTTCGGCGACCTGCTGCAGTCGCTCGCCAAGCTCAAGGCCGACGGGCACGCCTTCGGCTGCGAGCTCTACGGCGACGGGCCGCTGCGCGACGACCTGGTCGCCACCCGGGACGCGCTCGGCCTGACCGACGAGGTCCGGTTCCGGGGGGAGCAGGACCGCGAGCAGATCATCGCCGCCCTCCGCGCGGCCGAGGTCTTCGTCCTGACCCCGGTCGTGACGGACGACGGTGACCGCGACGGCATCCCCAACGTCCTGGTGGAGGCGATGGCGTGCGGCCTTCCTGTCGTGACCACCTCGTCGGGTGGCATCCCCGAGCTGGTCGAGGACGGGACGAACGGCTACCTGACTGCTCCGGCGGACATCGCTGCCGTCACCGACCGGCTCGGCCGCCTGCTGCAGGACGCCGGCCTGCGCCGGGACATGGGCGCCGCCGCGCGGCGCACAGTCGAGTCGGACTACGACGTGAACGCGGCCGCGCGCCGGCTCGAGGTCATCTTCCGCACCGGCCGGCCGGCGGAACGTGAGGAGGTGCCGTGACGACGCAGACCGAGCCCGCGGTCTCCCTGCGGACGGCGACACCCGCCTCGGCGCCTCCCGCTGGAGACGAGGCGGCGGCCGTCGCCGACGCCCTGCGCCCGCGGGTCATGGGTCCGCGACTGTCGGCCGTGCTCGGCCGGACTGCGCCCTGCCACGTCCTGGATGCCAAGTACGAGCCGGGACTGCGCGCGATGGTGCTGTACCAGCACGGGGGCACCCTGGTGCGAGGTGACCTGCTGGTTCCGCCGTCGGCGGAGCCGGCAGCACGCGGTGTCTTCGTGGCCCCTGGCGTGCGCATCACCCCGTTCCCCCACGACCCCGACCTGCCCTCGCTGCCGGCGCTGGCACACGGACGCGGGATCGCGACCTGGCTGGCCGACGCGCTGCCCGGGTCGTCGCCCGCCGGTCGGCGCGCGCTGCGGCTTCGGTGCCGGGTCCAGCTGCTCAGGTACCGGCCCGGCAAGCGCGCAACCGTCCTGCTGTCCGCACCGGGTGCCGGTCCGTTGATCGCCAAGGCCTACCACGACCCCGCCAAGGCGTCGGCCGTGGTGGCGGAGGCGGCTGTCCTGGCTGGGCTGCCGACCGCCGAGGGTCTGCTGCGTCTCGCGCCGACGGTGGCCTTCGAGGACAGCCTTGCCGTCGTCGTCCAGGAGGCCGTGCCCGGCAGCCCTCTCGACCGCTCGCTGGGAGGGCCCAGAGGGCGTGGGGCGTACTGCGCGGACGAGCTGGCCCGGACGGCGCGGGCTCTGGTGGAGTTGCATGAAGGCGCGCCGTCGGGTCGTGCGGTCACTGCCCGCGAGCGCCCGGTGAGCAAGGAGCTGGACAGGTTCGTCCTGCGCGCGGACCGGATCGCGTCGGTGGACGCACACGTCGGTGAGCGGCTGCTCGGGCTGGCCGCTCGGCTGCTTGCCGTACAGGAGGCACTCCCGGCCGGCCCCGTCGGCCTCGTCCACGGGGACTGCAAACCCAGCCAGTTCCTCCTGGACGACCGCCACGTGCACCTTCTCGACCTCGACCACTGTGGAACCGGCGACCAGGCGACCGATGCCGGCACCTTTCTGGCCACCCTGCGCCAGCAGGCTGTCCGGGAGCGTCTGGCCGCCGTCCGCGCCGGTCGCCCGGATCCCACGGAGAGCCTGGCCACGCTGGCCGACGTGTTCCGCCGTGCGTACCTGGAGGCGCGCGCCCTGGACGGCCTCGCCGCCCGCATCCGATGGCACGAGGCGGTCGCGCTGGAGCGCAAGGCGCTGCGTGCCTTCGCCCGGGCACCGCGGTCCGCTCTGCCCACCGCCCTCGTCGACGCGGGACACGGTTGCCTCGACGAGCTGGACCGGGAGCTGTCGTGACCACCAGGGCGACCCCCGCCACCACCACGAGCGCCACGGCCAGGCCGCACCAGGTGCCGCGCAGGTTCGCCGACCTGCGCCGCACAGTACGGCTGTTCCGCACGTATCGGGGCAGCCCCAAGGTCTACATCTGGGGAGTCCTGCTCCTCATCTTCGAGGCCGCGACCGCGGTGATCGAGCCGTACCCGATCGCGTACCTGGTCGACTTCCTGCAGGGCGCCCGACCCAGCCTCCGGGACCTCGGGTGGCCCACGCTGGTCACCTCCGAGCGCATCGAGACGCTGATCCTGCTCACCGCAGCCATCATCCTGATCGCGGCCATCAACAGCGCCGCCGACTCGATGACCGAGGTCTGCATGGCCCGCGGCGGGCGGTCCCTCGGCTACCGCATCCGGGTGGCGATGTACTCGCACCTGCAGCGGCTGTCCCTGGCGTACCACGACAAGAAGCGCACCGGCGACGTGCTGACCCGGGTGACCGGCGACGTGCTGGTCTTCGAGGAGTTCGTGGTCAAGTCGGTCAGCAACATCCTCGGCAGCCTGCTGGTGCTGGTCGGCAGCTTCGCCCTCCTGCTGCACCAGTCGTGGTCGATCGCGCTGATCGCGCTCCTGGTGGTGCCCCTGCTGGGTGCGGTGTCGAACTACTACTCACGGCGGATCAAGGAGGCCTCGAAGGCGCAACGCACGAGTGAGGGCGACCTCGCCTCCACTGCTCAGGAGATGCTGACGTCGATCCGCCTGGTGCAGAGCTACGGACGCGGCAAGGTCGACCTCGACCAGTTCGCCGACCACACCCAGAAGAGCATGCACGCGTCGCTGGGTGCGGCGAACATCCAGGCCACCTTCAGCTTCGTCATCGCGCTGGTCGAGGCGGCCGCCATCTCCGCCGTGGTCTGGCTGGGCGTGTGGCTGGTCGACCGCGAGGCCATCACCGTCGGCACACTGGTGTTGTTCGTCCTGCTGCTGCAGAACATGTTCAAGCCGGCCCGCAAGATCGTCAGCGAGTGGTACAAGATCGGCAAGGTCTTCGCGAGCGTGGAGCGCATCGACGACTTGCTGGAGCGCGATGTCGTGGTCCGCGACCTCCCCGGTGCCGTCGACGCCCCGAAGCTGTCCGGACGGCTTGCCTTCCAGCACGTGAGCTTCACCTACCCGGCCGAGCACGAGGACGGGTCGGCCGCCTCGCAGCGGCCCAAGGTGCTCGACGACATCGACTTCGAGGCGGCCCCCGGCGAGGTCGTCGCCCTGGTGGGTCCCAGCGGCGCCGGCAAGTCCACCATCGCGCAGCTGGTTCCCCGGCTGTACGACCCGGACGACGGTGCGATGCTCGTCGACGGGGTCGACGCCCGGTCGTACACGCTCAGCTCGCTGCGGGGCCAGGTCAGCCTGGTGCTGCAGGACACCGTGCTCCTGAGCGGAACCGTCGCCGAGAACATCGCCTACGGCGTGCCCGACCCCACCCCGGAGCGGATCGAGGCCGCGGCGCGGATGGCCAACGCCCACGACTTCATCGTCGCCATGCCGGACGGCTACGAGACCCTGCTGGCCGAGCGCGGAGCCACGCTGTCGGGCGGTCAGCGCCAGCGGATCGCGATCGCGCGGGCGTTCATCCGGGAGACGCCGATCCTGCTCCTGGACGAGCCGACCACCGGGCTCGACGTCGAGTCGACGCAGCTCGTGCTCAGTGCCCTGCGCAGCTTGATGCACGGCCGGACGACCATCGTGATCTCGCACGACTCCGAGCTGATCCGCTGTGCCGACAGGGTGCTGGTGATGTCCGGGGGGCGCATCGTCGAGTCGGGCCACGACACCCACGACATCGTCCCCGACGAGCCGGATCCCGACGCGGCGCTGGAACGCCTGCAGGGCGGCGACGGGCTCGTGCCTGCGGGAGGGGGGTCGGGACCGTCGGGGTCATCGGCGGCGACGGCGACGGCCGCTGCACCCTCCGGATCGTCCGCAAGGACGGGCGCGTCGGCGGCGCCGCCCGCTCCGAGTGCGGTCACGGTCCGCCCACAGGCGGCTCCGGCCGGGACCGAGCCGACCGGGCTCCGGTCCGACCAGCCCGGAGCGGTGACGCTCGCGGACGGACTCGGCGCACGACTTCCCGGGCTGGGTCTGGCGCTGGACGAGGACGCCGTCGTCCGTCAGGTGGAGACGTTGCTGGCCGGCGACGCCATCCAGGTGCTGGACGCCCAGGTGGGGTCGATGTGGTGGCGCGATGACGGCACCTGCACGGTGCGTTACCGGGTCGACGTCGCCCGCGACGACGGCAGCTCGGCACCACGCACCGTTCTCGGCAGGCTGTGCCAGGACGGCGACGCGGCGGCTGGCTACGTCGCTGACGAGGTGCTGCCGATGGCACCGGCCGGAAGGCCGGATGACCCGGCCTGGCGCACCTGGGCCGCGGTGTGGGATGCGGCCGGGCTGGCCCTGCACCCGTTCCCCGTCGACCCGGTCGTGCCGACGCTTCCGCAGGTCTTCGACCTCGCGCGCATCGGGCGGCTGCTCGAGCCGGAGCGTGCCCCGGCCGCCGTCGAGGTCGTCCGGCACGCTCGTGACGGGTCGTGCGTGCTGCGGTACACGCCCGAGACGGGCGTACACGGCCGCGGCGACCGCCCGCCCGGGGTCGGCGACGATGCCGTCAACGACGACGGAACCGTCTACGGCAAGGTCTACGGCGAGATCCAGTCGCGGAGCGGGACGCAGGTACTCCGAACGTTGCGGGAGCTGCGCGGCGCGCTGGAGCACACCGACGTCCGCACCCCCGAACCGCTGGTCTACGAGCCCGCCATGCGACTACTGCTGACCCGCGCCCTCCGCGGCCGCCCGCTGCTGCCCTCCGTGCTGGCCCGAGACATCGCCCGCGGGAGCCGGCCCCGCACTGCTCGGGCAGCGGTGCCCGACCTCGTCAGCGCATGCGGCCGCATGCTCGCGACACTTCACGCCGCTGAGGCGGCATCTGCTCCGGTGCGCCCGGTGGCTGACGACCTGGACGCGCTGAGACGGCAGGTGGACCTCGTGGCCGCACAGTGGCCGGCCCCCGCGGAGCGAATCAGCCGGTCCGTGCAGAGACTGGTCGCGGACGCCGCACCCGCGCCGGCACTCGTGCTGTGCCATGGCGACTTCACCCCGTCACAGCTGCTGGTCGACGGGGCGCGGCTCAGCGGCCTGGTAGACCTGGACACGGTGAGCTGGTCGGACCCGGCACTCGACCTCGGACGATTCCTGGCCCATGTCGAGCTCCTGGCCACCAAGACCGCGGGACCGGCGGCCGAGCAGTACCGGATCGAGGTCGCCGGCACCCTGCTCCGGACGTACTGCCGAGCGTGGTCGGGTCGGGATGTCCTGTCCCGCGGCCTGGTGCGCCGCGTCGCGGTGTTCCGCGGGCTCAGCCTGGCCAGTAGCGCGCTGCGTGCCTGCCGCCAGCTGAAGGACGACCGGCTGAGGATTGCCCTTTCCCTGCTGGACACCGCCAACGACTGGAACCGGAAGGTTGACCTGTGACGACGACATGGTTCGACGAGAGCGAGGTCATTGCGCCGCTCGACACGTTCGGGACGCTACCGGGGTGGCTGGCGGCAGCCATGGATCCACCCCTGGTCACCGCCTCCCTCCGTCGACACGTTCCGGAGCTGCGGGACGGACGCTTGCAGCTGGTCTCGTGCGCCCCGGAGCGGCTGCGCGCCAAGGGTGACGAGTGGCTCGCGCGCTACCGCCTCGGAGTGGTCGCCGCTGACGGCGAGACCCGCGAGGTGGTCGCGGTGGGCAACCTGTGGCCTCCGGCGGCAGGTGACCTCCCGTCGGTCCCGGCGTCGGACTGCACCGGCCGCTTCGGCCAGGACGGGTGGCGGTGCCTGCTGCCGGACCTGCGGCTGGAGCTGCGGCACGAGGCGCGTGACCCGGCTCTGCCGGCGCTGCAGCAGATCGTCGATCCCGACGGCGCCGCCCAGCTGCTGCAGGAGGTCCTGCAGGAGGCCGGCTACGACGATGCCGTGATCGAGTCGTGCCGGCCCCGAGTGGTGCGATACAAGCCGGGCAGCCGCTGCACCGTCGTCGTGGATGTCCGCTACGCCGATCCGGGCAGCCGGACCCCCCCGAACCCCCTGGTGATCAAGACGCATCAGGGCGACAAGGGTCAGACGGCGTGGGCCGCCATGACCGCGCTGTGGGACAGCCCCGTCGCCAGGGAGGGCGTGGTGACGCTGGCCGAGCCGCTGGCGTACCGACCTGAGGAGCGCATCCTCGTACAGGGACCCATCGCGGAGGAGCGCACCCTCAAAGAGCTGGCCCGCGAGTCCATCACCGGGTCCATCACCGGGTCCATCACCGGTTCCACCGGCACCCTGGACCTGCTGCGCGACGAGCTCGCCAAGACCGGTCGGGCGCTGGCCGCCCTGCACGGCTCCGGGGCCACGTACGGCGCCACGGCGACGCTCGGCGGCGAGCTGGCCGAGGTCGAGGAGGTCATCGGCCGCCTGAGTGGTTCGGTCCCCGAGCTGGAGAAGGCGGCCGAGCCCCTGCTCCGGCGGCTGCACGACCTGGACGACGCGATTCCCGCCGAGTCGCCCGTACCGGCCCACCACGACTTCCGGCCCGCACAGGTGCTCCTGCACCAGGGCAGCGTCGGCTTCATCGACTTCGACGGCGCCTCCATGGCCGAGCCTGCCCTCGACCTGGGCAGATTCCGCGCCAAGCTGCGGGACATCGGGATCAGCGCGCTCGCGGCCAGCGGGCAGCCGCTGGCGGGGCAGGCGCTCGCCGACAACCTCAGGCTGATGGACGAGCTCTGCGAGCACTTCCTGGACGCCTACCGGGCGGAGGCCCCGGTCTCGCGCGAACGGGTTCTGCTGTGGGAGACCACCGACCTGGTGACGGCCATGCTGCACGCCTGGACGAAGGTACGACTGGCCCGGCTGCAGCCGCGGTTGGCCGTACTGCTGTACCAGCTGCGCTCGGTCTGAGCCGGCGGACGCCCGGTCAGACCGTTCCGGGGACGGCGGCGTCCGATGTCTCGTCGAAGGCCGGGTGCCGACTGGACACCTTGCGAGCCGCCACGAGGTGCGCGCCGAGGAAGCCGCTGAAGCTGAGGATGCCGGTGCCCGCCAGTGCCCATGCGATACCGGCGGCACGGCGGTCACGGCGCCTGGCCCGCCACGAGGCGAGGTAGGTCAGCGTGGCCGCGGTGTTGCTGATCGCGTGCACGGCCCCCACCCGCCGGGAGCCGCGGGCCGTCTCGGACCACTCGGCCAACCCGGTCACCACGGCGGGCGGCGTGGACAGCAGCCCTACCGCGATCAGCCGGTCGGCGGCGGCCCGGCTCTCGCGCCCACCGGTCAGGTCGAGCAGCGACGCGCACGTGTACGCACCGATCGGCAGGTCGGTCAGCAGGGGGTGGAGTGCGTGGCCGAGCCATTTGCCCTGGAGCAGGTCGCGACGACCCGGGGAGGCCGTCAGCCAGGCGGCGGCCGGCTCGAGCCGGCGCACGAGCGCGTCGATGCCGGTCGCCTCCTCCATCCCTCGCACCCAGCGCACCGCTGCCGGTGCGGCGTCAACGGTTGTCCGGTCAGTCATCTGGTCCCTCCTGAAGGGTCGGGGCGGCACGACGTCGGCGCAGCAGCTTGTGGGTCCCGTCGCACCAGGGTGCCCTGGTCGACTTGCCGCATCGGCACAGCGCCACGACCGGCCGGTCGGCGGCGATGGGCTCTCCCCCCTCACCGACCACCTCGATCGCGCCGCGGACGAGCAGCGGGCCGTCCGGGCAGACGACGACCTGGACCGGCGGGTGGCGGTGTTGACTCATGCGGTCTCCTCGGATCCGGGTGGCCGTTCAGCCGACTGCGCCGAGCCGGTCCGGCTGCTCTGCCAGCAGGGAGCTCGATCCGGTCTCCCATGCGTCGAGCACGGCCGTCGCCATGCGCGCATCGAGCAGCAGGCAGCTCAGGACGCCGAACACCACGTCCTCGAGCAGCGCCGGCTCCTGCTCGACCAGTCCGCCACACAGGTCGCGGACCACGACCTGCTCATGCACCGCGTCGGCCACGACGTGCTCGTCGAAGTACGCCGCCGCTCGATCGCCGAGACCGAGCCGGCGCACCGCGGCGGCAACGCGCCGGTTGGGCATCGACGAGGTGGCCTCGACTCCGGCCAGGTGCCCGGCCGTGGCCCCACGCAGGCGTCGCTGCTGACCGAACATGCGCGCCGTGGTGTGCAGGGCCAGGGTGGTGGCCGGCACCTGGTCGAGATAGCGGCCGTACTCGGGGTCGAGGCCGGCCGCCAGCAGGGTGTCGGCGTACATGTGCGCGTGCATCCGCTCGAGCCGTCCGCCGCCGTACTCGTCGCTCTGCACCTCGACCAGTGCTGCCTTGGGTCTGCCGGTGAGCCGCGGAATGAGCCAGGTGTGTCCGTCGGCCTCCCGAAGCTGGAGGATCGACCGGTGAACCAGGAACTCCTCCAGCTCCCGGCGGGTGGCCAGTCGCTGGAGGTGGCCCGCCAGCGAGGGTCCCTCGGCGTCGTCGGTCAGCGCGAAGATCGCGGTGGCCGGGTCGCGACGCGCCTCGGCCAGGATCTGCTGCACCGCTGGCGCCACCTCGGCACGCAGCTCCGCCTCGACCGCATCCTCGAGGACCGCACGAGCGCTCACCACGTCGGGTGAACGCTCCCAGCCGTCGTCCACACCGTCCAGGCCGTCGTGGCTGAGCTCCTGCACGATCAGCAACCCGAGCTGGACGTCCTCGTCGGCGAGAACGGTCTCCGCCTCGCGTACTGCCGTGGCCGCCACATCGTCGAGAGCGCGGTCGCGACGAACCGGTTCGCGCAGCAGGGTGACCAGATGGCTGCTCAACGGGCCTCGCGGCCTGGGCAGCCTCATCGCGTCCTTCTCAGCACAGCCAGACCGTACCCGTGTCGGGGGAACGAAAACCCGCCCTGCGGCGAAGCGGTCATGCTCTGCAGCGCCAGCGCGCTCACTCCGGCAGCGGCACCGCCAGGCTCTGGCCGATCTGCAGAGCTCCTGGATCGGACAGCGAGTTGAGATCCTGGATCCGGGACACCACGTCGCGTGGGTCACCACCGACACCGCTGTCGGCAGCGATGTCCCAGAGCGTCTGACCGGGTTGCACGGTCACCGTGCGCACGGGCACCGGCTGCCCCCCGCCGGACGTGGCGACCACGTCAGATCCCCAGGCCACCGCGGCCAGGAGCAAGGCAACGACCAGCACCAGCGCCAGGACTGCCGACCGCAGCATCCGCCCGCGCCGGGTCAGTCGCAGACGGGACCTGGTGCCGGCCGCGGCGGTCGTGCTGGTCATGGGTCCTCCCAGTGCTGCATCGGGGCTTGACGCGGTGCTCTGTGCTGATCGATTCCTACCGGTCGGCACCGACATCGGGCCGACCCGCTCGCACACAGGTTCGATCGAACACACGTACGAGCATCGCACATGTGTTCGACTCCTTCAACCGCGGCGGAACCCCGATCGAGGAGCCCGTGCGCGCCACGGCCGCGACACGCCGTTCGAACAGGTGTTTGATCTGCGGTACCGAGGCGGACTAGCGTCGTCGGATCAGCCGGGACCGACGACGAGGTGGCACAGATGGCACGCACGGCAGGACGCCCACCAGGACGCAGGAGCGGCGACGGCACGGTGGCAGAGCTTCCCGACGGCCCGCCCGACGCCAGCGGGCTGACCCCACGGCAGCGGCGGGTGCTGGACGTCATCCGGCAGGCCCTGGACGCCCGCGGCTACCCCCCGAGCGTGCGCGAGATCGGCGAGCGGGTGGGCCTGACCAGCTCGAGCTCGGTCGCCCACCAGCTCAAGGCCCTCGAGGCCAAGGGCTTCCTGCGGCGCGACCCGCACCGACCGCGTGCCCTGGAGGTGCTGTCCCCGCACTCGCGACCGGAGTCGACCGTCGACGAGACCGGACTGGGCGACGAGCGCCCCCAGGCGACGTACGTGCCGGTCGTCGGCCGGATCGCGGCCGGGGGCCCGATCCTCGCGGAGGAGCGGGTGGAGGACGTCTTCGCGCTGCCACGCCAGCTGGTCGGCGAGGGAACGCTGTTCCTGCTCGAGGTTCGTGGCGACTCGATGCTCGACGCCGCCATCTGCGACGGCGACTACGTCGTCGTACGACAGCAGGCAGAAGCCGAGAACGGTGAGATCGTCGCCGCCCTGATCGACGACGAGGCGACGGTCAAGACCCTGTCCAAGCAGGGCGACCAGGTCCTGCTGCTCCCCCAGAACCCCGCCTACGAGCCGATCGACGGAGCCGACGCAAGCATCCTGGGAAAGGTCGTCACGGTGCTCCGTCGCGTGTGACGCGTGCGTTGAGGCATGCCGACAGGGCAGTCTGTCCTCATGGCGAAGAAGAAGAAGGACAAGAGCGACAAGAAGTCTGACGCGAAGCGAAAGGGAAAGAAGAGCGACAAGAAGCGCGACGTCAAGAGCGCGGTCAAGAGCAAGGACAAGAAGAAGGACAAGAAGAAGGACAAGGCCGGCAAGAAGGCCAAGGCCAGCAGCAAGAAGGCCGACCCGGGGGCGAGTGTCAAGGACGCCGAGCTGTACGAGACGCTGCGCGCGGACGGCAACAGCCAGAAGAAGTCCGCCCGCATCGCGAACGCGGCGGCAGCCTCGTCGCGCGAGGATGTCGCTGAGCGAGGCGGATCGGCACCGGCCTACGACGAGTGGACCAGGGCTGCGCTGTACGACCGCGCCAAGGACGTCGGTCTCCCCGGCAGGTCGACGATGAACAAGCAGGAGCTGGTCGACGCGCTGCGCGACTCCTGACCGTCCGCTCCGGCCGGTG
The DNA here is from genome assembly GCA_029266455.1 of Nocardioidaceae bacterium. GTDB lineage: Bacteria > Actinomycetota > Actinomycetes > Propionibacteriales > Nocardioidaceae > JACCWP01. The sequence goes on from JAQSWV010000027.1 coordinate 35,481, forward strand.
GCGCCCCCCGGGCGTCAGGCGGGCGCGTGCTGCGACTCGTGACCGGTAACGCGCAGTCGGCGCAGCGCGGCCCGGGCCACCTCCCCGTCGATCGTGCGCCACATCGGTGGCAGCGAGGCGGCGAGGAACGGCCCGTAACGAGCCGTGACGAGCCGAGGGTCGAGCACGGCGACCACGCCTCGGTCGTCGGCCCGGCGAATCAGCCGTCCGCTGCCTTGAGCCAGCAGCAGGGCCGCGGAGGTGGCGGCCACGCTCATGAAGCCGTTGCCGCCGCGCCGCTCGACCGCGCGCTGCCGGGCGCTCATCAGCGGGTCGTCCGGGCGCGGGAACGGGATCCGGTCGATGATCACGAGCTGGCAGGTCTCCCCCGGTAGGTCGACGCCCTGCCAGAGAGACAGCGTGCCGAACAGACAGGTGCGCGGGTCCTCCACGAAGCGGCGCTGCAGCTCGGGCAGCTGCGCATCCCCCTGGCACCACAGGTCGAGGCCGGGCAGTGCGCCGCGGACGTGCTCGGCGGCGGTCTCGGCCGCACGCCGGGACGAGAACAGCCCGAGAGTACGGCCGTCCACCGCCTCGACCAGGCTGACGATCTCGTCCAGCGTCCGCTCGGCCAACCCGTCGCGTCCGGGCGCCGGCAACCGACGGGCGACGTAGAGAATGGCCTGCCGCTGATAGTCGAACGGTGAGCCGACATCGAGCCCCCGCCAGCGCACCGGCTCGTCGGCCGGCTCCGGCTGCTCCTGCTCCGGCCGCTCCGGCTCCGGCTCGATCGTCTCGGCCGGCGCCTCCACGGTCCCCGTTGGCAGCTCGCTGCCCACACGTTCCTCGGGCCGCAGGCCCAGTGACGCGGCCACCGGCTCGAAGCCGCCACCCAGCTTGAGCGTCGCGCTGGTCAGCACCACCGGCGCACGGCCGAACAGCCGCTCGCGCAACGACAGCGAGACGTCGAGGGGAGCGACCCGCAGCTCGTTGCCGGCACCGCCCCCGCCGGGGCGTTCGCGCGCGGTGATCCAGCGCACGTCGTGCTCGCTGTCGGCAGCAAGCCGCTCGGCCACCTTGCGGATGTCGTCGGCGGCCGCCTTGGCCTGCTGGCGCACGGCATCGCTGTCGCCGTCGACGGTTGCGTCCGCACGCCCGCCGAGGGCCGAGTAGCAGGCCCTCGCCGCGTCGCGCACCAGGGCGAGTGCGTCGGCCACCGCCGTCGGCAGGCTGTCCAGCCGCCCACCGGGCAGCCCGTCCAGTGCATCGCGCAACGCCTCGGACGCGTCGGTGAGATCGGAGGCCCGGTCGGCGCCGTCCGGGCCAGCCGCTGCCCGTACCCGTCTGGAGGCCCGTTCGACTGCCGCCGGAGACAGCTCGTCGGTCGACGCCTGCGTGACCCGGGCGACCAGCTCATGGCCCTCGTCGACGACCACCGCCGAGTGCTCGGGCAGCATCGGTACGCCGTCGATGGCGTCAATGGCCAGCAGTGCGTGATTGGTGACCACCACCTGGGCGTCCATGGCGGTGTCGCGCGCCCGCTCGGCGAAGCACTCGCCCGCGTACGGGCAGCGCTGCGCCCCGAGGCACTCGCGGGCGCTGACCGCCACCTGGGCCCAGCCGCGGTCAGTGTGGGTGGGAGCAGCGTCCCGGTCACCGCGACCGCCCCGCTCGGCCTCCTCCTCCGCCCACGACCGCAGCCGTACGACCTCGCCTCCGAGCGAGCCTTCGGGGACGTCGACCAGCACGCCCGTGTCGTCGGGAGTGCCCTCGCGCACCCGGTGCAGGCACGCGTAGTTCGAGCGGCCCTTGAGCACCGCGTAGGGCACCGCGGGAACGCCACGCCGGGCGGCACCAGCAGCCCCCGCAGGATCGGCCCCCGCACCATCGCCACCCGTGGCACTGGCCGCGGCTCCCAGCTGCTCGGCCGCGCCGGTGACGAGCGCAGGAAGATCGCGCTCGACCAGCTGGTGCTGCAGGGCCAGGGTGGCGGTGGCGACCACGACGGGACGCGGGTGCAGAAGGGCCGGGACCAGGTACGCGAGTGACTTGCCGGTGCCGGTACCGGCCTGGACCAGCAGGTGCTCACCGTTGGACAGCGCCGCTTCCACGGCGTCGGCCATGGCCACCTGTCCCGGCCGTTCCTGGCCGCCCAGCGCCGCCACCGCCCCGTACAGCACGTCATGCACCGGGCTGCCAGTCATCGCGCCACGCTAGTCCCTGCTCCTTGGTGGACGTCGTCCCCTGTGCACGGGCCTCGAGCTGCCGCTCAGTACGACCGGATCAGCGACCGGAGCTTTCGCAGCTGTTCCTCGTCCAGCAGCAGCAGCGACCGCCGGATCTCCGTCCGCATCGCCTGCAGTACCGGGTCGGGACCGCCGGCGGAGCTGTTCTCGACCGGGGTCACGTTCACTACCTCGTCGCCGGTGTACCCGCGTACCCGTGCGAGGACGGCCCGCAGCTGGGACCCGTCGAGGCTCATCACCGCCGGCCGGATGCTTCGCCGCAGCGGCTTCAGGTCCGCCTTGATGCCCAGCTGCCGGTTGGGGGTGAAGGCCTCGCGGAGGTTGTCGGTGCAGTACACGTGCACCATCTCCGTCGGCGTCGACGGGTCGTGGCTGTGCGCACGCGGGATCGAGCCCAACGAGGGCAGCGGCCGGCCGACGAACATGACCCCGCCGAGCTCCCCGTCGTAGATCAGCGCCGACCGCGGGTTCGCCGGGTCGAGGCCGCGGGAGTCCCTGTCGGGGTTGCCGTGGTGCGACGCCCCAGGCGGAGCGGACGGTCCTGGCCGCCAGGTCTCGGCGAGCGTCTCGCCCGAGTGGCGGTCGCAGAACTCGCTGACCCCGTCGAGCAGCCGCTGCGCCTTGCGCCGGTCCGCGGCCGAGGCCGCGGCGATGTCGGGCACGTACGTGGACTCCGCCGGGCCGGCCATCTCCACCTGGTTGCAGGTCGGACCGACGGTGACGGCGTCACCGCCGTGGTCACCGCCGTGGTCACCGCCGTGGTCACCGCCGTGGTCACCGCCGTCGGGTGCGCCGACCCGAGCAGGTGACGGGCTCGGCGATCCAGGCTCCGGACAGTCCCGCGGCTCGGGTCCGGACAGCGACGACATGGCGAGCGACCCGACGACCACCGCGGTGGCCGCACCCCAGCCGACCACCGCCGACAGTCTCACGGCCGCGCCCCCACGTCGTCAGCGTACGAGGCCGTCTCGGGGAGCACGGCCGACGAGGTCGGCCGCCACGCGCAGAGCCTCAGGTGGCGGCGGTCGCGTATGCAGCCAGCGCTCCCGCGAGGGTGGCGCCCACCCGAGCGACCACGGCGGTGCCCTCCCCGGTGTGGGCGAGCTCGAGCACCTCACCGGAGGTGTGGATCTGGTTCAGCAGGTCACCGCGCCGGTACGGGAGCAGCACGCGCACCTCGACCTGGGGGCGCGGGAGCTCGGCCTCGACTGCGGCGACGACGTCAGCCATGCCGTCGCCGGTGCGCGCCGAGCACACCAGAGCGTGCGGCTCGCGCGCCTGCAACCGGGCAAGCACCATCGGGTCGGCGGCGTCGGACTTGTTGATGACCACGATCTCGGGGATCTCCCCCGCACCGATCTCGGCCAGCACCTCTCGGACGGCCGCGACCTGGCCCTCGGGATCGGGGTGCGACCCGTCGACGACGTGCAGCACGAGGTCGGAGTCGGCGACCTCCTCGAGGGTCGAGCGGAACGCCTCCACCAGCTGGTGGGGCAGGTGCCGCACGAACCCGACCGTGTCGCTCAGCGTGTAGATGCGCCCGTCGCTGGTCTGGGTGCGCCGGGTGGTGGGATCGAGGGTCGCGAACAGCGCGTCCTCGACGAGCACGCCGGCTCCGGTGAGCCGGTTGAGCAGCGACGACTTGCCGGCGTTGGTGTACCCGGCGATGGACACGGCCGGTATCTCGTGCCGGCGGCGGTCCGCCTTCTTGGTGTCGCGCGTGGTCCGCATCCGCTTCAGCTCACGGCGCAGCTTGGCGATCTTGGTGTTGATGCGCCGGCGGTCGGTCTCCAGCTTGGTCTCACCGGGGCCGCGGCCACCGATGCCGCCTCCCTGCACCCCCACGCGGCCACCGGCCTGGCGGGAGAGGTTCCCGCCCCAGCCGCGCAGCCGCTGGGTGAGATACCGCAGCTGGGCGAGCTCGACCTGCGCCTTGCCCTCGTGGCTCTTGGCGTGCTGGGCGAAGATGTCGAGGATCAGGGCCGTCCGGTCGACGACCTTGACCTTGACCCGGTCCTCCAGGTTGCGCAGCTGGCTGGGCGTCAGCTCTCCGTCGCAGATCACGGTGTCGGCGCCGCTGGCCTGCACGGCCTCGCGCAGGTCGTCGACCTTGCCGCGGCCGACGTACGTGGCCGGGTCGGGTCGCTGCCGCCGCTGGAGCAGCGCCTCGAGCACCTCGGAGCCGGCGGTCTCGGCCAGCAGCTTCAGCTCGGCGAGCGAGTTCTCGGCGTCCTCGGTGGTGGAGCCCTGCGTCCAGACGCCGACCAGGACCACGCGCTCGAGCCGCAGCTGGCGGTACTCGACCTCGCTGACGTCCTCCAGCTCGGTGGACAGGCTCGCCACCCGGCGCAGCGACTGACGGTCCTCGAGGTCCATCGCCCCGGTCTCGGGGTCAGCCGACGGGTCGAGGTCGGACCCGTCGCCGTCCGGCCCGTCAGGGGTGGTGTCGTCGTCGACGACCAGGGGCAGGTCACTCAGGTCGTCGGGCTCTTCGTGCACATACTCAGATGTCATACGTCTCTTCTCAACGTCGCTGCCACGAGGACTGTTCCGGCCGTGCCATCGATGGTCGCACGGCCGCCCGGGGGTCTCATCCCACTTTCGGTGGCCATGGGCGGCCACCCACTCAGCCGGTCCAGGCCATGTCGCCGCGTGCGACGACCATCGCCGGACCGGTCAGCACGACGTGGTCGTCGGTGCGCCACGTCACCTGCAGCCCACCTCCGGGAACGTCGACGTGGTACGTCACCGGCCGGGTCGCGCCCGCGCTGGCCGCCTCGGCGACGGCGGCCGCGCAGACGCCGGTGCCGCACGAGCGGGTCTCCCCCGAGCCGCGCTCGTGCACCCGCATCCGCACCCGCCGCCGATCATCCGCGCGCTGCACGAGCTCGACGTTGACCCCTTCGGGGTACAGCGCGTGGTCGTAGCCCGGGGGCAGCAGCGGGCCGAGTGCATCGAGGTCGAGGCCGTCGACCAGCGCCACCGCGTGCGGGTTGCCCATGTCGACGTGCCGGGCCTCGACACGCCGCCCCGCGATCTCCACCCAGGTGGTTCCGAGCAGCTCGGGCACACCCATGTCCACGGTGATGTCCCCGCCGCGGCCATCCCCCTCGTAGCTGACGACCTTGATCCCACCGCGGGTGCCGACCGCCAGCGGCACGGCCGGGTCGACGACACCCTCCTCGGCGAGCCAGCGCGCGAAGACGCGGATGCCGTTCCCGCACATCTGCGACAAGGAGCCGTCGCCGTTGCGGTAGTCCATGAACCACTCGGCGCCATCCGGAGCGTCTGCCACCGCGCTGCTGCGCACCACCCGCAGCACGCCGTCGGCGCCGATCCCTCGCCGCCGGTGGCAGAGCGCCGCCACGAAGCCCGGGTCGAGCGCCCCGTGGACCGACCCGTCCGGGTCGGGCAGCAGCACGAAGTCGTTCTCGGTGCCGTGCCCCTTCGCCCATGCGAACCGCGTGCTTGCCGCCACCGCGCCAGCCTAGGTTGCGGCAGGTACGTACCCACTGCCGCGCCGCGGGACGCACACCTGCCTGAGGATCACGGGGCCGGTCGCACCACGCCGGCCGCGCCGCCGCCGCGACGCTCGGGCTCGGCGGCCGCCAACAGTCGGCCGCTGGGCTTGCGCTCGACCGCCGCCACCGCTCCGATCTCCGCCGCGCTGGTGCCGGGGGCACCGGCGGGGACGAAGGTGTGCCCGTACGCCTCCAGCGCCTTGCCGTAGGTGTCGATGAACGACTGCTCGGCGGTGACGTCGGGCTCGTTGCGCTGGGCAGCCCGTGGAGCCGCGATCGCCTGCGGCAGCGACATGCCCAGGTCGATGCGGTTGACCAGCGTCTGCAGCACGGTCGTGATGATCGTCGACCCACCGGGTGAGCCGATCGCCAGCCACGGCTTACCACCCCGCAGCACGATCGTCGGCGACATGGAGCTGCGCGGCCGCTTGCCGCCCTCAATACGGTTGGGGTCGGACTTCACGTACTCGGCCGAGAAGTCCGTGAGCTCGTTGTTCAGCAGGAATCCTCGACCCGGGACCGTGATGGCCGATCCGCCGGTCTGCTCGATCGTCAGCGTGTACGCCACCATCGACCCGTTCCTGTCCACGACGCTCAGGTGCGTTGTGGACCGTCCCTCGCGGTCGGGCGCCGACCCGCTTGCCCTCGGAGCGACCTCGCAGGGCTCGTAGTCACCGTCCGGGACACCCGCGGACACGGGCTTGGCCGCTGCCTGGTCCAGGTCGACCTGGCAGGCACGCTCGGACGCGAAGTCCTGCGAGAGCAGCTCACGCACAGGCACGTCGACGTAGGCGGGGTCACCGACGTAGGCGGCGCGGTCGGCGAAGGCAAGCGCGCTGGCCTCCAGGAAGCTGTGCAGCGACTGCACCGGGTCGGCGGGAGAGACGGGCAGTCGCTCGAGGATGTTCAGGGCCTCACCGACGGTGGTGCCGCCCGAGCTCGACGGGGGCATCCCGTACACGTCCAGCCCGCCGTAGCGCACGTGCGTGGCCCGCATCAGCTTGGTCCGGTAGTGGGCCAGGTCGGTGCGCCGCATGAACCCCGGCGGTACCGGCAGCTCGGCGCTCGCGGTGGTGGGTGGCTGGCGCACGGTGCGCACGACCTGACCTGCGATGGCTCCGCGGTAGAAGGGGCGCAGTCCGCGCTCGCCCAGTAGCCGGTACGTCGCCGCCAGGTCCGGGTTGCGGAAGCGGGAGCCGACCTCCGGCGGCGCTCCACCGGGGAGGAACAGGCGTGCCGTCGGGCGCAGCTGGGCGAACCGCTCGGCGTTCTCCTCGGTCTGCAGCACGAAGGTGGGGTCGACCCTGAAGCCGCGCTCGGCAAGCCGGGCGGCGGGAGCGAGCGCGCGTTGCAGGCTCAGCGAGCCCCAGGTCGACAGTGCGTCGGCCCACGTCCGAGGGGTGCCGGGCACACCCACGGCAGCGCCGCTGGTGTACAGCTCGGGGCCGGCCGGGTACGGCTTGCCGGTCTCAGGGTCGATGAACGCGTTGCGGCGCATGGTCTGCGGCGCTGTCTCGCGACCGTCGATCACCGAGACCGTGCCGGTTCTCGGCCCGTACCGCACGAAGTAGCCTCCCCCGCCGATGCCGGCGCTGTACGGCTCTGTCACGCCGAGCGCCGCCGCCGTGGCGACGGCTGCGTCGGTCGCGTTGCCCCCGCGTGCGAGCACGCGCAGCCCGATCCGGGTGGCGTACGGGTCCACCGACGAGACTGCGCCACCTCTGCCGATCGCGACCGCCTGCTTCGGTGGAGCGGCCCGGTCAGCCGCGGCTCTGAATGCGGCGGTCGGGGCGGCCGGGGCAGCGCCCGCTGGCGTGGTGACAGCGGGGACACCGGCAAGGGCCAGCGCGGTGACCCCGACGACGAGCGGGCGGACGGGCATCGCAGCACCTCCGGGACGGACGACGTGTGGTCCCTTAGTAGCGCATCGGCGGCCGGGTCACATCTGCGGGAGCAGCGCGAGTGCACGATCCACCAGCTCGGGTTCGTCGTGCGGCAGCCAGCGGACGCGGGGGTCCCGTCCGAACCAGGACAGCTGCCGCCGGGCGAACGTGCGGGTTCCGCGTACCGTCGCGTCGCGCGCCTCCTGCTCGGTGCACTTGCCGGCCAGGTGGGCGAGGACCTGCCGGTAGCCGAGGGCGCGGCTCGCTGTGCGCCCTTCGCGCAGGCCCTGCCGTTCCAGAGCGGCCACCTCGTCGACCAGACCCGCCGACCACATGGCGTCGATACGGGCATCGATCCGCGCGTCCAGCACATCCCGCGGCACCGTCAGGCCGACGGCCGTGGTGGGCTCGAAGGCGTACCGGGGCGCCGGCAGCTGTGCGGCGTACGGTCGGCCGGTGATGCGCACGACCTCGAGAGCGCGCACGATCCGGCGTCCGTTGCTGGGCAGGATCACGGCAGCGGCCTGCGGGTCGGCCTCGGCCAGCCGGGCGTGCAGGCCGGTGGGGCCGAGGACTGCGAGCTCGGCTTCGAGCTCGGCCCGTACCGCTGGGTCGGTCCCGGGGAAGAGGAACGCGTCGAGCACCGCGCGTACGTACAGCGCCGAGCCGCCCGCGAGCACCGGCACCACCTCCCGGTCGAGACAGTCCTGGATCGCACGCCGGGCCAATGTCTGGAACTCGGCGACGGTGGACGTCTCGGTGACGTCGAGCACGTCCAGCAGGTGGTGGGGCACGCCGCGACGCTCGGCGAACGCGAGCTTGGCGGTCCCGATGTCCATGCCGCGGTACAGCTGCATCGAGTCGGCGTTCACCACCTCGCCCCCCAGCCGACGGGCGAGTGCCACCGCAAGGTCCGACTTGCCGGCCGCGGTCGGTCCGACGACTGCGACGACGCCGACTCGCTGCCCGGACACGCCTACGATCATGGCAGCGACACCGATCGAGGAGCGGCACCGTGGGGTTTCTGGACGAGCTGAAGCAACAGGCGGCCATGGCCGCCAACAAGCACGGGGACAAGATCGTCGAGGGCATCGACAAGGCGGGCGAGGCGGTCAACAAGGCAACCGACAACAAGTACGCGCATCAGGTCAGCAAGGCGCAGGTCGCGGCCAAGGACGGCGTGCGCAAAGCCGGCGGCTCGAAAGGGCCTGAGGGGCCGCCCGGACCCGCCGGCCCCGGAGAACCGGGCGGGTCCCGCTGACCAGCCGCGGACCGGGCGAGCCGGAGACGTACGACGACGACGTCTCCACCCGGTTCCGGCTGGTACCGGCGGTGTACCTGCTGATGCTGCGCGACGTGCCCGGCGGTGGTGCTGGGACCGAGGTCCTGCTCCACCTGCGGGCGGGCACCGGCTACCGGGACGGTCATTGGGCGGTACTCGCCGGCCATGTCGAGCAGGGGGAGTCGGTGTTCGAGGCGGCGGTGCGCGAAGCGGCCGAGGAGGCAGGCGTGCACGTGGCCGTCGACGACCTCGAGGCACTGTGCACGGTGCACCGCACACTTCGCGGCGGCGGGCCGATCGAGCAGCGGGCCGACTTCTTCCTGGCCGCCCGGCACTGGACGGGCACCCCGCGGGTCATGGAGCCGGACAAGGCCGCCGAGATGGCCTTCTACCCGCTGACCGCCCTCCCTGAGCCAGGCGTGCCGCACGAACGTCTTGTGCTCGACCACCTGGTCACCGGCTCGGTCCCGGCGGTCCTCACTGCCGGCTTCTGACCCGGCAACGATCCGCGACCTGTGCAGGCCGCACCCCACCCCCCTCCCCCCGCGACGATCCGCGACTTGTGCAGGCCCCCACCCCACCCTCACGCCGATCCGCGACCTGTGCAGACCCCACCCCACCCTCACGCCGATCCGCGACGCAGCCCTGAAGTTCTGGGAGGAGGTGGCCGGCCGCATCGCCGAGCCGGAGGCCGATGAGCCCTACGCGTCTCTAGGCCGGTTACCCAGCATGGCGCTGGCTCTGCAGCGGACGGGAGCAGGGACCCCGCCGCGCGTGCACCTCGACGTGGAAACCGACGACGTGCCTGCCGAAGTCGACCGCCTCGTCGGGCTAGGCGCCACCGTGACGTTGCGGTTTGACGACTACGTCGTTCTCGCCGACCCAGCAGGTCATCCGTTCTGCGTGGTGCCGGTGCAAACAGGACCTGACTTCGACGCAGCCGCGCATTCGTGGGATTCATGAGCCCATTAGCTACTGCGCCCGCCTGCACAACTCGCGGATCGACGCAAGGGTTGGGGGCACCCCTCGCCTGCACAACTCGCGGATCGACGCAAACCAGGATGGGACGCCGCGCGCCAGCCCCTGACGCCCCCGCCTGCACAACTCGCGGATCGACGCCAAGGGGTGGGGCGGGGCGGCCCCGCGGCCGTCAGGCGGAGGTGGGGGCGGGCGCGCCGACAGTGGGCATGCCCAGGCCGACGGTTGCGGACGTTGCCGGGGCGCGGGTGCGAGCCTCCCACGCGTCGCCGGAACGGGTCCGCCGCACTGCGAGCACGGGCGCGTCGCTGACCAGGTGATGCGGCGCCGCGTACGTCACCTCGACCTCGACCACGTCACCCGGCCGCACGACCGTGTTGGCCGGAGGTGCGAAGTGCACGAGCCGGTTATCCGGGGCCCGGCCGCTGAGCCGCGACGTGGAGCCGTCCTTGCGCCCCTCGCCCTCCGCGACCATCAGCTCGAGCCGCCGCCCCACCTGGGCCCGGCTCTCGGCCCAGCTGATGTCGTCCTGCAGCTCGACCAGCCGCTCGTAACGCTCCTGCACCACGGCCTTGGGCACCTGCCCGGACATGCCGGCTGCGGGCGTACCGGCCCGTACCGAGTACTGGAAGGTGAACGCGCTCGCGAACCGCGCCCGCCGCACGACGTCCAGCGTCTGGGTGAAGTCGTCCTCCGTCTCGTCCGGGAAGCCCACGATGATGTCGGTGGTGATGGCGGCATCGGGAATCGCGGCGCGCACCCGGTCGATGATGCCGAGGTACCTCTCGCGCCGGTACGACCGGCGCATCCGCCTGAGCACGTCGTCAGAACCGGACTGCAGCGGCATGTGGAGGCTGGGCATCACGTTCGGGGTCTCGGCCATCGCGGCTATCACGTCGTCGGTGAAGTCGCGCGGGTGCGGGCTGGTGAACCGCACCCGCTCGAGTCCGTCGACCTCACCGCACGCCCGCAGGAGCCTGCCGAAGGCCAGGCGGTCGCCGAACTCGACGCCGTAGGAGTTGACGTTCTGGCCGAGCAGGGTGATCTCGCTGACCCCCTCCGCGACCAGTGCGCGAACCTCGGCGAGCACATCGCCCGGCCGGCGATCCTTCTCCGTGCCGCGAAGGCTGGGCACGATGCAGAACGTGCAGGTGTTGTTGCAGCCCACACTGATCGACACCCACGCCGCGTATGCCGACTCCCGACGGGTGGGCAGCGTCGAGGGGAAGACGCTGAGCGACTCCTCGATCTCGACCTGCGCCTGCTCCTGCACCCGCGCCCGGTCGAGCAGCGCGGGCAGTGAGCCGATGTTGTGGGTACCGAACACGACGTCGACCCACGGCGCGCGTCGGGTGATCTCGCCGCGGTCCTTCTGTGCCAGGCAGCCGCCGACCGCGATCTGCATGCCGGGACGCTTCGCCTTGACCGGCGCCAGGTGGCCGAGGTTGCCGTACAGCCGGTTGTCGGCGTTCTCGCGCACGGCGCAGGTGTTGAACACGACGACATCGGGCTCCTCGCCCCGGCCGGCGCGCGCGTAGCCCGCCTCCTCCAGCAGCCCGGACAGGCGCTCGGAGTCGTGGACGTTCATCTGGCACCCGTAGGTGCGGACCTCGTACGTGCGGCTCATGACGGCACCAGAGTACGCAGCGGCTGATTCTCGGACGTTATCGTCCCGATACCTCGACATGCCCAGACGGGCCCCGAGTCTCGGTAGTGTCCGAGTGCATGACGGGGCAGCCCACCGTGGAGATGCGCGGGGTCAACAAGTACTTCGGTGACCTCCACGTGCTGCGCGACATCGACCTCACCGTCGGCACAGGTGAGGTCGTGGTGGTCATCGGCCCCTCAGGGTCCGGCAAGTCCACACTCTGCCGGGCGATCAACCGCCTCGAGCCGATCGACTCGGGTGAGATCCTCATCCGCGGTGAGCCGCTGCCGGCCGAGGGCAAGGCGCTCGCCAGGCTGCGCGCCGATGTCGGGATGGTCTTCCAGGCGTTCAACCTGTTCGCCCACAAGTCAGTGCTGGAGAACGTGACCCTGGGCCCGGTCAAGGTCCGGGGCAAGAAGTCCTCCGACGCCGACAAGCGCGGACGCGAGCTGCTGGACCGTGTCGGGGTCGGCGACCAGGCCGCGAAGTACCCTGCGCAGCTCTCGGGCGGCCAGCAGCAGCGGGTCGCCATCGCACGCGCGCTGGCCATGGAGCCCACCGTGATGCTCTTCGACGAGCCGACGTCCGCACTGGACCCCGAGATGATCAAGGAGGTGCTGGACGTCATGGTCGACCTGGCGGGCAGTGGCATGACGATGGTCGTCGTCACCCATGAGATGGGGTTTGCCCGCAAGGCGGCCGAACGGGTCGTGTTCATGTCGGACGGTGCCATCGCGGAAGAGGCAACCCCGGATGACTTCTTCGACCACCCGCAATCCGACCGTGCCAGAGACTTTCTCAGCAAGGTTCTCGAACACTGACTTCTCTGCGAGGGGATTCACCATGAGACTTTCCCGAACGACACGCCTTGCCGCAGCCTTCCTGCTGGCCGGCACACTCGCGTCCTGCGGCGACGCCGGCAGCGACGAGACCGAGGGAGCCGATGTCGAGGTCGCCGAAGACACCGACTTCCCCCAGGGCTCCACCATGGCTGAGCTGTCCAATGCCGGCGAGATCACGATCGGGGTCAAGTACGACCAGCCCGGCATCGGCTTCAAGAGCGCGGCGTCCGACGTGCCCGAGGGCTTCGACATCGAGATGGCGAAGTATGTCGCCGGGGCGCTGGGCATCCCGGAGGACGGCATCACCTGGGAGGAGACCATCACCGACAACCGTGAGCCGTACCTGATGCAGGGCGTGGTCGATCTCGTCGCGGCCTCGTACTCGATCACCCCCGAGCGACAGAAGGTAGTCGGCCAGGCCGGCCCGTACTTCGTGACCGGCCAGCAACTGCTCGTCAGGAAGGACAACGACACCATCGAGGGGCCCGAAGACGTGCAGGGCAAGGAGATCTGCTCGGTCACCGGTTCCACATCGATCGACACCATCGAGAAGGAGTACGGAGCCAAGGCCCGCGGCTTCTCGACGTACTCCGAGTGCGTCGAGCAGGTGCTGAACGGGTCGTTCGACGCCATGACGACCGACGGGACGATCCTGCTGGGCTACGCCGCCGAGAACCCGGACGAGCTGGAGGTCGTGGGGCCCGAGTTCTCCGAGGAGAACATCGGCTTCGGCTACCCGGACCCCGATGACACCGAGATGTGCGAGTTCCTCAGCGACACCATTCAGGAGTCTTACGCCGACGGCAGCTGGGAGAAGGCCTTCAACGCCACCCTCGGTCAGGCAGGCGTGGAGGCGCCGGAGCCACCCAAGGTCCAGCCCTGCAAGTGACGGCCCAGCTGGACCACTGAGCGCACCGGTCGGGCGTTGGTGACCTCGGGGCCACCATGAGTCCGACGGTGCTCGGCCCGAACGGAGCGGCCCGACCCGATGGACGTGCTGTGGGACAACCGCCAGCTGCTGCTCGAGGCGTTCGGGCTGACCTTGAGTCTGCTGGTCATGTCCGGCGCGATCTCCCTCGTGGCCGGAACCGTGCTCGGATCGTTCAGGGTCTCGGCCGTTCCGGCGCTGCGCGCCGTGGGCACCGCCTACGTCACCGTCTTCCGCAACACGCCGTTGCTCGTCGTGTTCTTGCTGGTCTACTACGGACTACCCGAGCTCGACGTGCATCTGCCGGTGTTCTGGCGCGCGACGACGGCACTGTCGCTGTACACCTCCGCGTTCATCTGTGAGGCGGTACGTTCCGGGGTCAACGCGGTGGACCCGGGACAGGCAGAGGCCGCTCGCTCCATCGGGATGGGGTTCGCGCAGGCCCTCCGGATCGTGGTGCTACCGCAGGCCTTTCGGGCGGTCATCCCCCCGGTCGCCAGTGTGCTGATCGCGCTGACCAAGAACACGTCGCTCGTCGCCGGGTTCGGCATCGCCGACGCCACCTTCCGCATGCGGGGGCTGATCAACAACAACACCAGTGACGCCTACTACATCTTCGGCGGGATCGCCCTCGGCTACGTGCTCATCGTGGCCGTGATCTCGTTGGCGGCCCAGGGCCTGGAGCGCTCGGTGGCGGCGGCGCGATGAGCAGCGTCCTGTTCGACGTCCCTGGCCCGAGGGCGCGGCGGCGACAGCGCAACGCCAGTGCGCTCACGGTGCTCGTGTTGCTCATGATGGCGGCCGGGGTCGCGTGGAAGCTGCAGGTGGAGGGTCAGTTCGCGGCGGAGAAGTGGGAGGTGTTCGTCACGCCCGCGTACGTGCAGGCCCTGATGGAAGGGGCCCTGGCCACGATCCGTACCGCCGCGGTGGCCATCGTGTTGTCGATCATCTTCGGCGCAGTCTTCGCGGTTGGCCGGCTGTCTCCCCGGTTCTGGCTGCGCTGGCCCAGCACGCTCGTCGTCGAGTTCTTCCGGGCCGTGCCGCTGTTGATGCTGATCCTTGCCATCTACCTGGTCTACAACGAGGCGCTCGGGAAGTTCTGGTCCCTGGTACTGGGCCTGGTGCTCTACAACGGCTCCGTGCTCGCCGAGGTCTTCCGCGCCGGCATGCTCGCCGTCCCCAGCGGCCAGAGCGAGGCGGCGTACGGGATCGGCCTGCGGCGCGGTCAGGTCATGCGCATCGTGCTGCTGCCACAGGCGGTACGGATCATGCTGCCGGCGATCATCAGTCAGAGCGTGGTGGCGCTGAAGGACACGTCGCTGGGTTACGTGATCCCCTACGCGGAGCTGACCGTCACGGGTCGTCAGATCTCCATCGAGTTCCACAACAGCCTGGCTGTTGCTCTGGTGCTGGCGGCCATGTTCATCGTGGTGAACTACGGCCTGTCCCGGCTGGCGGTGTGGTTGGAGGGGCGGATGAGCCGCAACACCACGGGCGCGCCCACCGCCGACGCCGCGGACACAAGCGGCGCCTGACCGCACGCGCCCCGTGCGGTCCCCCGAGTACGAGCCGGCGCCGGCGAGACAGGACCGCTACCGCGCGACCTCGGTGGTGCGCGACTCACGGATGACCGTGACCTTGATCTGGCCGGGATAGGTGAGCTCCTGCTCCACCTGCTTGGCGATGTCGCGGGCCAGGACCTGCGCCTGGATGTCGTCCACCTCGTGCGGCAGCACCATCACCCGCACCTCGCGACCGGCCTGCATGGCGAAGACCCGGTGCACCCCCGGCCGGGAGCGGGCGATGCCCTCCAGCGACTCCAGCCGCTGCACGTACGCCTCCAGCGACTCGCGCCGGGCACCCGGACGGCTGCCGCTGATGGCGTCGGCGGCCTGTACGAGCACCGCCTCCACCGTGCGTGGCTCGATCTCGTTGTGATGCGCCTCGATGGCGTGCACGACGTCGTCTGCCTCACCGTGACGGCGGGCCAGCTCGGCCCCGACCAGCGCGTGGCTCTGCGAGGACTGATGGGTCAGCGCCTTGCCGATGTCGTGGAGCAGACCGGCCCGGGCACAGACCGTCGGGTCGAGGCCGATCTCGGCGGCCATCAATGCGGCCAGGGAGGCCGACTCCTTGAGATGGGCGAGGACGTTCTGCCCGTAGGAGGTGCGGTACCGCAGCTGGCCGAGCACGGAGATCAGCTCGGGGTCGAGATCGGTGATGCCCAGCTGGGTGACGGCGTCCTGTCCGGCCCGAATGCACAGCCGCTCGACCTCGGCGACGTTGCGCTCATGCACCTCCTCGATCCGGCTGGGGTGGATCCGCCCGTCGGCCACCAGCTCCTTCAGGGCGAGTCGGGCCACCTCGCGGCGCACCGGGTCGAAGCAGGAGAGCAGGACCGTCTCGGGAGTGTCGTCGATGATGAGGTTGACCCCGGTCACCTGCTCGAAGGCCCGGACGTTGCGCCCCTCGCGGCCGATGATGCGGCCCTTCATCTCGTCGCTCGGCAGGCTCAGCGCGGTGACCGTCGCGTCGGCGGTCTGCGCTGCCGCCAGCCGCTGGATGGCCGTCGTCAGGATCTCGCGAGCCCTGGCCTCGGCCTCCTCCTTGGCGGTCCGCTCGATCTCGCGGACGGTACGCGCCGCAGACAGCTTCGCCTCGTGCTCGAGCCGGGCCAGCAGCTGTTCGCGCGCCTCGTCGGCGGACAGCCCGGCGATGCGCGCCAGCGTGGTACGCCGCTCGGCGTCGAGGTGGGCCAGGTCCGAACGGCGGCGATCGAGCTCCTCGTCGTGCTCCGACAGCTCGGCGGCACGCTCCTCGAGCTGCCGGGTCTCGGAGTCGAGGCGGGACTCCCGCTGGGCAAGCCGGAGCTCGCGCCGCTCAAGCTCGTCACCGAGTCGGACCAGCTCGGCCTCCTTGCGCTCGAGGACCTGCAGCTCCGCCGTCCCGGGCGGCTGCTGCCCGCTCTCGGGCGGCTGGCCGGTCGACACAGTGGGCGGCGCCACCGGTCGGTCGAGCCGGCGCAGCACCAGCAGCACCGCCGCGACCGCGGCCAGCACGGTGAGCACGGCGAGTGCGCTCAGAACCAGCGCGAGGACCTCCGCATCCATCGGCAACCTCCTCGCATCACCGCAGGTCAGCGGCTGGTCCTGAGCGGCACGCTAGGTCGGCCGCCGGGGCGGGTCAAGGAAGGCTGGGCTTCCCCTCCTCCGTGTCGTTGCGCGTACGGGGGCGGCGACGGGGTCGACGACCGACTCCGGTGGCCGCCGGGGCGCTGGACCTCACGGCGTCCCCAGCGGCGCCTCGGCAGGGTCTTCGGCAGGGTCTTCGGCAGGGTCATCGGCAGGGTCCCCGACGCCGTCCCGGGCACGGCCGTCTGCCGCGCCGTCGACGGACCGGAGCTCGTCGCGCACGACGGCGACGGCAAGGCCCGGGGCATAGCCCCTGCGGGCGAGCAGACCCACCAGGCGTCGCTGCGCGACCGCACGCTGCTGCCGCGCCAGGGAGGGCAGCTTGCGTCGCACCAGCCGGCGCGCAGCCTCGGCCTCGTCGTCGGAGTCGATCGTCTCGAGTGCCTGGCCGGCGGTCTCACGGTCGATCCCCTTGCGGTGCAGCTCCGCGGCGAGGGCGCGCCGCGCCAGCCCTCGACCACGCTGCCGCGATGCCACCCACGCCTTGGCGAAGGCGGCATCGTCGATGAGCCCCACCTCGGTGAACCGGTCGAGCACCCGGGCGGCGACGTCGCCAGGAACGTGCCGCTTCGCCAACGCCTGCGCGAGCTCGGCACGGCTGCGGGGCTGGTCGGTGAGACGACGCAGCAGGATCTGCCGCGCCACCTCGTCAGGGTTCTCCGGGGCGTCCGCGGGATCGGGCGGCTCGTGGGACATTGCTGCGTCAGAAGTCGATGTCGGTCGGTGGGAGCACTGTCGCCGGCTCGTCGACCGTCGCACCGACGCCGTACTTCTCCAAGATCTTCTTCTCGAGCTCGTCGGCGAGATCGGGGTTGTCGCGGAGGAAGGCGCGCGCATTCTCCTTGCCCTGCCCGAGCTGGTCGCCCTCGTAGGTGTACCAGGCACCCGCCTTGCGGACGAGCCCCGCCTCGACCCCGATGTCGATCAGGCCGCCCTCACGGCTGATCCCCTGCCCGTACATGATGTCGAACTCGGCCTGCTTGAAGGGCGGCGCCATCTTGTTCTTGACGACCTTGATCCGGGTGCGGTTGCCGACCATCTCGGTCCCGTCCTTCAGTGTCTCGATCCGGCGCACGTCGAGCCGCACCGACGAGTAGAACTTCAGGGCCCGGCCACCGGTCGTGGTCTCGGGCGAGCCGAACATCACCCCGATCTTCTCGCGCAGCTGGTTGATGAAGATCATCGTGGTGCCCGCACCGCTGAGCGCACCGGTCATCTTGCGCAGCGCCTGGCTCATCAGCCGGGCCTGCAGGCCGACGTGGGAGTCGCCCATCTCGCCCTCGATCTCGGCCCTCGGCACCAGGGCGGCCACCGAGTCGATCACGAGGATGTCGAGGGCGCCGGAGCGCACCAGCATGTCGGCGATCTCCAGCGCCTGCTCGCCGGTGTCGGGCTGCGACACCAGTAGGGCGTCTGTGTCGACACCGAGCTGCCGGGCGTAGTCGGGGTCGAGCGCGTGCTCGGCGTCGATGAATGCCGCGATGCCGCCGGCACGCTGCGCGCTGGCCACGGCGTGCAGCGCCACCGTCGTCTTGCCGGAGGACTCGGGGCCGTACACCTCGACCACCCGGCCCCGCGGCAGCCCACCGATGCCGAGGGCGACATCGAGAGCGATCGATCCGGTGGGGATCACCTCGATCGGGGCGCGGACGTCGTCACCGAGACGCATCACCGAGCCCTTGCCGAACTGCCGGTCGATCTGTGCCAGCGCTGTGTCCAGCGCCTTGTCGCGGTCCGCTGCGGCCATCTGCTCCACCTTGTCGCTCGGGTGACCCACGGGGGTGTCCTGTCGTCGTCTCATCTCGTCCCTGACCCTAGGAGCCGCGACCGACAGTGTCGGCCCGCCACAGGAGCGGCGGTGGATGACGGCCGGGAAGCCAGGCACCTGCCCACAGGTTAGGCGAACACGTGTTCGACCTAGGCGGCGACACGCCGAGCGCGAACCAGACCGGCGGCGACGACCGCGAGCGCCACGATCGCTGTCCCCACTGCCCAGCTGGCGAGGTACGGGCGGTCGAGCAGAGTGGGGTTGTCGGGCAGCGCACCGAAGCGGCCGAGGACCGGCACCGCCATCAGGGTCAGCCCGCCCCAGACGACCAGCCCGACCACCATCGGGGCCCGCCAGGCGGTCGGCACGACCCGGGCCGCCAGCACACCGATGCCGACGACCAGCGGAGCGAGCACGAAGTCGTGCAGCACCACGCCGCCTGCCAGGAAGGCCAGCAGCGAGGGCCAGTCGGCCCACTCGACCCCACGCAGCGACCAGGCGCCGTACAGGCCAGCGGCCACACCGAGCGCCCCCAGCGTCAGCCGGAGCGCTCTCACGCGCTGACCTCCATGCGGGTGACCCACTTGGTCTGCAGCACGCCAGGCCGGTTCGGAGCGATGAGCCGCGCCGGATACCCGTGGTCGAGGGACAGCGTCTCGCCGTTGATCTCCAGCGCCAGCAGGGTCTTGTGATCGGCCGCGAAGTTGGACTGCAGCACACTCGTCCCGAAGGCGTAGCGCTGCTGCAGCGACGTCACGGTCACGGCCGCCCCGTCGCCAGGGTCGGCACCCACCAGGGCGAGCAGGTCGCGTACCCGTACGCCCGTCCAGGTCGCGCCCGCGCTCCAGCCCTCGACGCAGGCGATCGGCAGCGACTCCACGTGCTGTGGCATCGCCGCCAGGTCGGACCGGGTCAGCGTCGCTGTCCGCGACCCGTTGACAAGCTCGAGCCGCCAGCCGGCACCGACCATGTCGGGGCTGACACCGGCCATGGACGCCGTGCGGTTGATAGGCACCCCCTGCGGCCCGGACCCGGTGCGAACCGCGAACACCGAGACGTCGCGCAGCAGCGGCACGGATGCTCCGGCCGTGGTCAGCGCGGCCAGGCCGGCGGCGAGCCAAGTGCTGCGCAGCAGCGCCCGCCGGGACAGCGGCGGGCTCCCCGCCGGGCTCCCCGATGGGCTCCCCGCCGGGCTCCCCGCCGGGCTCCCCGCCGGGCTCCCCGCCGAGCTCCCCGCCGGACTCCCCGCCGGACTCCCCGCCGGACTCCGCGGCGGAGGATCCGGCCGATCGTCCCGGTCCTCGCCAGCGTCGACCGGTTCGGCGAACGCCCCCCGGATCACCGGCAGCTTCACCGCGATGTGCACCAGCAACGCACCGATGGCGACCCACGCGACCGCAAAGTGCACGCTGCGGAAGCTGAACGCCCAGGGGTACCACTGCGCCGAGTTCATCAGGCCGGTCACCAGCTGGAAGATGCCGGCCGCCACCAGCACGAGGATCGAGATCCGTTCCAGCGCCTGCAGCACGGTGGCACGCGAGGGTCGCAGCAGCACCGGGAGGAACAGCCGCGGGTAGACCGACCACAGCTTGACCAGGAGCAGGGGCACGGCGACCGATCCGGCCACGATGTGCAGGCCCTGGGTGACCCGGTACAGGTTCACCGGTCTGGTCGGCATCGTGAGCCATGCCGGCGTCGACTGGGCGTAGTGGCTCCATACGCCGGTGACGAACGCGACGCCGAAGCACACGCCCAGCCAGAGACCGACCCGCGCCGTCACCTGGGGCCCGCGCAGCCGCGACGTGAAGTCGGTGCTCTTCACCGGCAGGGGCAGCTCTGAGGGCAGCTTCCGGGCGGGCCGCATATCGCCCCGCCTACTTCTTGCGCGCCAGTACGGCGACGTGCCGGTCGGCGGCGGAGTCGACGTGCAGCAGCCGCAGACCCGCCTCGGCAGCGACGTCGGCGATCGCGTCCATGCCGACCGTGGC
>JAQSWV010000078.1 GCA_029266455.1 Nocardioidaceae bacterium
GCGGTGTCGAGTGGTGCGATCGGCTGCCTGTCAACCGGTGTGGTGGCGATGGAGCTCACAGGCCCTGCACCTCCTGCTTGCCCTCGTCCGCGAGCAGCTCGTTGACGATGTCCAGGTCGTAGAGCCCCGCCAGGTCGTCGATCGGCTCGATCAGCTCGAGGTCAGCGGCGTCGTCGTAGTCCTCCTGCAGCGTCTCGGCCAGCGGGTCGTTGGTGAAGGTGAGCTTGTCCCAGGCCGAGTCGAGCACTGCCGGTGGCAGCGCGGCGCTGGTCAGCTCCTCCAATTGGTCGGACGCGATGGACTTGGCGTTCTCGGCGTCGTCGGCCGTCATATCGATGGCCGCGTCGTTGGCGGTGAGCAGCGCCTTGACCTCCTCGGGGTTCTCCTCGAGGAAGTCGGTGCGGACCAGGATCTGCGTGGTGACGAACTCGCCGTTGGGCCACAGCTCGGCCTCGTCGAGCAGGACCTCGCCGCCGGCCTCGACCAGGATGCTGGCATACGGCTCGGGCACCCAGGCGGCGTCGAGCTTGCCCTGCTGGAACTGCTGCACGGTGATGCTGTTGTCCTGCGGCACCACGGAGATGTCGCCACCTCCCTCGACGTCGGTGGTGAAGCCCTGCTCCTTGAAGTAGGCGCGGGCCGCGATGTCCTGGGTGTTGGCGAGTCCGGGCGTTGCGACGGTTCGGCCTTCGAGGTCGTCGACCGACTTGATCTCGGGCTGGGCGACCAGGGAAGCGCCTCCGGACGTGACGCCCGAGATCACGCGGACGGCCTCACCGTTCGACTGGGCGTAGGCGGTGAGGGTGGGCGAGGGGCCGATGTAGGTCACGTCGAGGCTGCCGCCCAGCAGCTGTTCGATGGTGTCGGATCCGGAGTCGAAGGTCTGCGTCTGGACGGTCGAGCCGATCTTGTCCAGCTCGTCGTCGAACAGGCCCTCGTGCTCGGCGATGAGAGCCGGGGCATGGGTGAGGTTGGGGAAGTACCCGAGGTTCACCTCGACGCCGCCGCCACCATCGCTGGAGGCATCGGCGGAGTCGTCGCCGCACCCGGCGAGGCCGACTGCGGTGAGAGCGAGGGCGGCGAGGCCCGCTGAGAGCCGGCGGTGACGTCCCAGGCTGGATGCGGGGGTAGTGCGGGACACGGGAGCTCCTGAGGATGTGAGTGATGATGGCGGGTAGCACTGGCAAAGAGCAGTAAAGCAGGTATCTTCATAAAGTTGGGCGACATAGCCGAGAAAGTGCCGGGTTCTGCGTGTCGCCCGGGTCGTGGCCCGGGTTGTCGCCGGCGCTAGCGTGGGGCGGATGCGCGCCATTCGTCGTTTCACGGTCCGGCCCGCCCTCCCGGCGGCGTTGGCCCCGCTGGAGGAGCTCGCCACCAACCTGCGCTGGTCATGGCACCTGGAGACCCAGGACCTCTTCGCCGCGATCGACCCCGACCTGTGGGCGACGGCCGGGCACGACCCCGTGCGACTGCTGGGTGCGCTGTCGATCGACCGCCTCGACCGGCTTGCCACCGACCAGCAGTTCCTGACGCGGCTCGCGGCCGCCCATCAGGACCTCGAGGACTACCTGCAGGGACCCCGCTGGTACCAGGAGTCGGCGGCGGCGCGGGTGGCCGTGCCGAGGGCGATCGCCTACTTCTCGCCGGAGTTCGGCATCACCGCCGTACTCCCGCAGTACTCGGGGGGGCTCGGCATCCTCGCCGGCGACCACCTCAAGGCCGCCAGCGACATGGGCGTGCCGATGATCGCCGTCGGACTGCTGTACCGACACGGGTACTTCCGCCAGTCGCTGTCGCGCGAGGGCTGGCAGCAGGAGACCTACCCGGTCAACGACCCGGACGGCCTGCCCCTGACGCTGCTGCGAGAGGACGACGGCACGGTTCCGCACGTCACCGTCGGCCTGCCCGGTGGCAAGACGCTCGCGGCCCGGGTATGGATCGCCCAGGTCGGTCGGGTGCCGCTGCTGCTGCTGGACTCCGACGCCGCCCTCAACGTGGGCCTCGGCGTCGACGTGACGGACCGCCTCTACGGGGGTGGAGAGGAGCACCGGCTGCTGCAGGAGATGCTGCTGGGAATCGGCGGCGTCCGTGCATTGCGCCTCTACTGCCGCATCACGGGAGCGGCCGAGCCGGAGGTCTTCCACAGCAACGAG
Organism: Nocardioidaceae bacterium; assembly: GCA_029266455.1. Taxonomy (GTDB): domain Bacteria; phylum Actinomycetota; class Actinomycetes; order Propionibacteriales; family Nocardioidaceae; genus JACCWP01. The sequence continues at coordinate 2,154 of JAQSWV010000078.1, forward strand.
GGTCACGCCGGGTTCCTCGGACTCGAGCGGATCCGGGAGCACATGGTCCATGACGGCCTGGACTTCGACGCTGCGCTCGAGATCACGCGGTCGGGCACGGTCTTCACGACCCACACGCCGGTGCCGGCCGGCATCGACAGGTTCCCCGTCGAGCTCATCAAGCAGCACTTCGGTGGCGACAACGCCCACCACCAGGCTCCGGTGAGACGCATCCTCGAGCTGGGCGCCGAGAGCTATCCCGGCGGCGACGGGGGGGTCTTCAACATGGCGGTGATGGGCCTTCGGCTGGCCCAGCGGGTGAACGGGGTGAGCGTCCTGCACGGTGCCGTCAGCCGCTCGATGTTCGCCGGCCTCTGGCCGGGGTTCGACCCCCGGGACGTGCCCATCGCCTCCATCACCAACGGTGTGCACGCCCCGACCTGGCTGGCGCGTGAGGTGCGCGAGCTCGCCACCGGTGACGGTGTGGACGCCTTCGACGTGGTCGACACGCTCCCCGCGGAGGTCATCTGGTCGACCAAGCGTGTCCTGCGCGAACGCCTGGTCGAAGACGTGCGGCGCCGGCTTCGTGCGTCGATGCTGCAGCGCGGGCACACGCCGGCCGAGCTCGGCTGGGTGCAGGGCGTGCTCGACCCGGACGTGCTCACGATCGGCTTCGCCCGCCGCGTGCCCTCGTACAAGCGGCTCACGCTGATGCTGCGCGACCCCGACCGCCTCAGGTCGCTGCTCCTGCACCCGCAACGGCCGGTCCAGCTGGTGATCGCAGGCAAGTCGCACCCTGCCGACGAGGGCGGCAAGCGGCTGATCCAGGAGATCGTCCGCTTCGCCGACGACCCGGCCGTGCGCCATCGCATCGTGTTCCTGCCCGACTACGACATCGGCATGGCTCAGTCCCTCTACCCCGGCTGTGACGTGTGGCTCAACAACCCGCTCCGCCCGTACGAGGCGTGTGGGACGTCGGGCATGAAGGCCGCCCTCAACGGGGGCCTGAACCTGTCCATCCTGGACGGCTGGTGGGACGAGTGGTTCGACGGTTCCAACGGGTGGGCGATCCCGTCGGCGGACGGCGTCGACGATCCCGTCCGCCGCGACGACATCGAGGCGCACGCGCTGTACGACCTGGTCGAGAACGAGGTCGCCGCCCGGTTCTACGACCGGGACGACTCGGATCTGCCCGTCCGGTGGCTGGAGATGGTGCGGCACACGCTCAAGTCGCTGGGACCCAAGGTGCTCGCGACCCGTATGGTCCGCGACTACGTGCTGGAGCTGTACGCCCCGGCGGCGGCCACGGCCAGAGTGCTGCGCGATGGCCACGCCCGGGCCGGTGACCTGGCGGACTGGAAGCGTCGGGTCCGCAACAGCTGGCGATCCGTGCGGATCGAGCACATCGAGGCAGCCGGGATCGGCGACTCACCCGAGGTCGGCTCGACCCTGTACGTACAGATGTTCGCGGCGATGGAGGGGCTCAGCGCCGACGACGTGCAGGCCGAGGTGGTGTACGGCACGGTTCGGGACGACGACACCCTCGAGCGCGTGCGGGCGGCGCCGCTGTCCCACGCGGAGGAGTACGAGGGCGGCAGGCACCGGTTCACGGGCGAGGTGAAGCTGGAGACGACCGGACCGTTCGGCTACACCGTGCGCGTGCTCCCCGCCCATGAGCTGATGGCGGACCCGGCCGAGATGGGGCTGGTGGCCTGGCCGGAGGACCCGGTTCCACCCGGGGCCGCCTGACAGCGCCCGAAGAACCACGACTGGCCGCCGCCGCCCCGGAGTGGATAGTCTGGCCACCCACATGGCGCCCCGGACCCCGGCGCCTGCCGAGCACCAGGCGATCCATGACGGGGTTCTCAGCATGCCGCCCAACTCCGGCGCTAACCCGCTCGTCCCGCACCAGCGTGAGCCGGTCAACGAGCCGATCACGCAGAGCGCACTGCCGTCCCAGGTAGGTCGGCGCCGCGCTGTGGTGGTCCACCCTCGCGGTGGGCTCGACATCGTGGTGATCGAGGTCTGTGGAAGTCTGCGCGCAACGGTAGGAGAGCTCGAGCAGCAGGTGTTCAGGGCTCTGGCCAGTGCGCCGCATGCGGTCGTGTGCGACCTGACGCGGGTGACCAGTGGCCCGGACCCGACGTCGCTGCGGGCGCTGGCAGGGCTCGGGGCCTACCCGCGCGACTGGCCGGCGGTCCCGATCGCGCTGACGACTCGGGACGAACGGGTCCGCGCGGGGCTTCTCGAAGATCCCGTCGGCCGGCATCTCATGGTCGGCGCATGTGTCGACGACGTCATCCCGGACCTCCCGGTCGGCCCCGGAGACGCTGTCTCGACCCTGCAGCTGTATCCCCACCCCACCGCCCCACGCGCCGCGCGCATCTTCGTCGCACGCAGCTGCCTGGACTGGTCACTGACCTCCGGACTCGCGGGAGCGTGCCTGGTCGCCGGCGAGCTGGTCAGCAACTCGATCGCGCGCACCAGCCAGCGTGTCGAGGTCGCAGTCTCCAGGCACGACGAGCTGCTCCGGCTGTCGGTTCGCGACCACGAAGGACACCTTCTCGCCGAGGGTGACGACGAGTGGCTGCGCCGCCGCTACGTCCTGGTCGCCGGCTTCTCCCGGGCCTGGGGAACCTTGCCCGCTCCGGGAGGGGGGCGGGAGGTCTGGGCCGTCCTCAACGGCTAGCCCCGGTCGGTTGCGGTCCAGGGTCCACTGACCCCAGCAGCAGCAGCGTGTGCGGGGGCAGCGCGATCGTGTCGCTGCTGTGCACGCGTCCGCCGCGTGACCCACCGATCGGGTGACCGGCCCGGCTCGCGCGGCCGCTGGTGTCGAGCAGCACCTCCCACGCCTCCGGCCAGCCGTCGCACGGCGCCGTCACCTCGACAGCGCCGGCGCCGGCATGCATCCACACCAGGAACGACCGGTCGGACACGTGCTCACCCTGAGGGCCCTGGCCGCGCAACCGCTCACCGTTCAGCAGCCACCCGAGGGTGGCGAGGCCGGGCTCGTGCCAGTGCCCGGTCGCCATCTCCACCCCGTCCGGGTGGAACCACGCCACGTCCTTGCGGCCACCCTCGGCCACCGGGTGTCCGGCGAAGAAGTGCCGTTGGCGCAGAACCGCGTGCCGGCGCCGCAGCGCCAGCAGCTCGCGAGTGAGACCGGTGAGGTGACTCCAGCGCGGATCCGGCGACCAGTCCACCCAGCTCAGCGCCGAGTCGTGGCAGTAAGCGTTGTTGTTGCCCCGCTGGGTCCGGCCGCGCTCGTCCCCGGCCGTGATCATCGGTACCCCGGTCGACAGCAGCAGGGTGGCCAGCAGATTGGCAGCCTGACGCTGCCGGAGCCCCACGGTCCCGGGATCGTCGGTGTCGCCCTCGACCCCGCAGTTCCACGACCGGTTGTCGGGGTTGCCGTCGCGGCCGTGCTCCCCGTTCGACTCGTTGTGCCGCTCGTCGTACGACACGAGGTCGCGCAGGGTGAAGCCGTCGTGGGCAGTCACGAAGTTGACCGAGCTGAAGGGCAGCCGCCCGTCGTCGGCGTAAAGGTCGCTCGACCCGCTCAGGCGGGACGCGAGGTCCCGCACCCCGTCGGCGCGACCGCGCCAGAAGTCGCGGACGGCGTCGCGGTACTTGTCGTTCCACTCGCACCATGGCGGCGGGAAGCGGCCCACCAGGTACCCCTCAGGGGTGGCGTCCCACGGCTCGGCCACCAGCTTGACCTCACGTAGCACCGGGTCCTGGCCGATGGCCGTGAGCAGGGGGGCGTTCAGGTCCACCCCCTGGTCGGTGCGTGCCAGCGCCGAGGCCAGATCGAAACGGAACCCGTCCACGTGCATGTCGGCGACCCAGTAGCGCAGCGAGTCCATCACCAGCCGTAGCGCGGCCGGGTGGGACACGGCGAGCGTGTTGCCGCACCCGGTGAGGTCGTCGTAGACCCCGCCGCGGTGCTGCCGGTAGTAGGCGCCGTCCCCGAGCCCGCGCAGGGACAGCGTCGGGCCACCCGGCGGCCCCTCCGCCGTGTGGTTGTAGACGACGTCCAGCAGGACCTCGAGCCCCGCAGCGTGCAGAGCGCGGACCAGCTGCTTGAACTCGGTCACCTGGCCGCCGCGGTCGCCGGCCGACGAGTAGGCAGCGTGCGGGGCGAAGAACCCGAGCGTGTTGTAGCCCCAGTAGTTGGTCAGGCCGCGCGCCGACACGGCCGGCTCGCTGGCGAACTGTTGTACCGGTAACAGCTCCACTGCTGTCACCCCGAGTCGCACCAGCTCGTCGACGACGGCGGGGTGCGCCAGCCCGGCATAGGTGCCGCGCAGCTGTGGCGGGACGTCCGGGTGCCGCATGGTCAGGCCACGAAGGTGTGCCTCGTACACGACGGTCTCCGCCCAGGAGGTGCGGGGTGGCCGGTCGTCGCCCCAGTCGAACCCGTCCTCGACGACGACACCCTTCGGCACGTGTCGCGCGGAGTCCGACCCCCAGCGGTCGAGGCCGTCGTACACCGGGCCGCGAGGGTCGAGATCGCCACTCACCGCCCGGGCGTACGGGTCGAGCAGCAGCCGGTGCGGGTTGAAGCGCCGCCCGTGCGCCGGATCGTAGGCACCGCTGGCGCGGTAGCCGTAACGCTGACCGGCGCCGACATCGGGGACGGTGCCGTGCCACACGCCCAGTGTGTGCTCGGGCAGAGCGAGCCTGGTCTCGGCTCCCGACTCGTCGAACAGGCAGACGTCGACGTGGGAAGCCTCGGGTGCCCAGACGGCGAAGGTGGTGCCCTGCTCGGCCGGCGTCGCACCCAGCCGCTCGTGCGTCCCTGGCCACACCGTCGCGCTCACGAGCGCTCATCCTGCCTGCACTAGGCTCCCCGCGTTCGGCGAATGCGAGTGTGGTGCTGTGTGACTCGGCGTGCCCGGGTGCGCGCGCCGGGAGAGGAGCAGCGAGCGTGGGCGAGTTCGTACGGCTCGAGGTGTCGGACGGCGTGGGCACGATCCGGCTCGACCGGCCCAAGATGAATGCCCTCGACGCGGCGATGCAGGAGGAGATCCGGTCCGCCGCCGCCGAGGCCGCCGAGCGCCAGGACGTCCGTTCGGTGGTCGTGTACGGCGGCGAGCAGGTGTTCGCCGCCGGCGCCGACATCGTGGAGATGGCGGACATGTCCTACACCGACATGGTGGGCCGCGCAGGAGCGCTGCAGTCGTCGGTCACCGCTGTCGCCCGTATCCCCAAGCCGGTGGTCGCTGCCATCACGGGTTACGCCCTCGGCGGGGGGCTGGAGCTGGCGCTGTGCGCGGACGTGCGGTTCTGCGCCGACGACGCCAGGCTCGGCCAGCCGGAGATCCTCCTCGGCATCATGCCCGGCGCCGGCGGCACGCAGCGACTGCCCCGGCTGGTGGGGCCGAGCCGGGCCAAGGACCTCATCTTCACGGGCCGGTTCGTCGAGGCAGCCGAGGCGCTGCAGATCGGGCTGGTCGACCGGCTGCTCCCCGCAGCCGAGGTGTACGACGCAGCGCACGCGTGGGCGGCGCAGTTCGCCGGCGGCCCCGCGTATGCGCTCCGCGCGGCCAAGGAGGCGATCGACCGGGGTCTCGACGCCGACCTGGGAACCGGGCTGGAGCTCGAGCGCCAGGGTTTCGCCGGGTTGTTCGCGACCGAGGACCGGGCGACGGGGATGCGATCGTTCATCGAGGAAGGGCCGGGCAAGGCCCGGTTCGCGGGACGCTGACGTGGATGCGAGCCCACAGATGAGGAGCAGGTCATGAGGATCGTCGTGTGCGTCAAGCTCGTGCCCGACGCGACCGCGAGCCGTTCCTTCGAGCCGGACCACACGGTGGACCGGGTCTCGGTCGACGGGCTGCTGTCCGAGCTCGACGAGTACGCCGTCGAGGAGGCGCTGAGGATCCGCGACGCCGCGTCGGAGGACGGCGAGGTGGTCGCGGTGACGATGGGGCCCCAGGCCGCGGCCGACGCCGTGCGCAAGTCGCTCCAGATGGGCGCCGACTCCGGGGTCCACGTGCTCGACGAGGCCATCGCCGGTTCCGACGCCCCCGCAACGTCACTGGTGCTGGCCGCCACCTTGCGGAAGCTCGGCGCCGACACCGGACCGGTCGACCTGGTGGTCTGTGGAATGGCGTCGACCGACGGCACCATGGGGGTGGTGCCCGCCATGCTGGCCGAACGGCTGGGCCTCCCGCAGCTCACCTATGCCAACCAGGTGACCGTCGACGACTCCAACGGCGCCTACCGCGTCCAGGTCCGCCGGGACAGCGACCTGGCGACCGAGACAGTGGAGGCCGCCGCACCGGTCGTGGTGAGCGTGACGGACCAGATCAACGAACCGCGGTACCCGTCGTTCAAGGGGATCATGGCCGCGAAGAAGAAGCCGGTGCAAACCTGGTCGCTGTCGGACGTCGGCGTCGACCCGGCGGAGGTCGGACTGTCCGCGGCCTGGACCGCTGTGGTGTCGGCCGAGGCGCGGCCGCCGCGCAGCGCTGGGACGGTCGTGACCGACGAGGGGGACGGCGGCACCCGGCTCGCGGAGTACCTGGTGGAGAAGAAGTTCGTCTGAGGAGGCCTGCATGACCGGGACGCGTGAGGTGCTGGTGCTCGTCGACCACGCCGACGGCTCCGTTCGCCGAACGACCGGTGAGCTGCTGACGATCGCTGCTCGGCTGGGCGAGCCCTCGGCGGTCTTCCTGGGTCCGGGCATCGACGCCGCTCGCGAGCAGCTGAGGGCGTACGGCGCGGCCAAGGTCTATGTGTGCGACTCGGCTGACGTGACCGACTACCTGGTGGTCCCGCAGGTCGAGGTGCTGGAGCACCTGGTCCAGCGGACGTCACCGGCAGCCGTGCTGCTGCCGTCGAATCCCGAAGGCAAGGAGATCGCGGCCCGGCTGGCGGTGCGGACCGGGTCCGGGTTGATCACGGACGCCGTCGACGTCCGCGCCGCAACCGACGCCGACGCCGACGCTGGACCGGTGACCACCCAGTCGGTGTTCGCCGGTGGCTTCAGCGTGCAGGCGCGAGTCACGTCCGGGACGCCGGTGATCACGGTGAAACCGAACTCCGCGACACCGGACGAGACCGCGGGGCCAGGCGTCGAGGAGCCGGTCGAGATGACCGTGTCCGACGACGCCAAGGCGGCCCGGGTCACCGGCCGTGAGGCGCGTACGAGCTCGGGCCGCCCGGAGCTGACAGAGGCCTCCATCGTCGTCTCCGGCGGACGGGGCACGGGCGGCGACTTCGGCCCCGTCGAGGATCTCGCGGACGCCTTGGGCGCTGCGGTCGGGGCCTCGCGCGCCGCTGTCGACTCCGGCTGGTACCCGCACAGCTACCAGGTCGGCCAGACCGGCAAGACGGTGTCGCCGCAGCTGTACGTCGCGTGCGGCATCTCGGGGGCGATCCAGCACCGGGCCGGGATGCAGACGTCGAAGGCGATCGTGGCGGTGAACAAGGACGCAGAGGCGCCCATCTTCGAGCTCGTCGACTTCGGCGTCGTGGGAGACCTCACGACCGTGCTGCCGCAGGTGTCCGAGGCCATCAAGGCGCGTAAGGGCTGAGTCGCACCTCCGGACCCGGCCAGCACCGGCGCAGCCAAAGGTCGTGGCTCGCGACCACCACGGTGCCCGCAGCGGTCGTCAGCGCCTCCGTCAGCTCGGTGACGAGCGTCGGGGAGAGATGGTTGGTGGGTTCGTCGAGCAGCAGCAGATCGGGACTGCCGCCGTGCCCATCGGTGCCGAGCCCGGGTGGGTCGAGGTCCACCAGGTGGGTGCACACGCGATCGAGGAAGGTGCGATCGTGACTCGCCGCCACGAC
>JAQSWV010000028.1 GCA_029266455.1 Nocardioidaceae bacterium
GGCGCCGATGCGGTCCAGCACCCCGGTGGCGGCGTAGTTGCGCAGCCAGTGGGTCACCTGGTCCGGTGACGGCGCCTCCTCGGAGATCTCGAGAGCCAGCACGGCGCCGTCCCAGGCGTCCGCTCGCGGCCAGACCGCCGTGCCCTTGGCCATCTCCAGCACATCCATGCACCCGCCCAGCAGCGGCCCCTCGACCACCTGGTCCCCCTGCATCCAGGTCCAGCCGGGGTGGGGCCAGAACCGCCGGCGGCGCTGTTGCAGGGCCGGGTCCGCCCAGTCGAGCATGTCCTCGCTCCACTCCGGCGCCGGTTCCAGCGCGAACGGCCTCGCGGTGAACACGGCGGCGCGCACGGCGTGCTCTGTATAGGGATGGATCCCGCGGTTCTCCGCGAGGTCGGCAAGCACGGAGGGGCCGTAGAAGGTGACCACTCCGGCGGCAAGGTTCGCCAGGTGCTGCACGGTCGAGTCGGAGAAGCCGAGGAACACCTTGGGGTGCCGGCCGATCAGATCGAGGTCGAGGAGCGGCACCGTGCGGATGGAGTCGTCGCCTCCGATCGCCGAGACGATGCCGGCGACGCTGTCGTCGGTGAGCGCCCAGTGCAGGTCGTCGGCGCGGGCCTCGGGGTGGGCCTGCAGCCACGCCGAGTCGCACAGGGCATGTGGTGCGTCGATCACGCGCACGCCGAAGGTCTCCTCCAGCTGCCGCTTGCCGGCGGCGTACCGGTGGGGCAGCTCGGCCGCCAGCCCGGACGACAGCGCCACCACCGCGACCGTGTCGCCGGCGGCAAGCGCCGGCGGCTTGTGCCATTCCATGGCGACGACCCTGGCAGCAGGGGGAGGCGGAGGGCAACGGCGCCGCTGCCGACCTGGGACACTGGGAGCATGCCCGTGCCGACCACGCTGACCCTCGGCGGCCTCGAGGTGGCCCCGCCGGTCGTGCTCGCGCCGATGGCAGGAGTGACCAATGCCGCCTTCCGCCGTCTGTGCAGAGAGCAAGGGGCCGGGCTGTACGTCTGCGAGATGATCACGTCCCGCGGCATCGTCGAGCGCGACCGCCACAGCACGGCGATGCTGCACTTCGACGTCACCGAGCAGGTCAGGTCGGTGCAGCTGTACGGCGTCGACCCGGTCTACGTCGGCAAGGCCGTCGAGATCCTGTGCGGCGAGCACGGCGTCGATCACGTGGATCTCAACTTCGGCTGTCCGGTGCCCAAGGTGACCCGCAAGGGGGGCGGCGCCGCGCTGCCGTGGAAGCGGCGGCTGCTGGCCGACATCCTCGCCGCCGCCGTCCGGGCCGCCGCGCCGTACCGGGTGCCCGTGACGATGAAGACCCGGATTGGCATCGACAGCGCGCATCCGACATATCTCGATGCGGGCCGGATCGCAGCCGAGAGCGGGTGCGCCGCGATTGCCCTGCACGGACGTACCGCCGAGCAGCACTACTCCGGCAGCGCCGACTGGGACGCTGTCGGCGAGCTGGCGGCCGCCGTCGACATCCCGGTCCTCGGTAACGGCGACATCTGGGAGGCTGCCGACGCGGTGCGCATGGTCGAGGACACCGGGTGCGCCGGAGTGGTGGTCGGGCGCGGGTGCCTGGGAAGACCGTGGCTGTTCCGCGACCTCGCAGCGGCGTTCGCGGGGGAGCCGGTACGCACGCTGCCGACCCTCGGCGAGGTGGCCGCCGTGATGCGACGGCACGCCGTGCTGCTGTGCGAGCAGTACGGCGAGACCAAGGGCTGCATCGAGTTCCGCAAGCACGTCGCCTGGTATCTCAAGGGATTCGCGGCTGGGGGGTACGTGCGCTCCCGCCTCGGGCAGGTCTCGTCGCTGGCCGCGCTCGACACGCTGCTGGACGACCTCGACCCGTCCGAGCCGTATCCGACCAGGGTGCTCGGGAGTCCTCGCGGTCGCCAGGGCACCCCCAAGCGGGTGGCGCTTCCGGACGGCTGGCTGGCCGACCGGGACATCGGCGGTGTCGAGGCCGGGGCCGAGCTCGGTGTCTCCGGAGGCTGAGCACCCCCGCTCGTCGCCGATCTGGCCGGTGCTCCGGGAGCACGGGCAGCAGGTCGACAGCCGGACGGGCTCCTACGTGGTGGAGGTGCGTCTCTCCCCGGAGCGGTCGCCACCGGCGGGGGGAGGCCGCACCTGACCCGCGGTGACCATGCCGACCAGGAGCGCCATCAGCACCACCAGCAGTGCACGACGGATGCCGACCGCGTCGGCGAGGAAACCCACCAGCGGCGGGCCGGCGAGGAACGCGACGTAGCCGATCGACGCGACCACCGACACCCGGCCGGCGGCGCGGTCCGGCTCGTCGGAGGCGGCACTCATGCCGACGGGGAACCCGAGCGATGCGCCGATGCCCCAGACGAACGCGCCGACCAGCGCCCATCCGGCGTCAGGCCCTGCCACCACCATCAGCAGACCCACCACCGCCATCAGCGCCTGGGTGCGCAGCACTGCCACCCGTCCCCACCGATCGAGCACCGAACCGCCCACCGTGCGGCTCAGCGTCATCGCGACCACGAACGCGCCGAAGCCCAGCGCTCCCGTTGCCTCTGAGCTGCCGTGGCCGTCGACGAGCGCGACCGCCAGCCAGTCGTTGGCCGTTCCCTCGGTGAAGGCGAATGCCAGCACCATCAGACCGATGACCAGCGTCCGGGGCTCCCGCCAGCTTCCCAGCGCCTCCGACAGGCCGGAGATCGGCCCGTCAGGTGGCGGCCCCGACCCGGACACGAACGCCGAGACGCCGACGAGGATGCCGGTGAGGATCAACGCCGCCGTGACGGCGAGCTGGACGGCGACGTGAACGCCGGCGAGCGCGCAGCCGGCCCCCAGCAGCGCACCGGCCACCGTGCCGAGGCTGAAGCCGGCATGGAACCGAGGCATCAGCGTGCGGAGGAGCCGGCGCTCGACGTCGGCGGCCTCCACGTTCATCGCGACGTCCCAGGCGCTGCTGCCCAGCCCCACCGCCAGCAGGGCCAGCCCGGTGACCGGCACCACCTGGAGATGCACGCCGACGGCCATCACGACGAGTCCGGCGGAGACGAGCAGCCCGCCGATCAGCACCGTGCGCCGGGGGCCGAAGCGGTGCACCAGTGGACCCGACAGGGGGAGTCCGCACACGGCCCCGATGGACATGCAGACCAGCAGCAGGCCGAGCCCGGCAGACGTCAGCTCGAGCTGGTCGCGCACGGCGGGCGTGCGGGACAGCCAGGACGCGAGGGCCAGCCCGTTGAGCGCGAATACCAGCGCCACCGCCTGCCGCGCACGTTCCGTGCGTGGCTCGGCGCCATGGCGGCGGGTGGACGGGAGAAGCACCCGGTCAGCCTGGCAGAGACGCGGGCGGGGGTAGCGTGCGCGTCGATGGCCACCGAGACCGCACCTTCCGGCTACTCGTCGGCAGACGTCACCCGGGTTGTGGACGAGGAGGGCAAGCGCAGCGGGCGCTCGGCGTTCGGGCGGGACCGCGCCCGCGTGCTGCACGCTGCCTCGCTGCGCCGGCTGGCCGCCACCACCCAGGTGGTCGGACCCGGGTCTCACGACTTCGTGCGCAACCGGCTCACCCACTCCCTCGAGGTCGGCCAGATCGCCCGTGAGCTCGGCCAGGCGATCGGCTGTCACCCCGACCTCGTCGAGACCGCGGCGCTGGCCCACGACCTTGGTCATCCGCCGTTCGGGCACAACGGTGAACGGGCCCTCGACGAGCTCGCCGAGCCGTGCGGCGGCTTCGAGGGCAACGCGCAGACCCTGCGCATCCTCACCCGGCTCGAGGCGAAGACAGCCACTGCCGACGGTCGCAGCGTGGGCCTGAACCTCACCCGAGCGGCCCTGGACGCGACCATCAAGTACCCGTGGCCACGAGCCGGCGTGGGAGGCAAGTTCGGCGTGTACGCCGACGACACGGACGCCTTCACATGGATTCGCGACGGCGTCGCCGGGACCCGGCGCTGCGTGGAGGCGCAGGTGATGGATCTCGCCGACGACGTGGCGTACTGCGTGCACGACGTCGAGGACGGAGTGGTGGCGGGCCGCATCAACCTGCGCCTGCTGGCAGATCCCGCCGAGCGAACGGCGGTCTTCGATGTCGTTCGCGACTGGTATCAACCCGACAGCGACGATGCGGCCTTGGATGCGGCACTCGAGCGATTGCGAGCGCTGCGCATATGGCCGGAGGAGGACTTCGACGGCACCCGAGCGTCGCTGGCGTCGCTCAAGCGCCTCACCTCCGGCCTGATCGGTCGCTTCTGCGAGCTGACGCAGGCGGCCACCCACGACCGGTTCGGCGGGGGGCCGCTGGTGCGCCATGCCGCCGACCTCGTGGTGCCGGAACCGGTCCGGGACGAGATCGCCGTCCTCAAGGGGGTGGCCGCTCACTACGTGATGCGCGCGCATGACCGGCAACCGGCGATGGAGGTGCAGCGGGCTCTGCTCACCGAGCTCACGACGGGCCTGCTCCGGGACGCGCCGGGCTCGCTGTCGCCGGTGTTCCACGGCGACTGGGCGGCTGCCCGCGATGACGCGCAGCGATTGCGGGTCGTTGTCGACCAGGTGGCCTCGCTCACCGACGTCTCCGCCGGGGCGTGGCACGAGCGCTGGGCGTAGGGTTCCGGTTCATGTCAGCAGGGTCACCAGGGTCAGCCGGGCACGTGATCGTCGGTGGAGGGGTGTCTGCCGTCCGTGCGGTCGAGACGCTCCGCGAGGAGGGCTACGACGGCTCCCTGACGGTGCTGTCTGCCGAGCCGCGACTTCCCTACGATCGGCCGGCGCTGTCCAAGCAGGTGCTCAAGGGAGATGACAAGCCGGACAGCGTGACCTTCCACGACGAGAGCTGGTACGTCGACCGAGACATCGACGTACGCCTCGGTGTCCGGGCCGTCTCCCTCGACCCTGCCGAGCACCTCGTCAAGACGGCTGACGGCCAGGACGTGACGTACGACAAGGTGCTGCTCGCCACCGGTTCGCGGGGGCAGCGACTGGGAGTCCCGGGCACCGACCTCGATGGGGTGGTGGCGCTGCGAACCCTTGACGACTCGGTGGCGCTGCGCGACCGCTTCGCGACCAGGCCGCGCGTCGTCGTGATCGGTGCCGGGTGGATCGGGATGGAGGCGGCCGCGGCAGCCCGCTCGTACGGCTGCGAGGTGAAGGTGGTGTCGCCGGCGGCTCCACTGATCCGGGCCCTCGGGGACCCGATGTCGAGGGTCTTCGCCCGAGCCCATCGCGACAACGGGGTCGACCTGATTCTGCACGCCGGCATCCAAGAGCTGCGGGGCGCCACCACAGTGGAGTCGGTCGTCACGACCGACGGCAGGGTGTTCGAGGCCGACCTGGTGCTGGTCGGCATCGGTGTGCTGCCCAACGCCGACATCGCCGCGGCGGCCCGACTCGAGGTCGACGAGACGATGGCCGGCGCTGTCGTGGTCGACGCGTCGCTGCGCACGTCCGACCCTGACGTGTTCGCCGCCGGCGACGTGTGCGCCTGGCCCTGCGCCCCGCTCCGCAACCGCCGCATCCACGTCGAGCACTGGGCCAACGCCTACGACGGCGCGCCGGTGGCCGCCCGGAGCATGCTCGACGGCGAGGCGACGCACGACGCGCTGCCGTTCTTCTGGTCCGACCAGTTCGACATCGGCATGGAGTACGCGGGCCACGTCGCCGACCCGGCGACCGCCCAGCTGGTCACCCGCGGCGACGTCGAGGGACGCGAGTTCATGGCGTTCTGGCTGGTGGACGGCCGGCTCGAGGCGGGTATGCACGTCAATGTCTGGGACACCATCGAGGACGTGCAGGCTTTGATCCGTTCCGGCCGGACCCTCGAGCCTGCGCGCCTCGGCGATCCGGACGTGCCTCTCAACGAGGTCTGAAGCGGGGCGTCGTTGGCCTCCGGGCCGCATGGTGCATCGCGGCTGGGTCACCGGTGACGACCTAGACTCGCCGCCGTGGCCGGCCTGATCCGCGACGAGGACATCGCCCTCGTCCGTGAGCGCGCCCGCATCGACGAGGTCGTCGAGCAGTATGTCTCCTTGCGCACCGCAGGCGGGGGCTCGCGCAAGGGACTGTGCCCGTTCCATGACGAGAAGACCGCGTCGTTCACGGTGACGCCGGCCCGGCAGTACTGGTACTGCTTCGGCTGCGGTCGGGGTGGTGACGTCATCTCGTTCCTCCAGGAGATCGAGGGGCTGGCGTTCGCCGAGGCTGTTGAGCGACTGGCCGGGCGCGTGGGCGTCGACCTGCGCTATGCCGAGGGCGGAGGGCCCGCGCGGCACGGTGAGCGTGGTCAGCGTCAGCGCCTGGTCGAGGCGCACCGGATCGCGGCGGAGTTCTACTCCTCGCAGCTGGAGGAGTCGCCTGACGCGGTGGCCGGTCGCGAGTTCTTGTCCGTGCGCGGCTTCGACCGTGACGCGGCGGAGCCCTTCGGGGTCGGGTTCGCCCCGCGTGCTGGTGATGCACTGCTGCGCCACCTGCGCGGCCGCGGCGTCCGGGACGAGGACGCGGTCGCGGCGGGGCTTGTCGGGCAGAGCGCGCGGGGCCCGTACGACCGGTTCCGTGGCCGGCTGGTGTGGCCGATCCGCGAGCTGTCCGGCGAGGTGGTGGGCTTCGGGGCCCGCCGGTTGTTCGACGATGACAGGATCGAGGCCAAGTACCTCAACACCCCTGAGACACCGATCTACAAGAAGAGCTCCCTGCTCTACGGCGTCGACCTGGCTCGTCGGGACATCGCCAGGTCCTCGCAGGCGGTCGTGGTCGAGGGGTACACCGACGTGATGGCCTGCCACCTGGCAGGGGTGCCCACCGCCGTCGCGACCTGCGGTACGGCTTTCGGACCTGATCACACGCGCATCCTGCGCCGGCTGCTGCTCGACCACGACGAGTTCCGCGGAGAGGTCATCTTCACGTTCGACGGCGACGAGGCCGGGCAACGAGCGGCCCTGCGGGCCTTCGAGGGTGATCGCGAGTTCGGCGGCCAGACCTACGTGGCGGTGGAGCCCGACGGCCTCGATCCCTGTGACCTTCGCTTGCAGAAGGGCGATGCCGCGGTGCGCGAGCTGGTGGCCCGCCGGGTGCCGCTGTACCGGTTCGTGCTGCGCAACGTCGTCGACCGCTACGACCTCGACCGCGCCGACGGCCGCATCGACGCTGTCCGCGCCGCGGCCAAGCTGGTGACCAGCGTCCGGGACCGGTCCAAGGTGTCGGCGTTCGTGCGCGAGCTGTCCGACATGGTGGGCGTCGACCCAGACGACGTGCGGGACGAGATCCGCCGGGGTGGGGGCCATGTGACGTCCCGCGGTGGACGGCTGACCCGGCCGGCAGAGCCTGACCCGGGTGCAGCGACGCTCGACGAGGTGCCTGACGTACGTGATCCGCGGTTCGCCGACGAGCGCGAGGCGTTGAAGGCGGTCGTTCAGCACCCTCAGCTGGCCTCTGGGGTGACGGCTCTGGACGGCTCCGACTTCGGCCACCCGCTGCTGCGTCTGGTGTGGGAGGCCATCACCGCCGAGCCGCTTCCCACGGGTGGGGATCAGGCGTGGCTGACCCGGCTGGCACAGCGGCTACCCCAGCAGGCCCAGCCGGTACTGGCGGGGCTCGCCGTCGACCCGCTGCCGACCCACGGCGAGGTCGAGGCACGTTACGTCGACGCGCTGCTGGCGCGACTGCAGGAGATCACGGCCGCGCGGCGCATCGACGAGGTCAAGTCGCGGCTGCAGCGTACGAACCCGATCGAGCGCGAGCTCGACTACAACCGGATGTTCGGCGAGCTGGTGGCCCTGGAGCAGCACCGGCGGCAGCTGCGTGAGCGGGCCATCGGTGGCGGCGTCGCATGATTGCGCGCCTCATCCACAGCGCGGCGGGATGATCGGGCAGGGTGCCCAAGCACCGGCCGACACTGAGGCGTATGGGCGCACACACACAGGCCGTCGGCATCGGGGACTCGTGGACGCGTTACCTCGCAGAGGTGGGGAGGGTCGCGCTCCTCGAGCCCGACGAGGTGCGGGAGCTCGCACACTGCGTCGAGGTCGGCGTGCTGGCACGGGAGCGATTGACGCAGCTGGCCGAGGGAACCGCCGGTGGGGACGACCAGGGACTGCTCGCTGACCTCCAGACGCTGGTCGCAGAAGGCAACGCCGCCCACCGACGGCTGGTGTCGGCGAATCTGCGACTGGTGGTCGCCGTCGCCAGGCGGGCGCGCCGGCACAGCATGCCGCTGGCCGACCTGGTGCAGGAGGGCGCGCTCGGCCTGATGCGCGCCGTCGAGAAGTACGACCACCGGCGCGGGTTCGCCTTCTCGACGTACGCCGTGTGGTGGATCCGGCAGGCGGTCACCCGTGCCCTGGCCGAGCAGTCCCGCGCGGTCCGCGTGCCGGTGCACGTCCATGACCAGGTCGTCGCCTGCGTGCGCGCCCGGGACGAGATCGGCGACCAGAGTGGGCGGGAGGCGACCACCATCGAGGTGGCGACCCGCAGCGGCGTCGATCCGACGAGGGTCGCGCTGCTGCTGCGGTCGTCGACGCCCGCGCTCTCGCTGCACGCCGAGGTCGCCGGAGGCACGATCGACGGCGCCCTGGTGGCGGACCTGCCCGACCCGGTCGACGCGCTGGCCGCCGCGGACGCGCACGAGCTGCTGGACGCGGCGCTGCAGCAGCTCCCCGACCAGCACCGTCAGGTGATGACAGCACTGGTGGGCTGGCACGACGGCCGGCCGAGGAGCCGGCGTGCCGTCGCCGAGGAGACCGGCTTGTCGCGCGGTGTCGTGCAGCGTCTCGAGGCGGAGGCGCGAGAGATGCTCCGCACGATGCCCACCGTGGCCGGGCTGGACGACCCCGGCGACGGCTGACCACAGGGACCGGCGACCGCCCTTGGCACAATGGGCTCATGCCCCCGTGGACGCGATCGCACGGCGTCCCCGCACAGGTGCGCACGCAACTGGATCTGGCGCCCGGTGAGCGGGTGCTGGCCGGAGCAGCTGACACCGACGGGGCGTGGGTCGTCGGCACTGACCGTGCGCTGCACGTGGGGGTGGGGCAACCGACGCGGAAGCTCCCATGGGAGCAGATCGACCAGGCGAGCTGGCACGACGAGACCGAGCGACTGGTGATCGTGGAGGTCGCTGACTTCGGGATGCCGCAACCACGTCACGAGCTGGCCGTGCGGGACCCACGGCGGCTGCTCGACCTGGTTCGTGAACGGGTGACGGCGAGCGTGCTGCTGACGCGTCACGTGCCCGTGGCCGGCAGCAGGGGCCTCAAGGTCGTGGCACGTCGATCTCCCACCAGGCAGGGGGAGATCCTGTGGTCGACCTGGCTCGGTG
Source organism: Nocardioidaceae bacterium (assembly GCA_029266455.1). Lineage (GTDB taxonomy): Bacteria > Actinomycetota > Actinomycetes > Propionibacteriales > Nocardioidaceae > JACCWP01. The sequence continues at coordinate 9,308 of JAQSWV010000028.1, forward strand.
ACGGGCTCGATCCGGCCGATCCGGAGGTCCGACGGGCTGTCGACGAGGGACTGGCGGCGGCCCGGGCTGAGCTGGGGCAGTGATCGGCCCTTGCTAGTCTGTGCGGCTCGGGCTGCTGTCCGACGATCCCGTGTAGCTCAATCGGCAGAGCAGCCGGCTGTTAACCGGCAGGTTCCTGGTTCGAATCCAGGCGCGGGAGCTGTAACGGTGCAGGTCAGGGGCCATTTCCAGGTACTCGCAACTGCCTCCGTGCCATTGACTTGCCACCCGGTCAAGAATTCGTCGAGCCGGTCGGTGACCACATGATCGTCGCCGCATGTGGGTGGCGGACGCACTTGCCCGTGTTGGCCACTACGTGCTGCACCAGGAGCCTCCTCGGCGGGTTGCGCCTCCGGGTGGAACCCCGCCGCGAGGACCATTCTGCGGCGTCGAGACCACCAGCGCCCGTCTGACACCTGTCCATGAGCGCGACCGGTGAGGACCCCTGGTCCGAGAAGCCGATGAACGCTGCCTTTGCAGCCCTGTCAACCGTGCCATGGACCGGGCAAGCATCGAGCAGACGTCCGGAAGGCATCTCATGAGGCACAGAATCCCCACTGTCCTAGTGGCGGCGACCGCCGTGGTGGCGCTGCCGTCGACTGCATCTGCCGCCCTGGTGGCGGACTGGAAGATGGATGAGGAAGGCCCCGCTGACGCTACCGTCGTGATGGAGGACTCGGCGGGAACCAATGACGGCACCACGCACAGCGTGATCACTGGAGTCCCGGGACTCGTTACTGGAAGTGCGCGGGCCTACCGGTTCGACGGAACCACGTCCTGGGTCGAGGTGCCTGACAGTCCGACACTGGATCCGGAGAGCGCGGACTTCGCGGTCAAGGCGACCGTTCACGTGGAGGACGGACAGATTCTCGACGACAGCTACGACGTCATTCGGAAGGGCGATACCAAGACGGCGGGTGGCTTCTGGAAGATGGAGATTCACCGCGTCGCCAGCAACACGACGGTCGGCAAGCTCCGCTGCGCGTACAAGGGCATCCTTCCCGATGGAACCCGGTCGTTGGCATCCAAGCAGGCGACCCCCGACATCGTTGATGGCCGCACGCACACGCTGCAATGCAAGCGGATCGGCAACACCGTGAGCGCCGTCGTAGATGGGACGTCATACTCCCTGACGAAGTCGACCGGCAGAGTAGACAACAACTCGATCGTGATGGTCGGCTCGAAGGTTGCAGGCGACGACGTGCTTCAGGGCGACATCGACGAAGTCAGTATCGATAAGGGTTGATTCGGATCACGAGACCAGGGCGAGCAGCGACGCCATTCACGGAGTGACGGGCCAGCTATCCGCCACCGACGACGACCGGCTCGACCTTCCCCGTTCACCTACACGGTCACAGCCAGCGGACCACCCGTCACGCGCTGCTGGCGCAGCTCGATCAGCGTGGAGCCGGCCTCGTCGAGCGGGCGATGTGCGCGGAGTCGGGCACGTTCATCTGGGCAGTCGTAGGTGTTCACGATGCAGGTCCACGGCACGACGGCGAGCACTGGAGTGCCATTGACAAAAAATCTTGTCAATGGCACGGTCGCAGCATGCAGGACGTCGTGGTCATCGAAAGCGCGGAGGCAGCCGCCGCCGCGCTGGATCCGGTCCGGACCCGGCTGCTCGGCGAGTTGGCCGTTCCGGCCTCCGCCGCCGGGCTTTCCGCCCGAGTCGGCATCGCGCGCCAGAGAATCAACTACCATCTCAAGGCGCTCGAGGCGCACGGCCTGGTGGAGCTGTCCGAAGAACGGCGGCACGGGGGCATCACCGAGCGCGTTCTGCAGGCGTCGGCGGCGTCGTACGTCGTGTCGCCGGCGGCTGTCAGCGCGTCCGCGGCCGACCCAGACGCCAACGCCGACCACCTCTCGGCGGGCTACCTCGTCGCGCTGGCCGGTCGGCTGGTGCGCGAGGTCGGCGCCTTGGCGCGCCGGGCCGGCGCGTCCGGCAAGCGCCTGCCGACGCTGACCATCGACACGCAGATCGGCTTCCGGTCGGCCGTGGACCGGGCTGCCTTCGCGGACGACCTGACCGCCGCGGTGCTCGACCTGGCCGCTCGCTATCACCACGACGACGGGCGCCCGCACCGGCTCGTCGTCGCCGCTCACCCCCTTCCTGAGGAGAACGTATGAGCACGACCCCGAACGTCCCGTACCGCCTGGAGTTCAGCGTCGAGGTCCCGGGCACCCCGGAGCAGGTCTGGCACGCCATCGCCACGGCAAGGGGCATGAGCGCCTGGTTCCTGCCGACCGAGATGGAAGAGCGCGAGGGCGGCTCCTTGCACTTCACCATGGGCCCCGAGATGGGCTCGGACGGCCATGTCACCGGCTGGGACCCGCCGCGCCGCCTCGTGTACGAAGAGGACTGGGCCGCCCTCATGGGCAAGGATCCGGATGCGCTGAGCCCGCTGACCTCGGAGTTCCTCGTCGTGGCCAGGTCCGGCGGCACCTGCGTCGTGCGCGTCACCAGCAGTGGCTTCGGGACCGGCGCGGCCTGGGAGTCGGAGTTCTGGGACGAGATGGGGTCCGGCTGGATCCCGTTCTTCGACAACCTGCGCCTCTACCTGTCGCACTTCCCCGGTCAGGAGGCCACGCAGCTGGAGGTCACGGCCTCCCACCCGGGCGACGCCGAGACGCTCTGGTCCACACTGCACGACGCCCTTGGTCTGGGCGACGAGGGCGCGATGGTCGAGGTGCGCGGCGCCACCGGCACGGTCGAGCGCGTCGGCGAACGGCAGACGCTGGTCCGGCTCACTGCGCCGGTGCCCGGGATGCTCAGCGTCTTCGCGTTCGGCGAGGGCGACGGCAAGGCGATGGCGGGCGTACGCGCCTACCTGTTCTCCGCCGACGCCGCAGACTACGTACGGCGCGAGGAGCCTGCCTGGCAGGCCTGGCTGCAGGGGCTCATCGTCCCGGCCTGATCGTCTGCGCGCATCCGGTGCGGCGGGACCGCTGCTCCCCCCCGAGCCGTGAGAACCAGACCGGCGTACTGGCCCGCTCCCGGTGGTGGCGACGGCGCGCAGCCGGCATCGCCACTGCTAGGTCCGGGCTGCGGCGCTTTCCGCGTCACCTGCTCGCCCGGTTCGGGCGTGGGTGCTGGCCCATTCAAGCGCCTTGTCGGCGACCTGCTCCCAGCCCGGCTCTGCGCAGGTCCAGTGGGAGCGACCGGGGAAGTCGTAAGTCTCGGTGAGCGAGGACGACTTGCGGTAGTGCTTCGCGTTGGAGTGGTTCACCGAGGGCGGCATGATGTGGTCGGACCCACCGGTGATGAACAGTAGCGGTGCCCGGTTGTCGTTGCTGTAGTCAACCCACGTCTCCTGGTGACCCGGTTTGAAGTTGGCGATCAGGCCGTAGGCCCAGACCCAGCTGCCTGGGGCTGGGATGTGGTAGCGGTGGTAGGCCCTGTCCGAGTCCTCTCGGCTGAGCGTGTTGGTGAAGGCGTAGTGGAACTGCTCGGGGGTGAATCCGGCGGCCTTGTGCCGCTTCGAGGGGTTGTTGAGAATCGGCAGCAGCGACTTGATCTGTGAGGGCGGGTTGACTCGGACTCCTTCGGTCGGGGCGGAGTCGATAGCGACGCCCGCAGCTCCCAGTCCGCGGGCAAGCAGCAGTTGGGTGAGGGTACCCCCGAAAGAGTGGCCGATGATTATCGGTGGCTTGTCGAGGCTCTCGATGACGCCGGCGAGGTGCTCAATGGTCTCGGGCACCGTGGCGTCCGCGATCACCTGTGGGTTCTCCCGCAGGGCCTCGACCTCGACCTCGAAGCCCGGGTAGCCGGGAGCGAGGACGCGGTAGCCGCGGGCCTCGTAGTGGGTCACCCAGTGCTCCCAGGAGCGGGGTGTCATCCACAGTCCGTGGACCAAGACGATGGTGTCGAGAACACTGTCGCCCGGTCGCTGGTTGTTTCGCTCTGTACTCATGATCATCCCTTCCTGGGTGAACCCTCGGGGTTCAGATCCTGAGAGGTTCGACTAGTCGATGAACGACTGCTCTTGTGGTCGGGTGATGCCCTGCGGCGCACCGGCGTAATCCTTGAGTGGAGCACCCTTGACGCCCCCGCCGACTTCTCCCATCTGAGCTCGAACGGGCGACCTGACAAGTCAGGGTGGCCTCCATCGATGGCGTTGATGCCTGACGTTGCCACCGATCCGCGTCCTCGCATGTGCTGTGCCTGCACGGCTGTTGCGTCAGTGTGCACACACGCGATCGACGTGCTCGGCTCCAGACCGATCCAGGTGGTCCCCGAGCTGCTGCCACTCTCGTGGAGGCAGCCCGTAGGCCTCACGAAACCGGTGAGCGAAGTGCGAGGGATTGCTGAATCCCCACTTGGCCGCGACGGCGGCAATGGTGCGCCCCCGGCTGCTCGCCTTGGCGAGGTCCACCCTGGCGGCCTCGAGGCGCTGGAAGATGATCCACGACTCCAGTCGCATTCCCCCGGCTGCGCAGACCTTGTAGAGGTGGCGTTGCGACACATGGTGGGCTGCCGCGATGGTCGCCGCATTGAGCTTCCGGTCCTGCAGGTTGCTGCGGATGTAGGCCCTGACTCTCAGTAGCAACGTGTCCGCAAGGGCTTCTCGGACGAGGGGATCGTCCATGGCAGACGCGAGAAGCGCCCGTGTCAGCTGAAGGGTCGCGGGTTCGATCAGTCCCGCCGTGGGCACGTCGACGAGCTGATCAGCCTGGTCCACCAGCGCCCGCACGTGTTGGAGGAACAGACTTGTCACGGGCGTGGTGTTGAGGCGCGAGCGCGCCTGCGCCACCCGCTCAAGCGGAAGCCCGAGATCATCAGCGCGAACCAGGACGGTCAGAGCCCGGGTAGGTCCTGTGCTCACATGCTGGTATGGGCGGGTGACCTCCATGCCATAGACCGTCGTCGGGCCCAGTGCGGTGGCTTCGTCGTCTTGGATCTGCCTGCCCGCCCTGGCACCCATGACGCCGATCGAGATCAACGACTCGTCGTCCCGGGCGGTCTGACGGCGGGTTCGCGTGACCGTCACCCCCGAGATCGCCATCTTGACCAGGGTCATGGAGCCGAACTGCCACTGGGACATCCGCAGGTAGACGTCGGACTCGGGATCCTCGTGCACGACGTGACTCGCCAGTGCAGCCTCCCGCATCACCGAGACGATCGCGTGCGCGCGGTCCCGCCTCTCGAGATCCGCTGTGTCGAAGGTCAGCATGACGGGTGTCCCTCGCGAGTGATGAGGCGTAGCACGAGTGAAAGGCTCCGGGACGGTTTGCGTAAGTACCGAATGAAGACTGAGTCTTACAGGGGAGTACTGGCCTGAGTCAATCCTCAAGGCAAACTGAGTTGCTAAGGTGTACTCATGAAGCGCAATCTCTCGGCCTGGCCCTGCTCCGTTGCGCGGTCTCTGGAGCTCGTCGGCGACGCCTGGAGCGCCTTGATCCTTCGGGATGCTTTTCATGGACTCCGACGCTTCGACGACTTCCACAACTCCCTCGGACTCGCAAGGAACACGTTGTCCGATCGCCTGAACAAGCTGGTCGAGGGGGGCCTCCTGTCCAGGAGGCCGTACCAGGACAACCCCCCGCGCAACGAGTACGTGCTGACGGAGAAGGGCAAGGACTTCTTCCCGGTGCTCGCAGCTCTGCTCGCGTGGGGTGACCGCTGGCTGGACGGCGGCGACGGCGCGCCGGTCACCCTCCATCACAAGGCCCACCTCCACCCGCTCCGCGTCAGCATGGTGTGTGGGGACTGCGGCGAGTCAGTCGGCAGTGACGACGTCGAGTTCCGCCTTGGACCGGGCTACCCGGATGATCCTGTCGAACCCGCACGGGACATCCGGTCACGACTAGCCCCGGCGGCCATCACCAGGGCGGCCGTCGGTTGACCGACTCCACCTCGCGTCGATTCCTCACTTGTGGGTCCCCATCGCAGCCGGTCCGGCGGCGAAGGATCGGGATGGGTCGAACGGAGCGTTGGCGCACCGATCGGGGGCGGTCGGGCGTCGTCCGGAGTTCCGTCTTCATCGTTTGGTCACGTTGAGTGATCGCCTTCGAGAAGTCAGCGCAGCGCTGAACACGTCGCTTCCGTCCCATCTTGGACCGGTTTAGCGGGCCAGATCACCCCTGCGGGGAGTGCACAGAGCGGATATCTCCGGTTTTGGTGTAACGCTGCGTAGCCATAGCGTCACGGGTATGGACATCCTCTCCCGCCGGACCACCCTTCGCTTGGTCGGAATGCCGACACTCGCCCTTCTCGCCGCGTCGGCCATGACCGCCGTGACCCTGGGAACTGCTGCAGGCGGCGAGCCGCCAGCGGGCGCCAACGCCGGCCCCCCCTACCCCTTCGTCACCGAGCTGATGGGCGAGCCGGGGACCGCGGAACCGCTCAAGAACCAGGCCGTCATCGACAAGTCGCGGCACGGCTACCAGTTCCGCAGCGGCCAGCAGAACGGTCACCTCGTGGTGGCCCCCGTGAGCGGCGGGATCCGCTTCGCCGACAGGAACACCGAGGCGTGGAAGAAGCTGGCGCCAGCCTGCAACCGGCAGAAGGTGGCGGTGGGCGTCGCCGCAGTGTGCAAGGTGCCGGGCGGCGTCACCAAGAGCTCCCCGCTACTGGTCGAGATCTGGCCCAGGCTCGGCAACGACTTCACCGACGCCTCCGCCCTGCCTGCCACGGTCGCCGCGACCGTGCTGGGCGACAGGGGAAAGGACACCGCCTACTTCGGCGCAGGTGACGACTTCTTCAACGGGTTCACCGGTAACGACGTCGTCCGGGGCGGCGCCGGCAACGACTGGATCAGGTCGGGGGTCGACAGCGACAGGGTCAACGGCGGGCCCGGCAACGACGACGTCGTCGCCAAGGAGGGTCATGACACCGTGGGCGGCGGGCCCGGCAACGACCGGCTCTGGGGCGGCGACGGCGACGACGCGCTGAGGGGCGAGGATGGTGACGACTACCTCTTGTGCGGTAACGGCCGCGACAGCGCCATCCTCGACTCAGGCGAGCGCAGATTCCCCAACTGTGAGTCGGTCAGCTATCGCTGACGCACCTCGACAATCGGGTTCCGACGCCAAGATCGCTGGTGGGGCTCAGCCACCCCAGCCGAGCGGGAACACCTCGAATGCGGTGGCCATCGGCACACCCATGGCCGTGCCTGTTGCGCGGGCCATTCCCTCGAGGAACTCCTCCGGATCGAAGTGCTCCCAGCCCAGGCCGTCGATGTAGGCCTTGTGCGCAGACAGAGAGTCAACGCCGGCCTGGAAGCTCTCGGTGATCTCCACCGCGTGCCTGGCATCGGGCGAGCTGCCGGCCCACACCTCCGTCACCCCACCCCACGGCTCCAGGCCGGCGCCCAGCTGCTCGGGGAAGACCCAACGGTTGCCGGCGTCCCGCACGGCGTCCAGGGTGGCCTTGCCCACCGCGATGTGGTCGGCCTGGTTCAGGTTCCTGCCTCCGAACGTGTCCCGGAAGTTTCCGGTGATCACGATCTCCGGCCGGTGTAGTCGGACCACCTCGGCGATCGAACGGCGAAGGGGCACCCCGTACTCGAGGATGCCGTCGGGCAGCCTCAGGAAGTCGACGGTGTCGACACCCACGATGCGGGCCGACTCGATCTGCTCCGCCTCGCGGAGAACCCGGGACCTCGCCGGATCGATGCCGTCGATGCCGGCCTCACCACTGGTGACCATGCAGTAGACGATGTGCTTGCCCTGCCCCGTCCAGCGGGCGACCGCCGCGGCGGCCCCGAACTCCATGTCGTCGGGATGGGCCACGACCGCGAGGGCCCGTTGCCAGTCCTCTCGGAGTGGCTCCAGCACGACGGGTGACTCAGGGGCGTCTGAGGTGTCGCTCACGCTGGCGACCGTACCCTGCGTCGGGACGGTTATCCTGCGGGTCGACTGCGGGGCGGTAGCTCAGTCGGTCAGAGCAAGGGGCTCATAACCCCTGGGTCGCGGGTTCGAGCCCCGCCCGCCCCACTGGTTCCGGCAGGCCGGCGCAGAGGCCGGATACGGCCTGCCCTCCCGGTGGCCTCTGCGCACCGGTCGCCTGTCGGAGACAAGCTGATCACGTGGCCAGCCACGCCCCTCGGATACGCCGGGGAGAGTCACCCGCCGAGGAGCTCGCCGGCCGCCTGGACCGTCCGATGGGCCTCCTCGTGCTCCCGTTCCTGCGTTTCGCCGTGCACTGACCCTGCTGCGCACAGCGAGGCTCGGTGGCGTCCTGTCGTCCACCCTGCGCGGCTCGCGCTCGGCCGGCCGCCTGCTGAGCGGTCGGCTCGGATGGCTCGGAGTCGTCACCGCAGTGGTGGTGATGGGCGCGAGTCAGCTGTCTTCGTCGCCGAGACCTTCACCGACTACGGCCGCGCCCTGCACGGCGCAGCCCTCGCCACGGTGACCGGCGAGCCACCGGCAGCCGACGGTGCAGTGGCGCGAGTTCTCGAGGTCGTCCTCGCGATCTACTCCGTCGTGGTGTTCGCCACGCTGGCGGGTGCCCTTGGCGCGTTCTTCCTGCAGAAACGCGGCTCCGGGGCAGCGCCCGGCCGATTCGGCCGCGACGGACGATGAGGATCAGGATGGGGATGGGGCCCCGTCTAGTCTCCAGTGAGTGAGGATGCGACCGGAGTCTCCGGCGGGGCGCCGCGGTGCCTGCTGACGCGAGAGCCACAGCGTCCAGGCGTAGCGTCCTGCTGGCAGGTCTGGTCAGCGTCGCCGCGGCGTGTGGGGTCGAGGAACCGGGGGATCCCCTGGTAGCGGGGGAGTGTGGACGAGTCCGGACATCCGGACGGCAAGGCTGGGTCAGGTCAGCCTCGGTGGACAGTTGTCGAGGGATACCGGCTGTCTAGTCCCCGAACAGCTGCTGCCAGGGGTGAGCCGTCTGGATCACCACCTTGGTGCCGCCGCACAAGGTGTCGAACGCCACCACGGCATTGAGACGCGAGCCCCCCGTCTCGGATGCGAATCGGTGTGCGAGGTCGCGGTCACCGACGTCCGTTCCGGGCCAGAGGAGGACGGCGACCTGACTGTTGAGCCAGTCACACGCGGCGTCTCCTGATCTGAGCAGCCGCTCGGGACGGTTCTCAGCCAGTTGAGGTCTGTGCTCCTCGTAGTAGGCCAGGTAGCCGTCCTCGTCCCGTGGGTTGGTGAGGAAGATGACGGCAGCCGCCACGCCCACCAGCGACACGGTGATCACCAGCAGGTACGCGAGGCGCTTGAGCCATGTCACCACCTCATGATGAAGGCATGACTGCGCGGAGCGGGCGATATGACGCCGGCAGGCGGCCGCCGCAGCTCAAGTGCGCGAACCGAGCAGGCACGCAGTGGTTGCGCTGCTGATCGGCTGGTGCGAGCGTACCGAGTACAGCGACACGCCCGAGCCGGCCTACGCCTTCGCGGGGCGGACGTGCGCATCGACCTTCTCCGGCCGTCCACATCGCCGCCACCGCGTCAGCCCTTCTCCTTCCTGCCCGAGGGACCGGTGGCCCAGTGGTTCGATCTCGCGCTGCCAGGTCGCACCGTTCCGCATGCCCAGCAGCCGTCGCGTCGTCGTGTCACTGAACGGAACCGTGCTGGCCGACAGGCGCGAGCCAGTTGTGCTGTTCGAGACCGACCTCCCCACCCGGTACGACGTGCCCCGTGCCGATGTGAACTTCGATTCTCTGTCGCCCACTGCCAACCACAGCCTCTGTCCTTACAAGGGGTCAGCGGACCTGTACTGGGACGTCATCGGGCATCCGGACGCCACGAACGCGGCCTGGTCGTACCCGTCGCCGGTACCCGCGGTGGGCCAAATCAGGGACCGGGTCGCGTTCTACAACGAGCGGGTCGACATCGCCGTCGACGGTATTGCCCAGGAGCGGCCTGTGTCGGTGTTCAGCATCAGGGCGAACCGGCCGGTCTCCTCGTCACCGCGGGTCGATCCGTTCGGGGGCACGGGACGCTGACGACTCTGACGAGCCCGAGCCCGAGCCGGCGGCCGACCCGTCGCCGGTCGGCGGCAGAGCAGCACCGGAGGTCACGACCGACGAGTCCAGCCCGCCCTCATGAGCGGCGGCACCTGCCGTGTCCCCCTCCGGGGGATCGTCCGGGATGCGGCGAAGCGACCACATGCTGTGGCCGGTGGCCATGGCCCCGAGAGCGACCGAGAGATACCCGATGACGACCCCCGCGACGTCATCGACCAGGTAGTGCCAGCCGAAGTAGACGGTGGCCAGCACGGTGAACCCGGTGTAGGCCCATAGTGCGACTCGGATCCAGCGGGGCATGCCGAGTCGGTGCGCGATCAGTGCGGCGGTGACCACGACCGACACGTGCAGGGAGGCGAAGGCAGCGATGCCATGGACGGAGCTGGTCGCGTGCGGGTCGGTGAGGACCGCGTAGCGACCCATCAGCAGACTCTCCTGCAGCGCCGCCACACCGGTGTCGGGCAGCATGGTGAAGTCGCTGGGCTGGGCGTAGGCCGGTCCCAGGGACGGCAGGACGTAATAGCTGCCAGCGCCCAAGACCCAGTTGAGCGACAGGGCCGTGACATACCAGAAGCCCTTGCGGACGTCCCTGCTCCACACCAGTGCGACCGCCAGCGAGATCGGCACGAAGAAGAGGTAGAACACGTAGACGATGGAGAGCAGGTGCGCCGAGAAACCGACCCCCAGCAGGTCGTGCAGGACGACGGCGGGCCGGTTGCCGAAGAGCATCCACCGGTCCAGGTCGCCCAGGAAGTCGTCATGCAGGTTGGAGTTCACGAACGGCAGGAAGCTCTTGATGTTCCGGTACGACACATAGCTGAGGTAGAAGCAGCCCAAGCCGATGACCACGAGCCGGACGCGTGCCCAGGTCCAGCGTTCGCGGATGATGACGCGGGCAGTGCTGAAGAAGTTGACCATCTTGGGTGTGCGGTACCACGCGCGCGGCACGATGTCCGCCGCCAGCGCGGCGAGCACGATGGCCGGAAGGCGGATGTAGGAGGGTCCGGCAACGCCGTCCGGGTCGCGGATGGGCAGGTCCAGCAACAGCGCCCCGACGACCGCTACCATCGCGGCCGCAACGGCGACCCAGATCACGAAGGTGTACGGACGGCGAAACACAGGGTCAGGGTACTGGCCGCTCCCCCCGGTGCGGCCGGGAGAAAGCACCCCCTGTTCTCCCGCGCACCCGCACATCGCGCCGGCGACCCAGGGGCGTCGCCGCTCATCGGGTGAGCGCAGCAACCGCCTCGTCGATGGGCACGTCCCCGGCCACCAGCTCGACGATCCGCCCGGTGACGGGGGCCCGGGTGAGCGCCAGCAGCACCGCGGCGACGTCGTCGCGGCTGATCGATCCGTGCTCGACCGTTGGCGCCAGCTGCACTCGCCCGGTCGCCGGGTCGTTGCTCAGGCGACCCGGTCGGAGAATGACCCAGTGCAGGTCCCGGGCGGCGACGGCGGCATCCGCAGCTCCCTTGGCTTGGAGGTAGAGGGCGAAGACGTCGTCATCGCTGGGGTCCTCGGGCACCTGCAGGTCATGGCCGGGCTCGGGCTCGACCGCACCCATCGACGACACCAGGAGGTAACGACGAGTCCCCGCGGCGACGGCCGCGTCGGCGAGCAGCACGGCGGCGTCGCGGTCGACGGTCAGCTTCCGCGCCGCGCCGCTGCCCGGGCCGGCGCCTGCCGCGAAGACGGCGACGTCGGCCCCACTGAGCTCCTCGACGACACGGTCGAGAGCGGCCGACTCGAGGTCGAGCACGACCGGCCGGGCTCCGGCCGCGGTGAGGTCACCGACGTGATCCGGGTTGCGGACGAGGCCGACCGGCTCGTGGCCGGCCTCGGCGAGCAGCCGCAACAGCCGCAGCCCAATCGCTCCGTGACCTCCTGCTACCACCACTCGCATCGTGTCCTCACCTCGTCAGCGCGGGCCTGTCGGTAGGGTCGGTGCCTCTCGCCGGCTACTCGGGCACCGTGGTGAGGCCGAACGCGGCACGCTCGGCCGAGGGCACCAGGTCGGCGTACTCCGGGTTGCGGGCGATGAACCCTGCCACGAACCGGCAGTACGGCAGCACCTGCTGGTGGCGCTGCCTGGCCGCGTCGAGAGCGGTGGCCGTCATCCGGCCGGCGAGCCCGTGACCCTGGTGTCGAGGATCCACCTCCGTGTGGGGGAACGCCACCCGGCCCTCCTCCTCGTGGTACACGAGAAAGCCGACGACCTCGTCGTCGACGAGCACCTCGAAGCGGTTGCGCGGGCGCGCCTCGCGCACGGTCACCATCCCTGACCTCCCGTACCTCGATCGGGGACACCCCGAACGCAATGCGTCCTGATACGACCCTACGTGCCCGTTCCGCCGCAGACCATGCTCGTGCTGCACCTGCTGGTGCTGTTGAGGTCCATGGGGCACAATGGGGAGCCGGGACATCACCGTCCGTCCGACGAGGCCGCTGGGGAAGGCGCACCTCGAGCTCGGGAGGTCATGGTGAACGTCACGACACGGGGCACGTCACGTGCCTCACGAGGCGTGGTCTATATCCATTCCGCGCCCTCTGCCGTGTGTCCGCACGTCGAATGGGCGATCGGCGGTGTCCTGGGTGCACCCGTCTCGTTGTCGTGGACCCCGCAGCCAGCCGCTACCGGCACCTACCGTGCCGAGCTGTCCTGGCAAGGGGCGCCCGGCACTGCGGCGCGGATCTGTTCGGCCCTGCGCGGCTGGGCACATCTGCGCTTCGAGGTGACCGAGGAGCCCACCCCCGCCAGCGAGGGCGCGCGGTACTCGTACACCCCTGGTCTCGGCGTCTTCTCGGCCGTGACCGGCCTGCACGGCGATCTCATGATCCCCGAGGACCGGCTACGCGCAGCCGTGGCGCGAGCAGCCCTCGGCGAGGTGACCCTCGAGCACCAGATCGACCGGCTGCTCGGCCGCCCCTGGGACGACGAGCTGGAGACGTTCCGGCACGCGGGGGAGGGCGCACCGGTGCGCTGGCTGCACCAGGTGGTCTGACCGATGGAGCCGGCCGCAGGTCCCTGACTGCAGGACTGCCGCGCCGATCAGAGCGGGATGTTGCCGTGCGGGCCGCGCGTGCGCCCCTGCGGGGAGTCATCGGTGAGTGCGCGGGCGAGCGCTCCAGCCAGTGCCGACCGCGTGCGACCGGGCTCCACCACCTCGTCGATGACCCCGATCTCGGCAGCCTTCTCGACTCCGCCGGCCAGCCGCTCGTGCTCGGCCGCCAGCTCGGTTTCGATCTGGGGACGGACATCGGGGGCTGTCTCGGCGAGCCGGCGGCGGTGCAGGATGCGGACAGCCGCCACCGCCCCCATGACCGCGATCTCGGCACCGGGCCACGCGAAGACCCGGGTCGCGCCCAGGGCACGGGCGTTCATCGCGATGTAGGCACCGCCGTAGGCCTTGCGGGTCACGAGGGTGACCCGCGGCACCGTTGCCTCGCCGAACGCGTGCAGGAGCTTCGCGCCCCTGCGTACGACTCCGTCCCACTCCTGGCCCACTCCAGGCAGGTAACCGGGAACGTCCACGACGACGATGAGCGGGACACCGAACGCATCGCACATCCGGACGAACCGGGATGCCTTCTCCGCCGATGCCGAGTCGAGGCAGCCGCCGAGCCGCAGGGGGTTGTTCGCGATCACCCCTACCGCGCGGCCGCCGAACCGGCCGAGCGTGGTCGTGATGTTGGGGGCCCACCGGGCATGCAGCTCGACCCCGCTGCCACGGTCGAGTAGCTGGTCGAGCAGGGGGTGCACGTCGTAGGCGCGGCGCATGGACTCGGGGAGCGCGGCCGCCAGGTCGACGTCGGCAACGTCGTCGATGACGAGGCTGCCCTGGTCGCCGAGCAGAGACGCGAGGCGTCGAGCCTCACCGATCGCGTGCGCCTCGGAGTCGGCGAGAACGTGGACCACACCTGAGCGTCGGCCGTGTGGTTCGGGTCCGCCGAGGCGGAGCATGTCGACGTCCTCTCCGGTCACCGACCGCACCACGTCGGGGCCGGTGACGAAGATCCGTCCCTCGGGCCCGAGGATGACCGCGTCGGTCAACGCGGGACCGTACGCGGCGCCGCCGGCGGCCGGGCCGAGAACCACCGAGATCTGCGGGACCCGGCCGGAAGCGAGCGTCATTGCCCGGAAGATCAGCCCGACGGCATGCAGTGACAGGACTCCCTCGGCCAACCGCGCCCCGCCCGAGTGCCACAGTCCGACGATCGGTGCCGAGTCGGCCATGGCACGCTCGTACGCCTCCACCACGACCTTGCAGCCGTCATGCCCCATCGCCCCGCCCATCACCGTGGGGTCTGAGCAGAAGGCCACCGTGTGCGTGCCGTCGACGGTGCCCGTGGCGGCGAGCATGCCGGACAGGTCGTCGGGAGTGATCAGCTGCAACGAGCCCTTGTCGAACAACGCGCTGAGCCGCTTGACGGGGTGCCGCGGGTCATCCTCGCGAGGCAGCTTCGCCGGCTTCACCGGGACGGTCGTGGTCATGCGGCCCCTTCGAGGGTCAGGCGGTCGTTGTCGGGCCGGTCGGATCAGACGGTGCGGAAGGCCAGCGCAACGTTGTGGCCGCCGAACCCGAACGAGTTGTTCAACGCGGCGAGGTCACCGGCCGGCAGGTCCCGCGGCTTGGTGGCGATGTCGAGCTCCACAGCGTCGTCCACGTCGTCGAGGTTGATCGTCGGTGGGACGACCCGGTGGTGCAGGGCGAGCACGGTGGCGATCGACTCCAGGGCGCCGGCTGCGCCGAGCAGGTGACCGGTCATCGACTTGGTGCTGGTGATGACGACCGAGGCCGCGGACTCACCCAGCACCCGGTGCACCATCGTGCACTCGGCGACGTCGCCCAGGGGGGTCGAGGTCGCGTGCGCGTTGATGTGCCTGATGTCGCTGGCCGCCACCTCGCCGTCCTCGAGGGCAAGGCGCATGGCCCGCGTGCCGCCGCGGCCCTCGGGGTCGGGCTGGGCGATGTCGTGGCTGTCGGCGGTGATGCCCGCACCGACGAGCTCCGCGTACACCCGTGCGCCGCGGGCGCGGGCGTGCTCGGCCTCCTCCAGGACGACGAGCCCGGCGCCCTCGCCGAGCAGGAAGCCGTCGCGTCCCTTGTCCCACGGCCGGGATGCCGCCTCCGGGTCATCGTTGCGCTTGGACAGCGCCATCATGTTCGCGAACGCCGCCAGCGGAAGCGGGTGGACAGCTGCCTCGGTGCCTCCGGCGACGACCACGTCGGCGCGGCCGAGTCGGATCATGTCGAGTCCGAGAGCGATCCCCTCGCTGCCCGAGGCGCACGCCGAGACAGGCGTGTGCACCCCGGCCTTGGCGCCGACCAGGAGGCTGATGTTCGCCGACGGGGAGTTCGGCATGAGCATGGGGATCGCCAGCGGCGACACCCGGCGGGGACCCTTGTCGCGGAGCGCGTCGTAGTTGGCCAGCAGGGTCTGGATACCACCGATCCCGGACGCGCAGGCCACCCCGATGCGCTCGCCGTCGATGTCGGTGTCGGCGAGGCCGGAGTCGGCCCACGCCTCCATCGCCGCGAGCAGGGCGAACTGCGCCGACCGGTCGAGACGTCGGGCCTTGACCCGGTCGAGCACCTCACTCGGCTCGACCGCGATCTCGGCCGCGATCTGCACCGGCAACGGCTCGGCCCACTCGTGCTCGAGCTTGCCGGCGCCGGATCGACCGGCGACCAACGCCTCCCAACTGGAGGCGACGTCGCCACCGACAGGGGTGGTGGCGCCGAGGCCGGTCACGACGACGGAACGAGTCATGCGAGGTCACCTCGTACGGGGGTAGTGGGTGGGGTAGTGGGCTGGTCGGAACATCTGCCCGAGCGGATCAGGACAGCTGCCGTTCGATGAATGCCACGGCGTCACCGACGGTCTTGAGGTTCTTGACCTCGTCATCGGGGATCTTCACGTCGAACTTCTCCTCGGCGGCCACGACCACCTCGACCATGGACAGCGAGTCGACGTCGAGGTCGTCGACGAAGGACTTGTCGAGCTGGACGTCGTCGGCGGGGATCCCCGCTACCTCGTTGACGATGTCGGCGAGCGAGGCGCGGATCTCCTCAGTGGTGGCCATTGTGGATGTTCCTCCTGGAGTGGATTCGGGTGTCGATGTCGGGGTGGAAGGGGGATGGATGAGCTGTGGCGTCCCGTCGTCCGTGGCGGCGCCGCATGTCGGCTAGGGCAGGCGCACCACCTGAGCGGCATACACCAGGCCGGCCCCGAAAGCGATGAGCAGCGCGAGGTCGCCCGGCTTGACCTGGCCGTCGGCGATCAGGCGGTGCATCGCCAGGGGGATCGACGCCGCCGAGGTGTTGCCCTGCTCGGCGATGTCGCGAGCGATCACCACGTGTGACGGCAGCTTGAGTGCACGCGCCATGGCATCGGTGATGCGCATGTTGGCCTGGTGCGGGATGAAGGCGTCGAGCTCGTCCACCGTGATGCCGGCTCGCTCGATGGCCTGCTGCGCCACCTTGGCCATCTCGAAGCTGGCCCAACGGAAGACGGGGTTGCCGTCCATGCGGAGCACGTGCGCGCCCTTCACCGACTCGGGATCGGGGTCGACCTTGGGCGGCCAGAACGCCTCCTGGCGGATGAGGTCGAAACGGGCGCCGTCGGATCCCCACACGACCGGGCTGATCCCGGCCTGGTCGGCCGGCCCGACCACCACCGCTCCCGCGCCGTCGGCGAAGATGAAAGCGGTCGACCGATCGGTGGGATCGGTGATGTCGCTCAGCTTCTCGACGCCGACGACCAGCACGTGGCGGGCCGAGCCGCCGCGCACCATGTCGGAGGCCATCGCCACCCCGTAGCAGAAGCCCGCGCACGCCGCCGAGACGTCCAT
The DNA here is from genome assembly GCA_029266455.1 of Nocardioidaceae bacterium. Taxonomy (GTDB): domain Bacteria; phylum Actinomycetota; class Actinomycetes; order Propionibacteriales; family Nocardioidaceae; genus JACCWP01. Next base: position 26,123 of record JAQSWV010000028.1, read on the forward strand.
CGCGGCTGCAGGCGTCGCACCGAGCTGCTCGGCGATCATCGCTGCGGCCGCCGGTGTCTGGAGCAGGTGCGACACGGTGGCGACCAGCACGCAGTCGATCTGGCCCGGGGTCAGGCCGGCCTGCTCGATCGCCTGGCGGGAGGCCTCGACCGACATGGAGACCACGGTCTCGTCGGCCTCGGCGAAGCGGCGGCTGGTGATACCGGACCGGGTGCGGATCCACTCGTCGGACGAGTCGATCAGGTGGACGATCTCCGAGTTGGGCACCTCCCGGCGGGGTCGGTACACGCCGAGGCCGAGCAGGCCGGCATGGGTGGTGCCGGTAGGCCCGGTCAGCGCGGTCATGAGGCTCCCTCGGGGTGCAGCCTGACCAGAGGTTGGCCGGGTGCCACCGGGTCGCCGTCCTCGACCAGCCACTCGACCACGGTGCCGCCGTGCGGAGCCATGACCGGGATGCTGTCTCCTCGGTTACGCACCGTGCCGATGATGTCGCGCGGCTGCAGCGGCTTGGCGTGGTCGAGCTGGTCGGAGAGTGTGAACGCTCCCTTGGCCGGGGAGACCAGCAGCCGCCAGGTCGGCGAGGCGTCGAGCGGTGACACATCGATGTCGGCATGCTCCTCGGCGAAGGCCCTGGCGTCGTCCAGCTGGTCGGGCGACTTCAGCGCGAAGCCGGCGACACCCTTGAGACCACGACGCGCGATGCCGGTGAGCGTGCCGGCCGGCGGCATCTCGAGCAGACCCGTCACGCCCAGGTCGCGCATGGTGTGCATGCAAAGGTCCCAGCGCACGGGGCTCGCGACCTGACCGACGATCCGCCGCAGCACCTCTTGGCCGTCATGAACGATCTGTCCGTCGAGATTCGAGATCAGCCGGGTGCGCGGGTCGTGAGTGGACACCGCACTCGCGAGTCGGTCCAGGACTTCGACGGCTGGCTGCATGTGCGCGGTGTGGAACGCGCCGGCCACGGACAGTGGGGTGAGCCGGGCCTTGGCGGGCGGATCGTCGGCCAGGGCCGCGAGCTGGTCGACGGTGCCGGCGGCGACGATCTGGCCGGGCCCGTTGTCGTTGGCGGCGGTGAGGCCGTGCCGATCCAGCGCGGCCAGGATCTCCTCGCGGTCACCGCCGAGAACGGCGGTCATCGACGTGGCCGCGCGCCGGGAGGCGTCCGCCATGGCTCTGCCCCGCTCACGCACGAGGACCATGGCCTGTTCTGCGGAGATGACGCCCACACCCGCGGCGGCGGTGATCTCGCCGACGCTGTGCCCGCTGGCCGCGCCCACGACGCGGAAGGCGTCGGCGGGGTGGGGGAACAGGGACACGGCGGCCACGAGCCCCGACGCCACCAGCAGCGGCTGGGCAACGGCGGTGTCGCGGATGGCGTCCTGGTCTGCCTTCGTCCCGTAGTGCGCCAGATCAAGTCCGGACACCACGGACAGCCAGTCGATCCGCTCGGCGAACACCGGGTCCTCGAGCCACGGGGCCAGGAATCCCGGGGTCTGGGCCCCCTGACCCGGGGCGACGATGACGAGCACGCATCAAGGGTGCCCGTCCCGGTCCCTTCTCCTGCGGATCGCAGCGGACGAAGTTCACCCCCTGGTATTTGGAGGTTTCCTACAAAGAGAGAACGGTTCAGCCCGCCTCCGGACCTCGCAGCCGGCCGAGTGTCAAGGCGACACGCAAGGTGTACGCGTCCCGTGGGTGTGCCGGCGAGAGCCCGGACACTTCCTCGATCCGCCGCAGTCGGTATCGGATCGTGTTGGCGTGCACGAACAGTGAGCGAGCACTGCCCTCGATCGATGCGCCGTGCTCGAGGTAGGCCTCGAGGGTGTCGAGCAGGATGCCGTCTGAGGCCACTGGTGCATAGACAGCGGTGACCAGCTGGTGGCGCGCGTGCCCGTCCCCGGACAGCGCTCGTTCGGGGAGCAGGTCGTCGGCAGCGACGGGGCGCGGCGCCCCCGGCCAGCCGGGCGCCGCGCGCAGTCCGGCGGCGGCCGCTCGTGCCGATCGGGCGGCCACGAGCAGGTCGGACACGAGAGGGCCCATGACGACCGGGCCGGGGCCGAAATGATCGGCGATGCTCACCCCGGCCTTGTCGAGATCCTCTACCCCGCCCAGGACGACGACCAACCGGTCGCCCTGTACGGCGCAGAGCGTGTCGGCGCCTGCCTGACGAGCCGAGCGGCGCAGCTCGTCGACGGCGCCGTATGCGTCGGGGGTGTGGCCGCTGTCGACCCCGCCGTCGACGCCCTCGGGCGTCCGCCCGAGGACCACGCTGATGCCGTGCGAGGCCTGCCAGCCGAGCGCCGAGGCGCGGGAGCGCACCGCCTCGTCGGCCTCGCCTCGCAGCACCGCGTCCACTGCGAGCGCCTCCAGCCGGGCGTCCCAGGCACCGCGGACCTCGGCCGCCCGCGCGTACACCTCTGCGGCGGCGAAGGCGATGTCACGGGAGTACCGCAGCATGGCGTCACGGACGACCGCGCCGTCGTCTGGCCCCAGCAGCCGGTCGACGTCCTCCTCGACCGCGTCGATGGTCGTACGGACCAGCTCGACGGTCTGGTGCAGGCTGATCACCCGGGTCAAGGCACGGGGTGCGTGGCCGAAGACCGTGGCGGCAAGCGTGCCGACCGGCTGCGGGTCGCGGAACCAGGTGGTGAAGCTCGCGATCCCGTTCTGGGCGATGAGGCCGATCCAGGACCGGTCCTCCGCCGACAGCTCGCGGTACCACGCGAGGTCGCGGTCCATCCGCGCGGTGGTTGCCGTCGCCAGCGGCCCCACCGACTTCTCCAGCCGGCGGGCGAGCGCACTGCGGGAGCGTGTCGCCACGCTCCCACGCTAGTCCTCCAACGGCTACTCTTCGGTAGCCGTCTTCCGGGAGCGCCTGTGCCGTCACCGGTCGAGGTCCCCGAGGACCTCCCCATGGACTCGCTCGTCCTGCACGGGCACCGCCGTGCGTACTACCGCTGCGGCGAAGGCCCGTTGTTGCTGCTGCTGCACGGGCTCGGGTGCGATGCCACCACGTGGCTGCCTGTGCTCCCACGGCTGGCGACCCGGTTCACCGTGATCGCCCCCGATCTGCTGGGGCACGGCCGCTCGGACAAGCCGCGGGCGGACTACTCCCTGGGCGGGTACGCCAACGGCATGCGCGACCTCATCACGGTGCTCGGTTTCGACCGGGCCACGGTGGTCGGTCACTCCTTCGGCGGCGGGGTCGCGATGCAGTTCGCGTACCAGTTCCCTGAGCGCACCGAGCGGCTCGCTCTGGTCGCGCCCGGCGGGCTCGGGGCGGAGGTGTCCTGGGCGGTCCGGGCGCTGACCCTGCCAGGGATGGGCGCCGTCATCGGCGCAGCCACCCGACCCGTCCTGCGACCAGCGGTCGCAGGAGCGCTGCGGGGGCTCGCCCGCACCGGGCTGCCGCACACGCAGGACCTGGGGGAGGTCGCCGGCATCTACGAGCAGATGGCCGACCCGACGGCGCGCTCGGCGATCCGGCACGTGGTGCGCGCCGTGGTCGACTGGCGAGGCCAGGTGGTGACGATGACCGACCGGGCGTACCTGACCCGTCAGCTGCCGACGTGCGTGGTCTGGGGAGTCGACGATGACGTCATCCCGGTAGGGCACGCCGCTGAGGTGCGGGCGTCCGCGCCGGATGCGCAGGTGCACGTGCTGCGGGACGCGGCGCACTTCCCGCACCGCGACCATCCCGACCGGTTCGCCGAGATCATCACCGACTTCGTCGCAGGGACCAGACCGGCGTCGTACCGTCGGGCCCGGTTCCGGAGCCTGCTGGCCCGCGGTGACATCGGGCTGACGCCGGTGGCCGACCGTGCGGAGGCCGGATGATCGGGGGACGCCCGTGGATCCCGTAGCCGCGCTCGAACAGATCGCGTTCTACCTGGAGCGCACGCAGGAGCCGACCTACCGGGTGCGTGCGTACCGCAAGGCCGCCTGGGCGCTGGCTGCGCTCGGGCCCGATGAGGTACGCCGCAGAGCGGCAGCGGGCACCCTGACCGGTGTCGCCGACGTCGGGCCGAAGACCGCTCAGGTTGCCGTGGAGGCGCTCGACGCCGGCGTGCCGGCGTACCTCGAACGGCTGCGGACCGACGCGGCGCCGTTGGCGACGGGGGGCGAGAAGGTCCGTTCGGCGCTTCGCGGTGACCTGCACACGCACTCGGACTGGACAGATGGCGGCAGCCCGCCGCACGAGATGGCTGCGACGGCGAAGGCGCTCGGGCACCAGTACACCGCGCTCACTGATCACTCGCCGAGGCTGACCGTGGCCCGTGGACTCTCGGCCGACCGGCTGCGGGAGCAGCTGGCGCTCGTGGGTGAACTCAACGAGCGACTGGCGCCGTTCCGGCTGCTCACCGGCATCGAGGTCGACATTCTCGACGATGGGTCGCTCGACCAGGACGAGGACCTGCTCGACGAGCTCGACGTCGTGGTCGCGAGCGTTCACTCGAAGCTGAAGATGGACCCAGCCGCCATGACCCGGCGGATGCTTGCCGCCGTTCGCAACCCCCGTACTGACGTGCTGGGTCACTGCACCGGCAGGCGGCTGGGCGGCGGTTCGCGTGGTGGACGGGATCAGTCGCGCTTCGATGCGGAGCGGGTGTTCGCCGCCTGCGCCGAGGCGGGGACCGCTGTGGAGGTCAACAGCCGTCCCGAGCGCGCCGACCCTCCCGACGACCTGCTGGACGTGGCACTGGAGATCGGCTGCCTGATCAGCATCGACAGCGATGCCCATGCCCCCGGCCAGCTCGACTTCCTCGACTACGGCTGCGCCCGCGCGGCGGCCCACGAGGTGCCGCTCGAACGGGTGGTCAACACCTGGCCGCTCACCGACCTCCTGGCCTGGACCCGTCCCTGACCCGCGCCGCGCCCCCTTCCGTTGCCCGATCCGCGGGTCGTGGTTGCGCGGTCCGCGGGTTGTGGTTGCGCGGTCCGCGGGTTGTGGTTGCGCGGTCCGCGGGTTGTGGTTGCGCGGTCCGCGGGTTGTGGTTGCGCGGTCAGCGGATTGTGGTTGCGTCATCCGCGCTGTGCCGCCCAGGCGTCCCTTGAGGGGACCGAGCAGCGTCCCCTACGCGGATAATGGCGCCGTGGAGGGAGGGGGGCCGGATGGATCTCGACCAGCTGGTGCGCGTCGGTGCCGGACACCCGAGCGTGAAGGGTGCCCTTGGCCTCGTCCGCTCCGCCGATCCGGAGGGCAAGCGGGTACTCGTCGAGGGAATCTGGGCGCACGAGGCGCTGATCGACACGGGCACTCCCGTCGACTCGACCTGGCTCTGTCCTGAGGCGATGTGGTCAGAGCGGGCCGGTGATCTCGCTGCCGTGGTGGCCGAGGTTGCTGCCGAGTCGGCGCGGATCTCCCCCCGTACCCTGCAGCGTCTGGTGGCCCGGGACCGCCCGGACGGGCTGGTCTCGGTGGTACGCCCCCGGCAGTGGCAGCCAGACGAGCTGGCCTTCGGAGATCAGGCCCTGGTGCTCGTAGCCGACGGCCTCGAGACGCCGGGAAACCTCGGCACGGTCATCCGGACCCTCGACGCTTGCGCCGCTGATGCGTTGATCGTGACCGACCGGCGTACATCGGTACTGCATCCACAGGTCTTCCGGGCAAGTCACGGCGCGAGTTTGTGTGTGCCTCACATGGACTTCGACGACACCACCGCCGCCGCCGACTGGCTCATGGGCCACGGCTTCTCGGTCCTGATCGCCGACGCCGCGGAGAACGCAGCGCCCTACCGGGACGTCGACTGGACCGGCCGGGTAGCGATCGTGCTGGGCAATGAGCGGTACGGCGTCTCTGACGCGTGGCGGCGTCTTGGGCACCCGACCGTCGCCATCCCCATGCTCGGCAGAGGCGACTCCCTCAATGCAGCCGTCGCTGCCGGACTGCTTCTGTTCGAAGCCCGCGCCGGCCAGGGCACGCCGCCTGCTCCACACGCCACAAGCTCGCACTGAGTCGTCGGTCCGACTCTTCACGCATGACGTGTACGTCTCGGTCCGAGCCGGCACGGCACGGTGGCGCGTTGCCGAAGCGAGTCTCCACATTCGAGTGGTGTGTGCCCACTGACCGGGCGAAAGCGTCGCCTCCCGGGCGCTACAGCGCCGTACCAGTGCAGTTTTCGCAGCCCACCCTGCGAAAACTCCGCCCGGAGCGGCAGCCCATGCTCAGGCGTCGCCGCCCTCCTGCTTTACGCCGCGCACCGCGGTGGGGTCGTCGATCTTGAAGCGCTCGAAGGTGTCGGTGACGACCTCCGGCTTGACCTCGCCGCGGAGGGCTAGGGTCTGCAGCGCGGCCACGACGATGGACGGCGCGTCGATCTGGAAGTACCGGCGGGCGGCGGCGCGGGTGTCGGCGAAGCCGAAGCCGTCGGCACCCAGGGACTGCCACTGGCCGGGCACCCAGCGGGCGATCTGGTCGGGAACCGCCCGCATGTAGTCCGAGACGGCGAGCACCGGGCCTGGAGCAGTGTCGAGCAGCTCGGTCACGTACGGCTGGCGAGGCGAGTCGCCGGGATGGTTGAGGTTCCACTTCTCCGCCTCGACGGCGTCGCGGGCGAGCTCGTTCCACGACGTCACCGACCACACGTCGGCGTCGACACCGAAGTCGTCGTGGAGCACCTGCTGTGCCTCCAGGGCCCACGGCATCGCGACGCCAGATGCCAGCAGCTGCATCCGCGGCCGCTCCTCCCCGTCGTCGCCTGGCGCCGCTGACAGGCGGTACATGCCCTTGAGCAGGCCGGCCACATCGAGGTCGTCCGGCTCGGCCGGCTGGATGATCGGCTCGTTGTAGACGGTGAGGTAGTAGAAGACGTTCTCACCGTGCGGGTACTCGTCGGTGCCTCCGTACATGCGGCGTAGGCCGTCCTGCACGACATGCGCGACCTCGTACGCGAAAGCCGGGTCGTAGTGCACGGCAGCGGGATTGGTGACAGCGAGCAGCGGCGAGTGGCCGTCGGCGTGCTGCAGGCCCTCGCCGGTCAACGTGGTGCGCCCCGCGGTGGCACCCACCAGGAAGCCGCGACCGAGCTGGTCAGCGAGCGCCCACATCGAGTCACCGGTGCGCTGGAAGCCGAACATCGAGTAGAAGAGGTAGACCGGGATCATCGGCTCGCCCTGGGTGGCGTAGGCGGTGCCGGCCGCCGTGAACGACCCGATCGCACCGAGCTCGCTGATGCCCTCGTGCAGCATCTGGCCCTGCTTCGACTCCTTGTAGGTCAGCAGCAGCTTGCGGTCGACCGACTCGTACAGCTGACCCATGGGGCTGTACACCTTGGCTGTCGGGAACATCGAGTCCATGCCGAAGGTCCGGTACTCGTCGGGCGCGATCGGCACGACGCGCTGGCCGATGTGCTCGTCCTTCATCAGATCCTTGAGCAGCCGGACGAACGCCATCGTCGTCGCCACGGACTGCTTGCCCGATCCGCGCTTGAGCTCGGCGTACATGTCGTCGCCAGGCAGCTGCAGGGGCTTGGCCTTGACCCGACGCTTGGGCACCGGCCCGCCCAGCGCCTTGCGCCGCTCGAGCATGTACTGGATCTCGTCGGAGTCCTCACCCGGGTGGTAGAAGGGGGCGACGTCCGCGTCGTCGATGGCGGAGTCGCTGATCGGCAGGTAGAGGCGGTCCCGGAAGGTCTTCAGGTCGTCCTTGGTGAGCTTCTTCATCTGGTGGGTCGCGTTGCGGCCCTCCAGCGCGTCGATGGTCCAGCCCTTGATCGTCTTGGCGAGGATCACCGTCGGCTGGCCGGCGTGGCTGCAGGCGGACTCGAACGCCGCGTACACCTTGCGGTAGTCGTGCCCGCCGCGAGGCAGCTTGCGCAGGTCCTCGTCGGACAGGTGCTTGACCATCTTGGACAGCCGCTGATCGCCACCGAAGAAGTGCTCACGGATGTAGCTGCCCTCTTCCACGCTGTACGTCTGGTACTGCCCGTCCGGCGTCACGTTCATGCGGTTGACGAGGACACCGTCGGTGTCGCGGGCAAGCAGCTCGTCCCACTCGCGACCCCACACGACCTTGATCACGTTCCAGCCGGCGCCGCGGAAGTACGACTCCAGCTCCTGGATGATCTTGCCGTTCCCGCGTACGGGACCGTCGAGCTGCTGAAGGTTGCAGTTGACCACGAAGGTCAGGTTGTCCAGCTCCTCGCGCGCAGCGATGCCGATCGCGCCCAGCGACTCGGGCTCGCCCATCTCCCCATCGCCGAGGAAGGCCCACACGTGCTGCTGCTGGGTATCGGCGATGCCGCGGTTGTGCAGGTAGCGGTTGAAGCGGGCCTGGTAGATCGCGTTGACCGCCGTGAGGCCCATGGAGACGGTGGGGAACTCCCAGAAGTCCGGCATCAGCCGGGGGTGTGGGTACGAGGACAGCCCTACGCCCTTGCCGTGCTGCACCTCCTGGCGGAACCGGCCGATCTGGGTCTCGTTCAGTCGACCCTCGAGATAGGCGCGGGCATAGATTCCCGGGGAGGCGTGCCCCTGGATGAACACCTGGTCGCCGCCACCGGGGTGGTCGTGGCCCTTGAAGAAGTGGTTGAAGCCGACCTCGTACAGGCTGGCCGCCGACTGGTAGGTCGCGATGTGGCCGCCGACCTCGAGGCCCTTGCGGTTGGCTCGCGACACCATGACGGCTGCGTTCCAGCGGATGAACGCGCGGATCCGGCGCTCGATGTGCTCGTCGCCCGGGAACCACGGTTCGCGCTCGGGGGTGATGGTGTTGATGTAGTCCGTGCTGCGAAGGGCCGGCACTCCGACCTGACGTTCCCGTGCGCGCTCGAGCAGCTTGAGCATGACGTAGCGGGCGCGGTCGCGACCACGCTCGTCCAGCAGCGCGTCGAGCGACTCGACCCACTCCTGGGTTTCGTCGGGGTCGATGTCGGGGAGCTGCGTGGGCAGCCCCTCATGAATCACGGGCGGGCGTCGCTCTTGAGCGGGAGACACGAGGGTCCTTCCGTCGTACGTGGTGGAGCACATCCAGTGTCCCACCCGGATCATGATCCACCATCCCTACCTGACGGGATGGATGCACGTCGTCCAGGGGGTTGCCGTGGTCCGGCACGGGCAGGCACCGTCGACCCGGCACGACCCCGTCCGGTGGCGGGGGCGCTCCACTAGGGTGATCCGCACTGTCCGGCTGGGTCGCGGCCGGCAACGACGAGGGAGGCAGTGGTGGATTCGACCGCCGGCGGCGCGGGCTCCGGCAGCCCCGTCGCGCGACTGGGTTTCCGGCCGGACATGGTGGTGCAGGAGCTGGGCTGGGACGACGACGTCGACGACGGCCTGCGCCTGGCCATCGAGGAGCTGCTGGGCGCAGAGATGGTCGACGGCGACGTCGGCGATGTGGTCGACGGGGTGCTGCTGTGGTGGCGCGACGACGACGGTGACCTCGTTGACGCTCTGGTCGACTCGCTGACGGATCTCGGCGAGGCCGGGACCATCTGGCTGCTCACGCCCAAGGTCGGCCGCAACGGCTATGTCGACCCTGCCGACATCGCTGAGGCGGCTCCGGTGGCGGGCCTGGCCACCACCAGCACTCAGACCGCCTCCGCCGACTGGTCGGCCACCAAGCTGGTGACGCCCAAGTCGGCGCGCCGCCCCCACTGAGTCGGCCACCCATGTGGAGCCCACCGTGACCCCCGCCATCGCACTGCCGGCTCCCGATTTCACGCTGCGCGACCAGCATGGCCAGTCGACCACGCTGTCGCAGTACCGCGGCAAGCAGGCTGTCGTGGTCATGTTCTATCCGTGGGCGTTCAGCCGGGTGTGCACCGGCGAGCTGTGTGACGTGCGCGACGCCATGCCGCAGTTCCAGAACCAGGGCGTGCAGCTGGTGGCGATCAGCTGCGATCCGGTCTACAGCCTGCGGGCCTACGCCGAGCTGGAGGGTCTCGACTACCCATTGCTGAGTGATTTCTGGCCCCACGGCGAGGTCGCCCAGAAGTACGGGGTGTTCGAGCCCGCACGGGGCTGCGCATTGCGTGGCACCTTCGTGATCGACCACGAGGGGGTGCTGCGCTGGAAGGTGGTCAACGCGATACCCGACGCCCGCAACCTCGACGACTACCGCGCAGCCCTCGCCGAGCTCGCCGCCTGACACCAGCAGCCGGCGGCCAGGGCAGCGGCTGCCCGGACGGTTAGGCTGCGCGCCAAGTCGGGCGCATAGCTCAGCGGTAGAGCACCTGCCTTACAAGCAGGCGGTCACAGGTTCGATCCCTGTTGCGCCCACTGACAACCAGGTCAGCCCAGGAACCGGCTGCCGGTCGAGGCTGCGACTTGCCGGAGCCGGACTTTGCCCGACGAGTCGCGAAAAGCAAGAGTCCAGTCAGTGCGCCGTCGGTCTATCCGAGCAGTGCAGTGTGTCAAAGCGCCCTCAACGACGACCATGACCCTCGAGTCGCAGCTGACGTTGGCTACGTCAGCATCTGGATGTTTGCGTTCGAGAGCCTGCTGGGCGATGGGCTCGACCCGCGCCCTGGCGTACGTCTCGCCACCACTCGAACCTGAGGCAGCGGTACTGGCGGAACCGTCGCCGCAACCGACCAGGCCGAAGGCGGGCACGCACAGCCAAGCAACGCCAAGTGCAGTACGTCGGCACGTGGACAGTCGCACAAGACAACGTTGTCACGAATGGGACAATCCGCACGGATGAGACACCGCTCGGTCCGGTGCGGCGTTCGAGACGCGGGAGAGGCCGCGCCACGAGCGCCGCGGAGGACGCCGCGCGGTGACAGCGATGCCCCACGCCGGACGCCGCGCGGTGACATCCGGTGCTCCAATCGGACGATGCCTGGCGAAGCGAACGGTTCGTGCAAGAGCCCCAATCCGGGAGTTTCTCCGCCAACTCATTCTCAGTCGGACATCTCCATATGCACACTCGGAGTTATCAATAAACTACCGAGAGTTGCGATCTACCTCATGGACACGACATCACCCCTTACGCCAAGCCGTCGCAGCTTCCTGCGGGGCGGTCTGGCCGCGACCGCAGTCGGTGCACTGGGCACGAGCGCCTGGCTGCCCAGTTCGGCCGCATCGGCAGCCGCTCGTGCCCCGTGGCTGCCCTATACAGCCAACTCGTTCTTCAGGTCGAAGGTCGCGGGTTCACCTGTCAACCGCGCTCGTACCCGGGCGTTCAAGCGATTCATGCGCACTCATCCCGAGCAGAAGGCCGTCTCCTGGCCGAAGGTCAACGTCAACCCGGACTGGGCCTCCACCCACTGTCTGGGCAAGGCATCCGACCCGGTCTGGAAGCTGACGGGCGGCAACACCAGCGACTCGCGGCTGGCCGTCGCCCGCACCCGGGGATTTCACATGTCTGACGCCACCGCGGCGCTGTTCCCGACCGGCACCCAGGACCGGCCCGGCGTCATGGTCGACCCGGTCTTCGGCTACACGGTGCAGTTCGCCGACGGCGTGGTGAACAAGGCCAACCGCACCATCGCCGTCTCCAACGCCGCGGTGTTCTGGCACACCTCCAACGGCCTCGACTACCGCAACCCCAAGTCCAACGACAGCCGCAACATGAGCAGCCGCGGACGCA